>DATBKQ010000335.1:0-2797 GCA_036555825.1 Acetobacteraceae bacterium | reverse complement strand
CTCGCGTCCCGCTTCTCGGTGAAGGCCGACCTGCTGCCCGTCGTACTGCGCCGCCTGGGGTTCCGCGTACTGCCGGCCGGCGTGGCATCGGCCGATGAATTCGGACCGCCGGCGCCGGCCATGCTGCTCCCGCTCCGCCGGCGAAGGACCGGTCCGGACCCGGCCGTCCCGATCCAGGCGCACCACCCTTTTGCCGCGCTGGCGGCACTGAAGCATTAAAGCCTGATGAGGGAGGGTTGAGATCGTGTCCCGGCGCCGCTTCGTTGATGGGATTCAACGCAAAGCTCGCGAAGGACCCAAAGATCACCAAGATGGATTTCCGCCTTCGGCCAATTCCAGCCCCACCGCACGAATGCGCGAAGCGCAATAATATAAATTGCTTCGCGACCTTTGCGCCCTTGGCGTCCTTTGCGTTGCATCAGCCGCCGAAGCCAGCACCACCTACGCCCGGGCCGCACACTACATTGGCGCCGAACGGCAATACGCACCGGCCGGTCCGGCGTGCCAAGCCCAGGAACACCGCCGGACCGCGCCGGGCGTTCCAGTCGGCCGTGTCGTGCAGCACGATCAGCCGGATGCCCCATGGCGTCGGCGAGCTTCCGTCTGCGCTTCGGCCCCCATTTTTCGCATCAGTGGCCGCCGTATCCCCTTCGTTCGTCCCATAATGCGACGAACTTCGGGGAGAGGACACTAAGGGAGACAGCGATACCGGAGACCGAGGACCGCGACTGGCAGCGTCTCGACAAATGGCTGTGGTGCGCCCGCTTCATGCGTCAGCGCAGCGACTGCACCGCACTCGTCGCGCGAGGCTCGATCCGGATCAATCGCCAGGCCACCGACAAGGCGCACGCGCGGTTGCGCATTGGCGACGTCCTCACCGTGCCCGTGCATGGCTCGGTTCGGGTGGTGCGGGTGGTTGCCCTGGCGGCGCGGCGAGGCCCCACGGCCGAGGCGCGAACGCTGTATGAGGAGATCAGCTAGCAGGTCTGCGGACCTTGCACCTGAGCCTGTTCGTCGGCATATCGCCGACACTGAAGCATGATGCGGTCAGGTTGGTTGACCTCACCCTGCTTTGGCTGTCTTTACATGAGCGCGTGATTCAGACCTCCGGTCATCACGCGCCAGAGCCGCGCCGGGGATTTGAGACATGACCTATGTGGTCACCGAAGCCTGCATCCGCTGCAAGTACATGGATTGCGTCGAGGTTTGTCCGGTCGACTGCTTCTATGTCGGCGAGAACATGCTGGTCATTCACCCGGACGAATGTATCGATTGCGGCGTCTGCGAACCGGAATGCCCGCCCGAGGCGATCGTGCCGGACAGTGACGACAAGGCAACGGATTGGCTGGAGCAGAACCGCACCTACGCGGCGCTGTGGCCGAACATTACCCGCAAGGGGGAGCCGCCACCCGACGCCGATGAGTGGAAAGATACGCCGGGCAAGGCGAAATTGTTCTCGCCCAATGCTGGCAAGCCGTGAGCCAATCGGCGGGTCGCTGGTACAACCGGAAGTGCGTCAGACCATTACGTTGTAGTGCGTCGCTTCCCCGGTGACGTAACGCCGCCGTGATGCTATATTAGTTTGTATGGACGGCGGCAGCGTCGCGGCCGACGCGACAGCCGGCGCCATTCCCAGGAGGCGATCCTTCGGAGCGGGGGCGTGCGATGCGGCTGGCTGTCCGGCTGGGGTGCCGATGCGATCGCATGGCGCTGAGGGGCAACATCAAGAGGTGTCAGGCATGAAGGTATCGGCTGGAACCGCGGCGAAGGGTCATCGGGCAACGGCTTCCCGCCGCCCGGCTGCCTCTGGCCCGGCTCCGGCCCGGGCCAGGGCGGCGCAGGCGGCGGCGGTAAAGAAGACGGCGGCGCCCCCGAAGCCGGGCAAGGAAGCAGCGGAAAAGCCGGTCGCCAAGCCAGAGATGAAGGTGGCCGCTCCGGGCCGGCCAGGCGCATCCAAGGCCGCGTCGCCGAAACCCGAGAGCAGACCGGCGCCGGCCACTCCGCCGCAGCCTCTCGCCACGAGGGCCGCTCCGCCGCCAGCGGCGCCTGCGGCGCACGTCGCGCCAATGGCGGACCGCCGGCCGCCGATGCCCGACCGCATCCCCCCGCGGCCGCCGGCCAAGCCGGAGGTCTTCGCGGAAGGCGACCACGTGGTGTATCCCACCCATGGCGTCGGCAAGGTTGAGCGGATCGCCACCGAGGAGATTGCCGGACATAAGCTGGAACTGATCCACATCACCTTCGAAGAGAACCGGATGACGCTGCGCGTCCCGGTGGCCAAGGCGCGCAGCGCCGGGCTGCGCAAGCTCGCGACACGCAAGCTGTTCGACGAAGCCCTGTCGGTCCTGAAAGGGCGGGCACGGATCAAGCGCACCATGTGGTCGCGCCGGGCGCAGGAGTACGAGGCGAAGATCAACTCGGGTGATCCGCTGGCGATCGCCGAAGTGGTCCGGGACCTGCATCGCAACGCCGGTCAGCCGGATCAGAGTTTCTCCGAGCGGCAGATCTACGAGGCAGCGATGGACCGGCTCGCGGCGGAACTCGCGGCGCTCGACAAGACCGACAAGCTCACCGCGGCGACCAAGCTGACGAACTTCCTGAAGACGATGTGACCCGGGTCAGGCGGCGCCGGGTCGCCGGCCCCGCCGCGCCGCTATTCGCGCAGCCAGCCCTGGTCCGCGGCGCAACGAACCAGTTCGACCCTGCTATGGAAGCCAAGCTTCCCCATCGCCCGTGCCTTGTAGGTTTCGACCGTCTTCACGCTGATGCTCAGGCGGGCGGAGATCGCCTTGTTGCT
>DATBKQ010000334.1:0-1910 GCA_036555825.1 Acetobacteraceae bacterium | reverse complement strand
AGCGCGATGGCTCGCTTGGGGTCGTAGGGGTATTTCACCAGCGCCCCGTCGTCGTAGTAGCGCGTGGAGGTGGCGATCGGTCCGTTCGCCACCTTGCCCAGGCCGAAATACAGGTTGTTGACGATGAACTGGCGGTCGAGGGCGTGCATCATCGCCTTGCGGAAGCGCTTGTCCTGGAACTTCGGCAGACGCAGGTTGATGTCCATCCAGGAGATCGGCGCGATCGCCTCGTTGCCCTTGGTGAAGAAGTCGAGCTGCGGCAGAGCCTTCAGGCGCGGGACATCGAAGTACTCGATGTCGTTGTTCTGCACCATGTCCACGCGGCCGCTTTCGATCGCGGCAACCCGTTGCGCGCTGTCGGGGACCACCTCGTAAACGATCTCGTCGAGATACGGCTGGTTCGGTTTCCAGTATCTGTCGTTGCGGACCAGGCGGATGAAGCTGCCCTTGCGCCATTCGGCGAGCTTGAACGGTCCGGTACCGATCGGCGTCGTGTTGGCAGGGTTGGCGCGGTAGTCGCCTTTGCCATCGTAGATGTGCTTCGGCATCATCGGGCAGCCGTTCTGCAGGAAGGCCGAGATGAACGCGCCGAACGGCTGCTTCAGGACGAAGCGGACGGTGTGCGGATCGACGGCGACGATCTCCTTGCAATGCTCGTACATCCCGCGCCAGCGCGCATGGGTTTCGGGCAGCATTTTGGTGGTGGTGAACACCACATCGTCGGCGGTGAACGCCTCGCCGTCGTGCCATGTCACGTCCGGCTGCAGGGTGAAGGTATAGACCAGGCCGTCGGGCGAGATGGACCAGGACCTTGCCAGCGCCGGCAGGGGTTTCAGGTCGAAGCTGTAGCGCAGCAGGCCCTGGTAGATCTTCCCGGCGACCAGCAGCGTGGGCAGAAGCTGGTTGAGTGCCAGGATCAATGCCGGTGGTTCGGGATTGACGATGCTGCGCAGCGTGCCGCCGCGGCGCGGCGTCTGGGCCAGTGCGCCGGGACCAAGCGCCGTTGCCAGCACCGCCGCCAGAACGTTGCGCCTCGACCAGTCCATCGCCGCCCCCGTCGCTTTTGCGCAGGGTATCGAACACGGATGCGGTGGCCAAGGCGGATGGCGACGACCCATTTCGCTGGCGCTCCGATTGGTGCATGGTGTATCGGCTTGGACTGTAGGACGAACGGAGGCGGCGATGATCCGGTGTGTGCGGATATGGAGCGGCGCCGACGGCAACTCGTATTTCGAGGAAGGGACCATCGAGCTGACCGCTGGCGCGCGCGACGACCTGCTGAGCGGGAAGGCCGGCGCCACCAGCGTCTCTTTTCAGGAAACGCGGTCGGGCGGCACCTTCGCCTGGCACGATGCGCCGGCGCGGCAGTTCGTCATCACGCTGGGCGGCACGCTCGACTTCCAGACGCGCAAGGGCGAGCATTTCATCGTCCGTCCGGGCGATATCCTGCTGGCCGAGGACACCGCGGGCAGCGGGCATAGCTGGCGACTGGTCGGCGAGGAGCCGTGGCGGCGCGTGTATGTCATCCTGGCACCGGGCGTCACCGTGCCGTTCGTGGCGAAGGCCACACAGGCGTAACCGGCAAAGGGGAAACGATCATGTCCCAGACCAGCATTCCCGGCAGCGCCGACATCGTGCTGATCGGCGCCGGGATCATGAGCGCGACGCTTGGCACCTTGCTGAAGGAGCTCGAACCGTCGCTCACCATTGTCATGCTCGAGACGCTGGATGACTGCGCGCAGGAGAGCTCAGAGGCGTGGAACAACGCCGGCACCGGCCATGCGGCGAACTGCGAGCTGAACTACACCCCGCAGCGGCCCGACGGCAGCGTCGATATTTCCAGGGCGCTGGAGGTCAACACCGAGTTCGACCTGTCGCGTCAGCTCTGGGCGTATCTGGTCGGGAAGGGA
>DATBKQ010000333.1:0-6485 GCA_036555825.1 Acetobacteraceae bacterium | reverse complement strand
GTCGAACGTTCGGCCTGGCCAGTGCACGAAGGTTTCATCCGGAACCAGATCCTCGAACGCCAGGCCGGTCTGCTCGACCAGCGTTCCATCCGGCCGGGTGTGATAGAGCCGGAACCGCTCTTCCGCCGCGGGCTCGATGCCCGGTTCGTCCTCGGGATGGCGGCCACGCCGATACACCTCGAAACGGCAGGCGATCTCGCTCACCACCGCGTTGCGCTGGTTTACGCCTGCGATGGTGCAGGCGACCCGACCGACATCGGCATCGCCGCCGGCATCCAGCCCGGTGACGGTGGACACCGAGTACAGCGTGTCCCCGCCGAACACCGGATGGGTCATGGCGATGCTGTCGATGCCGAGAAGCCTCCGCCGCCGGTACCAGCTACGCGAGGCCATTCCCAGCAGACGCTGCACCGTCAGGGTGCTCACGCCGAGAGGTTGCCGCCATTCGGTCTGCGCGGCGTAGTGGCTGTCGTAGTGGAGTTGCGCGTTGTTGAGCAGGTCCACCGCGTCCTCGCGATTGTCCTGCTGCGAGATATCGATGCCGGGCCGGTGGCAGATGCGCATCCCGACGCGCAGGTCCTCGAAGCTCAGACCCAAGCGCTCGCGATAGCGATGCGGGCCAAGACGGAGATAGCCGTATTCGCTCATTCCGGTCATCCTCCTCCGACCACCGACGGACCGCAGTTGTATACCCGATGGTCCGCGATTGGTCCTTCCAGAACGACGCGCCCCCGGGCGTGCTGCCCGCTGGAGCAAGGCAGGTCTCGGATGGTCGAGCACCTTTTCATGGTGATCCGCCGCTACGGTTCGCCATACGATCCCGGCAAGCCTCTCGAGGCGCAACCGGACTGGGAGGCGCATCGTCGCTTCATGAACGAGCTGGAGGCGAAGGGCGTCGCACGCCTCGCAGGGCCGGTTGAAGCAAGCGACGATGTGCTGCTGATATTTCGCGAGAGCAGCCACGAAGCGGTCGAGCGGCACCTTGCGGCTGATCCGTGGACAAGGTCGGGTATACTCGCGACGACGCGGATCGCGCGCTGGGACCTTCGCCTGGGCCAGGTCGGCTAGCTGCCGCGTCTCCTGGCCCTCGCTGCTTCGACCCGCCACTCTTGCGACCGCCCCGCCTCGTCCCCTAGGCTCGCGCCATTCACTCCAGCAGGAGCGTCGCGCAATGCCGCAATCCCCAGCAACCAGATTTGCCGCCGACCCCGTGGCCTTCCTTGTCAGACACCAACTGTGGGATGCCAACGTCGAGGATCATACCGATCAGGGAGTCTCCATCGATGTGGTGGCCGATGTTGGCGGCAAGGAGACTTCGCTGCTGCGCTTCAACTGCTTCGATCTCGAGCGGAGCTACATCTACGGGCCGGAAAATCCCGAGCTCACCACGCCCGGCCGGGTCGGCGGCGGCATGGGCGTGCACTGCCGCATGGACCCGATCACCGACGGCAATCCCATCGGCTGGACCATCCGCATCCTGGAGCAAAAGCTATCGCGGATGCTGGAGCGTGCCGGCTACAAGGACATCGCCGAGGCAACCAACCTCGCGGCGGTGCGCCGTGTGCTGCCTGACGTGGAGGCGTGCGCAAGAGAAACCTTTGTCGGCAAGCGCAACACCGTCAAGCACAACCGTGGCACGGAAATCTTCGAGGCCGGCAATATCCGGTTCGGCCTCGAGATGCGGCGGCAGAAGAACGGTGACGGCGGCCTAGCGATTCACGTGCTCGGCGATGTGGGTGGGTCGAAGGGCAAATCGTACGTGGAGGAAACCGAGCTTCTGGCGTTCGACTGTTTCTGGAACAGCGCGCATTACCATTATGGTCCGCGCAACAAGAACCATCGGATCAACTGGGACCTGACCGTTATCGACGACCCGCTGGAATGGACCTTCGAGCAGTTCGAGAACCGCCGGCTGGGCGCGATGATCGAGCGCGCCGGCTATCCCGGGATCGCCGCCGACCTGGACCTGGACAAGATCGCCGCGGTGCTTCCGGCGCTGAAAAAGCGGGCGTTCGAAATGTACGAGGAAGGCGAGCGGCTGACCGGCCACAAGGGGTTGCCGCTGGAGTTCACCCCGAACCTGGCGGCGGAATAGGCTGCACGGGGATGCGCCGCCCGAGTGTCATTGCGAGCGAAGCGACGCAATCCCGAACGGGATTGCGTCGTCGCTTTGCTCCTCGCAATGACAGGGCGTGAGGCATCGCGTCCCGCGGTCTGGGTGGATCGGCTCTGTTCACCGCGGCTCGAGAATGTGGCGGCCGGCGTCGAGCAGCATGTCGCTGATCCACGCCGCCTGCATCACGTCTGCCTGCATCGTGCGACCGGCCTCGTGGATGCGGCGGGTCAGGTCCCGCATCGTCTTCACCACCTCGGGATGGTCGGGCTGGCCCGGATAGCCGAGGCTTTGGGCGAAATCGTTCGGGCCGATGCTGTAGAGGTCGATGCCAGGCACTGAGAGAATGGCGTCCAGGCTGTTCAGCACCGCGACGTCCTCCAGCAGGGCGCACACCAGCATCTGTTGGTTTGCTTCCCGATAGTAGGCCGCCTTGTCGGGGATCATGGCATTGTAGTCGGTGCCACGGTTGCCGCCGAACGAGCGCTCGCCGAGCGGGCCGAAGTAGCAGGCGCGCACCAACTGGCGAGCGTCCGCCTCGGTGGCGATGTGCGGACCCAGTATGCCCATGATGCCGCGATCGAGGTAGCGCAGGATGGTCGATGAGCCGATATCCGGCACGCGTGCGACGGTCGTGAGGTTATGGCGTTCGGCGGTCCGGCACAGGTCCTCGAGCTGGTCCAGCCCGAACGGTCCGTGTTCGCCATCGATGAAGACGAAATCGAAGTCGAGCTTGCCCAGGATGTCGATCACCCAGGGGGATGGGAAGGACAGATTGTAGCCGTATGCCTTGCGTGCGGCACGCATGGCGGCTTTGACTCGGTTGGGTTGGTTCATGGGACGTCCCCGTGTGTGCTGCGGGCTCACTATGAATGACGAACGGCACGTCCCCGTGCACGGAGCTCGGATGAGGAGGTGTCGGAGCGGAAGCGGTGCTCGGGGATTTCGGTGAAGAGATCGGCGTAGCGCCACGGCACCGGGATATCGTTCAACGCGCGTACACGCCCCGCCGCGTCGATGCGCACGGCCACCAGAAAGCTGCTTCCGGTACTGGCGATTTCCTCGAGCGCCATGTGCATGCGAGCCTCGTCATCGCCGTAATACCTCCGCCCGAACAGCCGCTCCGCCGTATCCACGCCGATCACGAACGTCGTTCCTGGAAACAGGCGCGACTTTTCGACGAAGGTGGGTGCCCGCGTCAGTTCGACCGGCGACTTCCAGGCGAATTGCGTAAGCCGGCGTCGCACCGTCTCGCCCGCCAGCGGCGGCTTGTCCACGTTGGTGACCGAGATTTCGAACGCCAGCGGCTGTTGTCGCAGTTCCTCGGCGACCCGGGCCAGCAGGACATGTCCCTCATGCAGCGGGTTGAACGAACCCGGGAACAGCACGGGGGGCCGTGCCGCCAACAACACCATCTGGCCATCGGGCTGGACGGTGACGCGATCGTGCCCGCCTGCCAGGAGCTGATCGATGCTGTCCGCGGTCACGGCGGCCGTCTCGGCATAATGTTCGTCGGCATCGAGCAGGCTGCGCGGCGACGGCGCGGCAATCCCGCACGCGTTGGCCAGCCACAGGACGATCGCGCGCGAAACGAGGTCTTCCTCGGCGGCGCGATCCCGCCGGCCCTTGGCCATCACACCGGTGCAGTGCGCAATCCCGGCGGAGTTGGCGAACGCGATGTGAAAGCGATGCTCGCCCCTGCGCGGGCGATCGCTGACCAGTGCCGCCGTCGCGCCGAGGCCCACCAAGTCAGTGCCCGCCGGCACCAATCTGGCGACGCGCGCCCGCACGCTGCGTGCCATCGCGATCGCGGTATCGGCACTGCACGCCTGTGCCGGCGCGAAGCCGAGAAACGTCGCGAGTGACTGCTCGTCGTAGGGAACCTGCGCCTCGATCAGCAGTCGCGACCCACCCGGAACACGCAGTAGCTCGCCGATCGCCCCGCTGCCGCCGCCGGTGATCGCGAGTGCGGCCTTGCGGCCGGACGCGTGTACTGCGGAGATCAGTCGTTGCCACGCAGCGTGCGACGGGCTCATGGCGCCTGTGGTCCTGAAGAGCGCGTGCTGAGGATGAAAGGCAGTGCGGGCCGAGTCAACCGAGCGGCGTCTCCGAGGACGTCAGCCGTCGATCCGCACCGCCGCCGGGTCACTGCAGCACGGCCGGATCACCGGACTCCAAGCCAAGCAACATTCGGCCGGCCATTTCGAACTGTATAGGGGCCGATCGACGATGCTGGGTGACTGTATGGATATCTCTCAGGGCACGCTCGAGAGGACAGGTGGCATAGACTGCCGATCCACCTCCCGAGAGATGCATCAGGTCGACTGCGTACGCCGCGCTTCGCGTCGCGTGGACAGATGCGAGCAGCAGGTCACGCCTCAGCGCATTCGGCAGATCCTCATTTGCATTGGCCAGTTCGCTAAGGCTGTCGGCCGTGGCGTAGAGCCAAGACCGCGCAGAGCGGACCGCCGCTTCCGCCTTGGCGACGTCCGCTTGCAGCACCGGCTGATCTCGTAACGAACTGGAGCGCCCAACCGGAGTCTTCGTACTCGAGATGGCTATGACGGTATCGATGGCCCTGCGCGCGATACCGAGTGCAACAGCCGCGATTGGTGTGCCGATGGCCCCGCTCAGCGGAAGTCGATAGAGCGGTCCTTGGTGGTAGCGGCTGCGCCGATCCCGGGCGCTGCTGACCCGAAATGTCATACTGGTCGGCACGAAGACATCCGTCACCTCGACGTCATTGCTGCCGGTGGCACGCAGCCCACCAGTATGCCACGTATCGTGGACTTTGCTGACATCGGCGGGAACCAGGCAAAGGATTGGAGTCGTGGTGCCGGAGGATGCCGGCGCGACGCCGTCCTGGTTGTCGCGGACGACTGCGGACAGCAGCAGCCACGCGGCATGATTGCGGCCGCTCGTGAACGGCCATCGTCCGGTCAGCCGGTATCCGCCCTCCACTTGCAACGCCTTGCCCGGAGGGTTGAGCGAACCACACAGGAGATCCTGCGGCCGGGCATGAATGATCGCGGCTGCTTCATCCGACATGCGAGCGGCTGCAAAGGTCGAACCGCAGACCACGAACACAACCCATGCCGCCGAGGCATCGATCCGGGCAAGCTCTTCCATCACCCGGAGGCCAGACGAGAAATCGAGTTCCAGCCCGCCGAGTGAGCTGGGCATCCACATGGCCATGATGCCTGTGTCCTTGAGCACAGCGACGGTGCGGTCGGTCAGCGTCCGGGCGCGCTCGCCGGCATCGGCTTCCGCCGAGAGCAGGCTTTCGACAGTAGCCAACTTCCGCAGCAACCTCTCGGCACTTCTGCCATCCGTACGATCTACATTCATCGATGTTATTCCTTCGGGCCAGTGCCTTGCAGTGACTATCTCCGAAGCTAGTATCCGATCGCAGAGGAGCGTGAGTCGCTTGCGGCCACGCTCCGCCGCGTGAATCGGATACTTGAACAAAGGGGCGACGTATCGACTTTCATCGAAAGTCGATACTAGGCCTTCGCGTCCTGCACGATCATCGGTACGCGCGGAATCGCGCGCCCTACGTAATAGGCCGCGCGCGCATCCAGCCGTAGTTGCGCGATATCCCGCAGGGGCGGCGCGCTGAACAGCCGAGCGTATTCGCGACAGAACTGCGAGGGGCTTTCATAGCCGACCTGATGGGCGGCAGACGCCGCGTTCATGTTCTCGGCCAGCATCAGTCGGCGCGCCTCCTGCAGACGCAGCCGCTTCTGATACTGCAGCGGGCTCATCCCGGTGATCCCTTTGAAGTTGTGATGTAGCGAGGAAACGCTCATGTGCGCGGTCTGCGCCAGCACCTCGATGCACAGAGGCCGTGCGAAGTTCTCCCTGATCCAGTCGATTGCCTTGGAAACCTGATGCAACTGACTGTCCGCCACGGCGATGTGCCGCAGGCGCACCCCTTGTTCTCCTGTCAGCAGGCGGTACAGGATCTCGCGTTCGATCAGAGGTCCGAGGACGGGAATATCCCAGGGCGTTTCGAGCAGCCGCACGAGGCGCACGACTGCATCGAGAATTGCCGCCGAGAGAGGACTGACGGCCATGCCGCGCCCAACCGGCACCGGTCGTGGCTTCGGCAGACCGGGTTCAGCCATGAGGCCGCGGATTCGGCGAGGATCGATATCGAGCAGAACCCCGAGGTATGGCTTGTCCTGCGATGCGCGCATCACCTGGGAGATGACAGGCAGGTCAACCGACGTCACGAGACAATGGGCATGGTCGTAATCGAACGTATCATCGCCAACCATGACGCGCTTGGCGCCCTGTGCGATCAGCGACAGGGCCGGCTCATAGACACCGTGAAACTGGGCACCCGGCGCGGAGCGGCGGAATAAAGTGA
>DATBKQ010000332.1:0-11265 GCA_036555825.1 Acetobacteraceae bacterium | reverse complement strand
GGGCGGCGCGCTGCTGCCGGTCGGCGGTTCCGAGGGCTACAAGGGCTATGGACTCGCAACCATCGTCGAAATCCTGTCCGGGCTGCTGACCGGGCTGGGCTACGGCGTCGAACCCACCGGCCGGCACAACGATGGCTGCTTTATCGCCGTGTTCAACGTCGCGGCGTTCCGCGACATCGACACATTCAAACAGGAAGTTACCGAATTCGCCCAATATCTGAAGGCAACACCGCCGGCGCAGGGCTTCACCGAGGTGCTGTATCCCGGCGAGATCGAATTCAAGCGTGAGCAGGATCGGTGCAGGAACGGCATCCCGGTGGAGGACGCGACCTGGAAGCGGTTGCAGGACCTGGCACAAGGCTATGGTCTGACCGAGAAACTTGGGCTGTAGGCAGATGTTCGATCTCGTCATTCGCAATGGCACGGTGATCGATGGCACCGGAGCCGATCCGTTCGAAGCCGATGTCGCGCTTACCGACGGCAGGATCGCCGCGGTCGGCAAAATCGCTGAGCGCGGCCGCGAAGAGATCGGTGCGCGCGGGCTGCTGGTGACACCGGGCTTCATCGATCCGCACACGCACTACGACGGTCAGGCGACCTGGAGCAGCCGCATCACGCCTTCGTCGTGGAATGGCGTCACCACCACGTTGTTCGGCAACTGCGGCGTTGGCTTCGCGCCATGCCAGCCATCGCAGCGCGATATGCTGGTGAAGCTGATGGAGGGGGTCGAGGACATTCCCGAAGTCGTGCTGACCGAAGGGCTGCCCTGGAACTGGCAGAGCTTCCCCGATTTCCTCGATGCCCTGGCGGCGCGCCAATACGATATGGATATCGCAACGCAGGTGCCGCACGCCGCGCTGCGGGTGTTCGTGATGGGACAGCGCGGCGCGGATCGCGAACCGGCCACCGAGCAGGATCGGGCCGAAATGGCGCGACTGGCGGCCGAAGGCATCAAGGCTGGGGCTCTCGGGTTTTCCACCTCGCGCACGTTGAACCACAAGACACTGGATGGCCGTGCGATCCCTTCGCTGAATGCCGCCGAGACAGAACTTGCCGCGATCGCCGGTGCGCTGCGCGACATCGGCAAGGGTTGGATGCAGGTGATCTCGGACTTCGACGATGTCGAGGACGAGTTCGCCATGCTGCGCCGTCTTGTCGGCATGGCGCGGCGGCCGATGGCGATCACGATTCTGCAGCGCGACAACAAGCCGGAGGAGTGGCGCCAACTCGCGGGCTGGATCGCCGAAGCGAATGCCGCCGGCTTGCCGATGCTGGGCCAGGTGCTGACACGCCCCACCGGCATTCTGCTTGGCTTCGAAATCTCGCAGAACCCGTTCGTCAATCGGCCCAGCTACCGGCAGATCGCGTCGCTGCCGTTCGAGCAGCGCATCGCGATCCTGCGCCAAGAGGATTTCCGCGCGGGCCTCATAGCCGAGACAAACGAAAGCGACGGCATGGCGCGCCGGGTGGCCAAGTGGGACCGCATTTTCCCGCTTGGCGATCCGCCGGACTACGAACCGCCACCCGAGGCATCGGTCGCGGCAATCGCGGGGCGTCAGAGACGGAGTCCGGCGGAAGTGGCGTATGATCTTCTGCTGGAGCGGGACGGCAAGGCAATTCTGTACCGTCCGCTATCCAATTACAGCTACGGCAATCTCGACACCGTGCGCGACATGCTGACGCACGACGCCACCATCGTCGGGCTTGGCGACGGCGGGGCGCATGTCGGCGTGCTGTGCGATTCCAGCGCGATCAGCTACTTGCTGACGCATTGGACGCGCGACCGCAGGCGCGGGGCGAAGCTGCCGTTGCCTTGGGCTGTCCGGCGGCTGACGCGCGATTCCGCCACCGCGATCGGTCTGACCGACCGCGGCGTGCTGGCGCCTGGATACAAGGCAGACGTCAACGTGATCGACTACGGCCGGCTGCAGTTGCGTCCGCCCGAAGTGGCGTACGATCTGCCAAGCGGCGGCCGCCGGCTTTTGCAGCGCACCGATGGCTATGTGGCGACGATCGTCTCGGGTGTTCCGGTCTATCGCGACGGCGAGGCCACCGGCGCCTTGCCTGGACGACTGGTCCGCGGCGCCTCACGCTAAAGCATGATGAGGTCAGGTTGACCGCATCATGCTTTAGCTTTCCTTGGTCGAGCGCGTGATTCAGACCTCCGGGCGATTCCGCCCCTGGTCATCACGCGCTGAAAAGCGCGCGCACGACTTCGGCAACGACGCCCTCCCAGTCACCGAGGCGCTGCTGGCGGAACAGCCGTGCAGTGGGATACCAGGGCGTGTCGCTGCGATCGATGAGCCAGCGCCCATCGGCGCTGAACGGCAGCATGATCCAGACCGGCACGCCCAGGGCACCCGCGAGGTGGGCGACAGCGGTGTCGATCGTGATCACCAGGTCCATCTGTGCGATCGCCGCCGCTGTATCGGCGAAGTCCTTCAGTGCGCTGCTGTGATCCACGACGCTGCCAGATGCATCGAGCCACGCCCGATCCGCGGCCGATATAACCGGCTGCAGGACATGAAATTCCAGATCGCCGCGTCGAAGCAGCGCCGCCAGTGTGGCCACCGGCATCGAACGCATGAGCGTCACCGGTCTGCTCGCCCAGGCGATGCCGATCCGTTTGCGTCTACGATGGTCGAGCAGCACCTGCCAGACCAGCATGTATTCGGGCCGCGCTCTCAGGTACGGCACAGGGGCGGGAACGCTGTCCACTGTGGTGCTGAAGGCGAGCGGCAGGCTCATCAGCGGGCACTGCAGATCGACCGGCGGCACATCCTGATCGAAGGTGATCACCTGATGAACCCCCGGCAGCTCGGCCAGAAGCTTGCTCAGCGCCGGCTGTACCCGGAGCACAATGCGTGCGCCGCGGTCAGCGACCAGATTGGCATAGCGCACGTATTGGATCGTGTCGCCGAACCCTTGCTCGGCTTGCAACAGGATGGTCTTGCCGCCTATGTCCGTCTCGCCACGCCAATGCGGCACGCTTGGCGGGAACAGTTCGTTCAAACCCAGGGCTGGCACCGACAACCGGGCTTCCATCAATTGCCACGCCTCGGGCCACATGCCCAGCGCCAGGAGCGTCAGGCCCTCGTTGAAGCGCAGTTCCGCCGCGTCTGGCGTCACCGCCTGTGCCAGACGATACTGCTGGAGCGCCTCGGCATGGCGGTTCAGCAGCACCAGCGTGCTGCCGCAATTGTGCAACGTGCCAGCGTGGCGCGGATTTACCGCCAGCGCACGCTGATAGCAGTCGAGCGCTGCGGCAAGATCCTGTTGACCGCGCAAGGCTTCCGCCAGCTCATTCAGCATAGCGACCACCTGGCACGTGTCGGGTGGTGCGTTGATCAAGGCTGCCGTGAGCAGCCGAACAGCTTCTTCGAACGCACCTTGCCTGCCGCGCACCGCTCCCAGCAGACGCAGTGCGAGCCAGTCGTCCGAGGCGGTCGTCAGGATCCGCTCGCAGGTCGCCGCGGTCTCGTCGAGTTGCCTAGCCTCGAACCGGCGCAGCGCGTCCAGGTGCAATGTCGTATCGGTCTCAGAAGCACCCATCGCTCCGGTCATGACCCGCGTGCTAGGGTGGCTCTATATCGCATCCGCCAGCGTGAAAGGAACCGGCATGGCCGATCGCATCAACCGGGCGATCGAACTGCTCTCGCAAGGGCAGGCGATCTATTACGACGGGCCGCACAGTGGCCACGTGCTGACCCACGCGCAGGGACGCGAGGATGCCGGCACCTGGGCCGACTACATGAACGTCGGCATGGAACATGGCTGCTTCGACATGACCGGGCTTGCCGAATACATGCGCGGCTTGGCCGATGGCGGACCGGCGCGGTCCGGCCACCGCACGCCGGCGGTGATCGTCGAGGCACCGGTGAACGGCACCGACGAGGCGAACGTACGGTTCAATGCCTGGCAGTTCCGCCAGATTCTTGGCCGTGGCGTGCACGGCGTCCTGCTATGCCAGGCGGAGACCGCCGATGCGGTGCGTGCCTTCATTGAGTCCTGCCGTTATCCTCATCACCTGGCGGGCGTCGATCCTGCCATTCCATCGGCAGTGCAGCGCATGCGCGGCGCTGCACGTCCTGTGCGGGGCGGCGGCGGCAGGCTAGGCATCGGCACACGCGGCCGCGGCTCCGAGTCCACCGCGGCGGCGATCTGGGGCCTGTGCCAACAGGAGTATATGCAGCGCTGCGACCCCTGGCCGCTGAACCAGGACGGCGAGCTGTTGCTGGGGGTCAAGCTGGAAAGCCCGGAAGGCATCGCCAACTGCGAGGCGATCTGCGCCGTTCCGGGTCTCGGCTTCGCCGAAATGGGACCCGGCGATCTGGGCCTTTCGCTCGGCTACACCACGCTGCAGCGCGACCCGTACCCGCCGGAAATGGCCGAGGCGCGGGAACGCGTGTTCGCCGCGTGCCGCCGCAACGGCATCGCGTTCCTGGAGGGCTGCTCGCTGGAGAACATCGTGCATCGCCTGGATGAGGGGGTGCGGGTGATCGCCGGGCATGATCCGGAGACCGCCCGGATCGGGCGGGCACACCAGAAGCGCACGATGCCGGCGTAGCGCACCGGCCAGGCGCATATGTCGGATACCGACATTCTGGACGCGATCGACACGTTCCTGGCGCGCGATGTCGCGCCGCATGTCCATCGTCTGGAACACGACGATATCTACCCCGAGGGGATCGTCGAGCGCATGCGCGAACTCGGCCTGTTCGGCGCGACGATCGCCGCGGCGTATGGCGGGCTTGGCCTGACCTGCGCCACCTACGCCGATATCGTCGAGCGGATCGCGCGTGTCTGGATGTCGCTGACCGGCATCTTCAACTCGCACCTGATCATGTCGGCGATCGTGCAGCGCAACGGCACCGAGGCGCAGAAGCGGCAATTCCTGCCGCGGTTTGCTTCCGGCGAATTGCGCGGCGGATTGGCGCTGACCGAACCCGATTGCGGCACCGACCTGCAGGCGATCCGCGTCACCGCGCGGCGCGAGGGCGATGCGTATGTGGTGAACGGCACCAAGACCTGGATCAGCAACGGCATCCACGGTTCGTGCTTCGCTCTGCTGGTGAAGACCGACTCGTCGGCCGAGCCGCGGCATCGGGGCATGAGCATGCTGCTGGCGGAGAAGGGTCCCGGATTCACCGTCAGCCGGAAGCTGGAGAAACTCGGTTACAAGGGCATCGACAGCGCCGAACTGGTGTTCCAGGACTATCGTCTCGCAGCCGATCGGCTGATTGGCGGTATGGAAGGCCGCGGTCTGCAGCACGCGTTATCGGGGCTGGAGCTTGGCCGCATCAACGTTGCGGCGCGCGGCGTCGGTATCGCCCAGGCGGCGCTGGACGAGTCGCTGCGCTACGCGCAGGTTCGGAAGACGTTCGGTGTGCCGATCGCGCAGCATCAGGCCATTCAGTTGAAGCTCGCCGACATGGCGACGCGTACCGAGGCGGCACGCCTGCTGGTGCGCCGCGCGGCCGAACTTTATGACAGGGGCGATCGCTGCGATATGGAGGCCGGGATGGCCAAGCTGTTCGCCACCGAGGCGGCGCTGGAAAACGCCACCGAGGCGATGCGCGTGCATGGCGGCTACGGCTATTCCACCGAGTTCCCGATAGAGCGGCTGTATCGCGATGCCCCGCTGCTGGTGATCGGCGAGGGCACCAACGAGTTGCAGCGCATCATCATCGCTCGCCAACTCGTGGCACGGAATCCGGTCTGAGTCTCCCCGCTCATTGCGACCCTTGCAAATGCGAGGGGAAGCAATCTCGAGCCGTCAGGCGCTCCTCGCCACGTCGGACGTGACCGAGATTGCTTCGTCGCTGCGCTCCTCGCCGCGCCGGACGTGACCGAGATTGCTTCGTCGCTGCGCTCCTCGCAATGACAGTGGAAGAGTTACCGCTGCCGCGTCGCGTGCTGCTCGAGCCAGCCCATTGCGGAATCTGGCTCGCAGTCGGTCGTCTTGAGGTACGGCTTGATGTCGATCAGCGGCGTACCATCCACGCAATCGAGATACCGCACCTTCAGTGTGTCCGGCGCGGCGAAGCCGTCGAAGGCCACCACCGACAGCCCAATCGGGTTGGGCCGGCGCGGCGCGCGCGTGGCAAACACTCCACGGGGTTCGGTGTCGAACGGCGGCGTGAACACCAGCTCCGGTCCGCGCACCTGGTGCATCCAGTACAGCAGGATCAGATGGGAGAACCCCGCAAGGCTGCGCAGGCCCGGAACAAACTCCGGCAGCACGGTCGCGGTGCAAGGCGGTGCCGGATCGGGTTGCCGCCCGTTGCGCGGGCAATCAGCGATGCCGCGCCAGGGCGTATGCAGCGTGCCGATCGGCCGGACAGTGAAGTCCCGCATCAGGCGGCGTTCACCACCTGCTTCATCACCGACAACGCCTCGTCCACCTGTCCCGCGGTCACGTCCAGATGCAGGCAGGCCCGGCCACGGTATTTTCCAGAGGTGGAGACCAGCACGCCTTCCTTCCGTAGCCTGCCGGCGAAGCTGTCGGCCGCCATGCCGGTGCCTTCGGTGTCGAAGAACACCAGGTTGGTTTCCGGTGCCTCCACCGTGATTCCCTGAATTTGCGCCATGCCGCGTGCCAGCGCCTTGGCGTTGGCATGGTCTTCGGCCAGCCGGTCGATGTTGTGCTCCAGCGCGTAGATACAGGCCGCGGCACATATGCCGCCCTGGCGCATCGATCCGCCGAGCCGCTGCTTCCAACGCCAGGCCTGACCGATGAAGTCCTGCGATCCGGCGAGCACGGCACCCAAAGGTGCGGCGAGCCCCTTGGTGAAATCCAACCAGACCGAATCGCAGTCCTGGGTGAGGTCGGTGGCCGGGACACCCAAAGCGACCGCGGCGTTCATCAGCCGTGCACCATCCATATGCGTCGACAGGCCGTGCGCGTGCGCTGCATTCGTCACCGCCTGCAACGCCGCGACACTCCAGCAGGAACCGCCGCCTCGGTTAGCGGTCTGCTCTACTTCGACCAGCCGCTGGGTCGGCGAATAGCGCGATACGGGACGAATTGACTGCTCGAGCGTCTCGGCGGTGAACTGGCCGCGCTCGCCCTTGAGGCCGAGGACAAGCGCGCCGGCGATCGCCGCTGCGCCGCCGCCTTCGCTCGACAGGATGTGCGATGATTCGTGCGCCAGTATCTCCTCGCCGGGCCGGCAATGGGTCGCGATCGCCACCTGGTTGCACATGGTGCCGGACGGTAGGAACACCGCGGCTTCCTTGCCCAGCAGCGCCGCGGTGCGATCGCACAGCTCCCACACGGTGGGGTCCGAGCCCATCTGCTCGTCGCCGACCTCTGCCGCCATCATCGCTTCCTTCATGCCGCGCGACGGCTTGGTTTGCGTGTCCGACGACAGGTTGACGCGGACCGGGATCGAGAAGTCGAACCGCTTCGGCTCATACGACATGGCACACCCCTTCAACTGATCTTGCGCAGCTTGCGCAGGCAACGGACGCCGTCCGGGATGGGCTGGTCGGGCCAGTATTGCGGCCACAGCGTGCGCGACACTTCGCCGATATAGATGTCGCCATGCGAATCAACGCACAGCCCATGCGGGCCGATGTAATCGGTCGGGCCGGTGCCCGGATGCTGGCCGCCGATGCGCGCCAGCAGGTTGCCCCTGTTGTCGATGATCGAAACGCGCGGGCCGAGGTTCGGATAGTTGCGATTGGTACGGGTGGCCGGACCTAGCTCGCCGACATAGCAGACCGGGCAGCTACAATACGGCATGAAGATGCCGCATGGCCGATGCAGGTTATTGAACTGCGCCTCGTAGCGGCCTTTGCCGTCGAACACCTGAATGCGGTGATTCTCCCGGTCGGCGACGTACACCCAGCCATCAGGATCGCAGGCAACATTGTGCACCAGGTTGAACTGGCCGGGTTCGGTACCCGATTCGCCCCACGACAGCAGCCACTTTCCGTTCGGCGCGTATTTGTGGACGCGTGCGTTGCCGTAGCCGTCCGACACGTAGATTTCGCCATTCGGCGACAGCGCGGTGTGGGTGCAGCGGTGGAACGGCTGGCCGCTCATGAAGGGCGCCGGTTTGCCGGGCGTGCCCAACGTCAGCAACACCTTGCCGTCCAATGTGCATTGCCGCACCGAATGATCGCCATCGTCGGTCAGGAACACCGTGTCGCCGGGCGCCATATGCAGGCCGTGCGCGCGCGGGAACAGGCCTTCACCCCAGGCGCGCAGGAAATTCCCCTCGCGATCGAACACCATCATCGGGTGCTCACCGCGGTTGAACACATAGACATTGTCCTGCCTGTCGACACCGACCGCGCCGACTTCATGCAGCGACCAGCCCGGGGGCACCTTCGCCCAGTTATCGATCTGCTCGTAGCGATAGTCACCGCTGCCGACGATGATGGCCATGCGTTCCCCTCCCCCCGGGTCAGGCTCGGCGTTCCAGTTGCGGGTAGTTTACTCCCAATTGCTCCAGGTAAGTGTCGTACCTCTCAGCATCGTAATAGAACGGCCGCATCAGCGGGCGAAACTTGTCCATCGCGGACTGGTTGAGATCGACCGGCGGCTTGTCGTCGGGCCCGATGAACGGTTCGTACTTTTTGTCCTTGGTCTGCACCTCGGTGAAGTAGCGCTTCGTTTCGGCGATCAGTTCGGGGCGCAGCAGCAGGTCCAGCACCGTCGCCGCGACGACCTTGGCGCCACAGACGACGCCTTTGTGCGCGATCGGTGTCGCCATGGCCATGGCGTTGGACCAGTGATGGCCCGGCAGGTTCAGCATGTTGGCCGGATAGCGGAGCTGCACCGTCGGCACCACCCAGGAGACGTCGCCGATGTCGTCGGTGCCGGGACTGAAGGGGCTGGTGGAGATTGCCGCCGGCTTCCTGGTCAACCCGGCGGGCTCCCCGCCCGCGGCCCGCTGCACCGCGCGCGCGAAGGCTTCGTCATCCTCTGTCCACTGCGGCACTCCGATCTGTTCGATATTGGCCTGCAAGGTCTCCGCCAGCACGCGGTTATAGTGCCGCGGCCAGGAAGCGCCGAGGATGCGCCGGGTTACCTCGGTGTCCGTCATCAGCGCCGCGCCATCGGCGATGCGGTTGCAGATGCCGAAGTTCTTTCGCACGTTCTCCACGTCGGTTTCGCGGATATAGTACCAGACCTTCGCCAGAGCCGGCACCACGTTGGGCTGCTCGCCGCCATAGGTGATGATGTAGTGCGAGCGCTGCTCCGGCCGCAGATGTTCGCGGCGGACGTTCCAGCCCATGTTCATCAGCTCGACGGCATCGAGCGCGCTGCGTCCCCGCCAGGGGGCGGCGGCGGCATGCGCGGATGCGCCGTGAAACGCGTATTCGACGGAGATCAATCCACCGGCGCCGCGCACCTCGCCCCAGCCGGTTTCCAGGTTTGCGCCGACATGGGTGAACAGCACCGCATCGACACCGTCGAACAGCCCGTCGCGTACCTGAAACGCCTTGCCCGCCAGCAGCTCCTCGGCGATGCCAGGCCACAGCATCAGCGTGCCGGGCAGGCCTTCATTCTGCATCAGCTCCTTCAGCGCGAGTGCCGCCGCGACGTTGACCGCCTGGCCGGAATTATGTCCCTCGCCGTGGCCGGGTCCCCCCTCCACCAATGGTTCATGGTACGCCACACCGGGTTTCTGCGAGACGTTCGGCAGTGCGTCGGTGTCGCTGCCGAGGGCGATCACCGGTCCGCCCGAGCCCCAGTGCGCCACCCATCCGGTCGGCATGCCGGCGACGCCGCGTTCCACCTTGAAGCCGTGGCGTTCCAGCGTGGCGGTGAGATATTTCGATGTCTCGACCTCGTGGAAACCAAGTTCGCCGAACGAGAACAGGCTGTCGTTGATCACCTGCGCGAGCTTCGCGTGCTCGTTCACCAGTTCGATCACGCGCGTTTTCAGCACGCCGGTGTTCACGTCGTTCATCGGCAGCAGTCCCTTTTCGGTATCGCTGGTCTGTACCATGCCGCCTATTGATTGGGAAGGCATACATGGCCGCGGTGCGAGACCCTGCTATAGTGGGCGAGCAAGATTGGGGGCTCGGACGATGGGAAACATCACACGGCGGACCGCGATCGCCTTGCTCGGGTCGGCGCCGGCGGTCATTCGCAGCGCGCAGGCGCAGGAGAAGACGCTCGCGATCGGCATGACCTTCCCGCTGACCGGGACGCTGGCGCTGCAGGCGGGGCAGGTGCGCGATGCCGTGCTTTATGCCATCGGCGAAGCGAATGAGAAAGGCGGCGTCGCCGGCTACAAGCTGCGCGACGTGAGCTTCGACGATGCATCGCCGACAACCGGACAGTATGATCCGGCGCTGGCGGCGACCAATGCGCGCAAGCTGCTGCAGGATCCCGGTGTCATCGCCGCCGTGGGACCATTGAACAGCGGATCGGCGAAAGCTGTCAGTCCGATCTACAGCCAGGGCGGGATGGCAACGATCAGCGGCAGCGCGACCAATCCCGATCTTACCGATCCGAAGTTCGCCGCCATCTACCGTCCCGCCGGTCCACCGGTGTTCTTCCGCACGGTCACGACGGATGCCTATCAGGGCCCGAACCTGGCGAACTACTTCAGCGAGGTACTGAAGATTCAGAAAGTCGTCGTGCTGGATGACGGCGGGGCGTATGGCGTCGGCATGGCGGACGCGTTCGCGGCGCAGGCGACGAAGAAGGGCATGACGGTATTGATCCGTGATCGGCTCGATCCGCTGAACGCCGACTATACCGCGGTTCTCACCAAGGCGAAAAGCATGGGCACCCAGGCGCTGTACTACGGCGGCGATCCGCTGGCGGGCGCGAAGGTGGTGAAGCAGTCGTACGACATCTTGCCGGATATTGTGAAAGGCGGTGGCGACGGCGTGCACACGCCCGACATGCTGACTGGTGGCGGCGTGCCGGCGGTGCAAGGCTGGTACGCAACCTCGGCTGCGGCGCATGTGCTCGACGAGCCGAGCGTCAGGCCGTGGGTGGAACGCTTCGTCGCCAAGGTCGGCAAGCAGCCCGCGGACTATTCGATCACCTACTACGACGCGACACAGGTGATCTTCGATGCGATCGAGCGGGTGGCGAAGTCCGGCAAACCGGTGACCCGCGCCAACGTTCGCGACGCCATCCAGTCCACGAACCTGAAGACGTTGCAGGGCGATATCTCGTTCGACGCCAACGGCGACATGAAGTCGAAGGTGGTGTCGATCTTCCAGGTACAGTACGACCAGAAGTCTCCCATCGGCGACGTGGTGCACCAGTTCAAGTACATCGGCGTGGCC
>DATBKQ010000331.1:0-2484 GCA_036555825.1 Acetobacteraceae bacterium | reverse complement strand
GGCAGCGAAGGTGTCAGCGGCTATGACGAGCCACATGTCTCCGCGGCGCCCTGGGCCAAGGGCGATCGCCGGGCGGAAGCCATCATCCGTAACGGCGGCAGCAACAAGGCGCTGGCCGAGCTGATCTTTGCCATGGCTGGCCTGGAGAACCGAGAGGGCAAGCGGATCTTCGACCCAGAGCTGGCGACACTCGTCATCAGGGCGTGCATTGAGACGACGGACGGCGTGACATTGGCTGCGATCGGCAAGGCGCGCACTGAATACAATGGGGAGAAGCAGCAGCAAGCAGCTGGCAGCGCCGTCCTAAGTGAAGCTCTGCGACGTGGCGCGATGCACCTCCGCTACGCGGGGGCGAAGGAGTGGCGCGACGCCACGAGTTGGCGTATCGTGGACCATATTGCAAAGTGACGTACGTCTTGTCGTCGTGATGACTGAATGCTTTCTTACCTCCCATCGAGCAAGAGACCCGAAAGCCGCTTAACGTGGCGCTGAAGGCGAGGCTGCGCTCGGCGGCTCCTATCGCTTCGCAACGATGCCGGCCGATCCGAAACCGTAGAGTTCGCCCCTCAACCAATTCGCTCAACATTATGTTCATACGACGGACTTAGTTCCTAACACCGAATCGATACGCTCGCCCGTACCGCGCCCAAACGCGAAGGCCCTTTAGGGTACGCAGCATGCCAGAAGATGCTGGTAGATTCTTGTGCGTTGCCGCCTTTCTGGCAGCATGCCTGCTCGGCGCTTGGGCAGCGTGGGCTTGTCACCGGGAGCAGCGGCGTGGATTGCCCGGCGCCGATGCGATTGTGTGGGCAGGGTTGGCGGGAGTGCTTCTGCTGTTGTTCGAGGTAGAACTGGCGCGGGGCCTGGGATGGACGGAGGGGCTGGGTGAGTGGCTGCGTATCCTCGCAAAGCAGAATGGTTTGTACGCGAACCGCCGACCGTTCCAGATCATTGCATCGGTTACCGTTGCTTTGGTTGTAGTCGTCTTACTCGTCTATGGCCTCCTTTGGATGTGGCACTACATCAAGCGCTACCGCCTCGCCATTGGATTTGCCGCGCTCGCCGTGGGCTTTGGAACCATACGCTTCATCTCTCTGCACGAGGTAGACGCATGGAATGCAGCTGTCCCGTGGGCTCGCACGGTCGTGGATCTGATGACCGCCACAGGAGCATCAGCAGTGGCTATCGCCCGGCTCCACCAACTGGGAGAATTCGCGCGGTTGTGGCGCTCGGCCAGGGGCGCTCATACGAACGCGCTGCTATCTCCGCCGTAGTGTAGTCGGGGACGCAATATCCCCTCAGAAAACGGGAAGCACGCTGGCTCGTCTGAACCATATTCCGCCAGGATAGTGTGCACACAGCAGTCGTTCACGGAAAGTTGAACAACGGACCAGAATTTTCTGGTTGCGGATCTCTAATTCTTGTGATTTTATTAGAATTACGGAATCGCGCGCGCCCGGAGGCCATGACTGGCTGACCGGGCGTTCGCGTATCTGGCCCCCATTGCTCGGGCCCTCCAATCCAAAGGTACCCCCTATGAAAGCACGGCCTTCGGCCGGCATGCTGTCGTTCGCAGCTGCCGCCCGCCGCGTCGATCGTGCACCAGGAACTCTACTCCGCTGGATCGACGCAGGCGAATTCCCTGCTCCGGTCACTATCAATGGCAGGCGGTATTACCACCCGTCCCAGATCGACGGTTGGATCGCCGCCACCTTCGCCGCTATCGGCATCGCCGTCCATGATGGCGATGCTCCGCGAGCCTGACATGGCTCCTCCCGGCGGCGACGCCATCGCCCCGGCTCCAACCCGCCACGATCTGACCCTCTGCACCATCTGCCGCACGCATCCGCGGCTTGCGTCGCTGTCACGGTGCGCGACGTGTATCCAGAAGGCCGCCGACGCCGACCGGCAAGCACGCGCTAATGCCGAAGCCAAGGTCAAGGCGAGCCGGCAAGCAAACGGACCGGCGGCGACCAAGAGATGCGGTGTCTGCAAGGTCGAGAAGCCGCTCGACGAGTTCCGCCCGCACCATCGCGCCAAGGATGGCAAGCGCAAATCCTGCCGAGATTGCGTTCGCGCGGGTCGAGCATTGTGCAAGCCCATGAGACCCGAGCAGGCGGCAGTGCAGAAGCTCGCGGCCTCAAAGCCGGCGAGGCGCGCCAAAAACAACCAAGCCGTTGCCGCTTGGGCCAGCCGCAATCCTCTTGCGGCACGAGCTCGGCAAATGCTGATGCGCGCAAAGCGCCGAGGGGCAATCGCGCCTCCGGAAACATGCCAGGTCGCAGACTGCAACAGCGCGCTCTTGATCGCCCACCATCCGGACTATGCGCAGCCGCTGATGGTTCTATTCACCTGCCGGCGGCACCATCGGCTGCTGCACAACGGCGTCGCGCTTCGCCTTAAGGCAGGCGTGCCGTCCGGGCTCAAACGCATCCCCAAGCCAGAGACTGCGGTCGCAGCATGACAGAAAGAGCAACCCCGAAA
>DATBKQ010000330.1:0-19744 GCA_036555825.1 Acetobacteraceae bacterium | reverse complement strand
CGCGGCGCCATGAACGCCAGCGCTGTGGCATAGACGTTGCCGACCAGCGCCGGGTCGAAGCCCGGTGGCGCGGTGACGTGCTGGGCTTGCGCCGGGACGATCAGCAGCAGGATCAGCAGGACGCCGATGCGGATCACCTGGTTCTCCGTTGCGCTCCCTTCCGCTGTTTGCCGCCACGGTGACCGGGGGTGCCTTGCAGGATGTGGAATACCAGACCGCCCGTCACAGGGCTGGCCTCGGCAAGCCGCACCTCGACTTCATGCGCCAGCCGAAACGCAAGATGTGTCCTGCGTCCTTTCAGGGCTTGCTCCCTCGCATCGTACTGCCAGAAATCTCCCGGCAACGAGCGCACCGGCACCAGGCCGCTTGCGCCGCTTTCCGCGACTGTGACGAAAAGTCCGAAGCGCGTCACACCTGAAATTCGCGCAGTGAAATTCTCGCCCACTTTATCCGCCATATATGCGGCCAGGTAACGGTCGATCGCGTCACGTTCGGCAAGTTGGGCGCGGCGCTCGGTCGCGGTGATGTGCCGAGCCGTGCCTGCGAACCTCTCCGCGTCTGCCGTGGTCAGCGCACCGGTACCGAGACGAAGTCCGCGGATCAGCGCGCGGTGTACCAACAGGTCGGCATAGCGACGGATCGGGCTGGTGAAATGCGCGTAACGCGGCAGTGCCAACCCGAAATGGCCGATGCTGTCGGGATTGTATTCGGCCTGCGACTGGCTGCGCAGCATGACTTCGTTGACCAGTGCTGCTTCCGGCGTCCCGGCGGCGCGGCGTAGCAGGCCCTCCAGATCGCGCGGGTGAACCTGGTCAGCCTGGGGCAGCGAGAGTCCCAGCTCATGCAGGAACCCGCGCAGCGCGGCAAGCTTCTCCTGCGAGGGCGGTGCATGCACGCGATACATCGCCGGCTGGCGCAGGCGCTCAAGTTCCTCGGCTGCGGCGACGTTGGCCAGCACCATGAACTCCTCGATCAGCCGATGGCTATCGAGCCGCGGACGCGGCGAGACGCTTCGCACTGTGCCATCCCGGTCGAGCGCCACCCGGCGCTCCGGCAGGTCGAGGTCGAGTGCACCGCGCGCCTGTCGCGCGGCGAGCAAGGCCTGGAAGGCGGCGTAGAGATGCGCGTACCCGCGGGCTCCGTCCTCGTGCGCGCGCTGCACCTCCTCATAGGTCAGGCGTGCCGAGCTGCGCATCAGGCCGCGGCCAAAGCGATGGTCGAGCTTGTGGCCTTCGGCGTCGATCCGCAGCTCCACGAACAGGCAGCCACGGTCCTCGCCCGGCCGCAGGCTGCACCAGCCGTTGGACAATGGCTCCGGCAGCATCGGCACGACCCGGTCGGGAAAATACACGCTGTTGCCGCGGCTGCGCGCGGCCTGGTCGAGCGCCGATCCTGGCCGCACGTAGTGCGCCACGTCAGCGATTGCCACCAGCAGGCGAAAGCCCGTGCCGTCCGGTTCGGCGTACACCGCGTCGTCGAAGTCGCGCGCATCCTCGCCGTCGATGGTGACCAATGGGACATCGCGCAGGTCGGTGCGGCGGCCCAGCGGCGTGGCGCGGGGGCGAAGTACCTCGTCGAGAGCCGCGCGGGGAAACTCCTGCGGGATCTCGTGCGTGTGGATCGCGATGAGACTGACGGCACGGGCATCGCCCATGGCCCCCAGACGCTCGACGATGCGCGCCGGTCTCGGACCCACTCGGTGGTGTGGCAGGGCTTCGCCCAGGACGATCTCGCCTGGCTGCGCCCCGCCATCCTGCCCGGGCGGGACCACCCATTCCGCCTTGGCCCGGCGATCGGTCGGCTCAATACGCCCATGGCGGAACACGCCGAGAATGCGGCCCGGTGCCTCGGCCAGGCGCCGGACCGTGCGGCCTTGGTAGCGGTCGCGGCCGGCAGGTCTGAGGCGCGCGAGCACGCGCTCACCTGGGGCAAGCGCCGGATGGCCGCGCGGTTCGGCCGCCATGAACACGACCGGCGCGGGACCCTTGGCGGGGTCCCAATCGGCCGGCCGAGCGATGGCGTCACCGTCGGCATCCGTCCCGATGACGATCAGGATCGCGGTGTCAGGCCGGCGGACGTGCTCGACCTGCGCGGGTCGTCGCGGGACGGCGAATCTAGCGCCGCCGCGCTGCCGGCTTGCGGGCACGCGCCGCGGCCTTCTTCTTCCGGGGCGTCGTCTTGCCGGCCGTCTTTGTGGCGGTGCGCTTGGGCTTCGCGGTGCGCCGCTTGGCCGCGGGTTTGGTCTTCTTGCGGGGTGCCGCCGTACGCGGTTCCGGTGCCGGGGTGCGGGATGCTTCCGGCTTCGCCGCCGGCGCCCGTGCGCGGCGTCCGGTCCCGCGCGGCCGCAATTGCTTGCCTTTCTCCGCCAGCAGCGCCACCGCCTGGTCCAGCGTCACGTCCTCCATCATGACCCCGCGCGGCAGGTTCGCCACGATCTTGCCGTGTTGCACGTAAGGACCGAAGCGGCCCTTGCGCACCGCGACCAGTTCCTGGTTCGCCGGATGCTGGCCGAGCGTGCGGACACTCGCCATCTTGCGCGCGATCAGATCCACTGCGCGGTTGATGCCGATCGACAGCACATCGTCGTCGCGATCGAGCGACCCATAGACCGCGCCCATGCGCACATATGGCCCAAACCGGCCGATCCCGACCTGGATCACCTCGCCGGTTTCCGGATGGCGGCCAATATCCCGCGGCAGCGACAACAGCCCGACCGCCTGTTCCAGGGTCAACTGCTCGCCGTCCATGCCACGGGGCAGCGCGGTGCGGCGCGGCTTCGGCGCCTTCTTGCCCCCTCGGGTCTTTTCCTCGCCATTCTCGCCCTGTTGTACATACAGGCCGTAAGGCCCTCGACGAACGGTAATTTCCTCGCCAGTCTCAGGGTGTTGGCCCAGCAGGCGCATTCCCTCCTTGAGGGTTTCGCCCTGGTCATCGCCGCTCTCGATTGCCAGGCGCCGGGTATACTGGCAGTTCGGATAGTTGGAGCAGCCGATGAAGCTGCCGTAGCGCCCAAGCTTCAGTCCGAGTCTGCCGTTGCCGCAGGCCGGACAGGCGCGCGGATCCGACCCGTCCTCGCGCTGAGGAAAAAAGTGCGGTCCCAGGTCCTCGTCCAGCGCAGCGATCACGTCGCTGATCTTCAGGTCCTTGGTCTGATCGACGGCGTGGGAAAATTCCTCCCAGAAGGCCCGCAGCATCGCCCGCCATTCCACCGTGCCGCCGGCGATGTCGTCCAGCTTCTCCTCCATGGAGGCCGTGAACCCGGTATCGACGTAGTGCTCGAAAAAGCTGATCAGGAAGGCGGTCACCAGCCGGCCGCGATCCTCCGGGATGAAACGGCGCTTCTCCAACCGGACATACTTGCGATCCTGCAGTACCGACAGGATCGAGGCATAGGTGGAAGGCCGGCCAATCCCCAGTTCTTCCAGCTTTTTGACCAGGCTTGCTTCGGAGTAGCGCGGTGGCGGCTGGGTGAAGTGCTGGGTCGCCGTCACCTCGCCCAGGCGCAGCGGGTCGCGCTCCGCCATCGGCGGCAGCGTGCGGCCCTCGTCTTCATCGGCCGCATCGTCGGTGTCCTCGCGGTACAGCTTCAGGAAGCCGTCGAACGCGACGGTCGAGCCGGTGGCACGGAGCGTGGTGCCCTTGCCGTCCGATACATCGACGCTGACCTGGTCGAGCTCCGCCGACTGCATCTGCGAGGCCACGGCGCGTTTCCAGATCAACTCGTACAGCCGGCGCTGATCGGGGGACAGAAACCGCGAGACGCTGTCCGAAGTGCGGGACACATCGGTCGGCCGGATCGCCTCGTGCGCCTCCTGCGCATTCTTGATCCGGCTCTGGTATTCGCGTGGCGCCGCCGGCAGGTAATTGCCCCCGTACACTGTCCCGACATGCTCGCGAATGGCGGTGATCGCCTCGCGTGCCATCTGCACGCCGTCGGTCCGCATGTAGGTGATCAGGCCGGTGGTGTCGCCGTCGATCTCGACGCCCTCGTAAAGCTGCTGCGCCAGCCGCATGGTCTGCTGGGCACCGAACCCCAGTTTGCGCGAGGCCTCCTGCTGCAGCGTCGAGGTGGTGAACGGCGCATACGGGTTGCGCCTGACCCGCTTTTTCTCGACCGAGGTGACACGGAAGCGGCCCGCCTCGACGCGCCGCTTGGCGCGTATCGCCACCGCCTCGTCCGGCAGGTCGAACTGTTCCAGCTTCCTGCCGTCCAGATGCGTCAGCCGGGCGGTGAACGGCGCGCCGGCCGGCGTGGTGAAGCCGGCCTCCACCGTCCAGTACTCGCGGGCGCGGAACAGCTCGATCTCGGCTTCGCGCTCGCAGATCAGGCGCAGCGCCACCGACTGCACGCGGCCAGCGGACCGGCTGCCGGGCAGCTTGCGCCACAGCACCGGCGAGAGGGTGAAGCCGACCAGATAGTCCAGCGCGCGGCGGGCCAGATAGGCCTCGATCAGCGGCTGGTCGAGGTCGCGCGGCTGTGCCATGGCGGCCCGCACGGCGCTGCGGGTGATCTCGTTGAAGGTGACACGGCGGACCCTGACACCTTTGAGCGCCTTCTTCGCGGCGAGCATCGCCTTGACGTGCCAGGAGATCGCTTCACCCTCGCGATCCGGGTCGGTCGCGAGATAGAGGGTTGCGGCGCCCTTCAGCGCCTTGGCGATGGCGCCGACCTGCTTCTCGCCGCGCGCATCCGATTCCCAATCCATCGCGAAGTCCTGGTCCGGCCGCACCGAGCCGTCCTTCGGCGGCAGGTCACGCACGTGGCCAAGGCTGGCCAGCACGGTGTAGCCGCCGCCAAGATAGCGATTGATCGTCTTGGCCTTGGCGGGAGATTCGACGACGACGACGTCCGACATTGCGATCCTTGGGGCGGTCCTTGGCTAGCCTAAAATCCGGGCTCAGACAGCAGTGCCACCCGGCTTCCTGGCAGCGTTTCGATCCTGCCGGCAAGCTCCAGTTCCAGCAGCACCGCCATGACGGCGGCCGCAGAGAACTGGCAGCGCCTTACGATGTCGTCAACGGCTGTTGGAGAACTGTCAAGTAATTCAATAACTTGCATGCGGGCCTGCGCAAGGTCCGGCGCGCTTTGCGGCGGCTCCTGCCAGTCCGGGGCCAGTTCGGCGAGCCCCGGAGTCCCGGGAGTCCACCGGGCGAACAACGGGTCACGGGTCAGTCCCTCGCGCGACGGATGGTCCGGCAGGTTGTCCAGCACGTCCTGCGCGGTTTCCGTCAGGTGTGCCCCCTGGCGGATCAGGTCGTTGGCGCCACGCGAACGCGGGTCGAGCGGCGAGCCGGGGACGGCGAACAGTTCGCGCCCGGCATCCTGGGCCAGCCGAGCGGTGATCAGGCTGCCGGAGCGCAGCGCCGCCTCCACCACGATCACCCCAAGCGCCAGGCCGGCGATGATCCGGTTGCGGCGCGGGAAATGGCGGGCCTGGGGTGTCGCGCCAAGCGGTGCCTCGGTCACCACGACGCCGGTTTCGGCAATGCGGCGCTGCAGATCGGCGTGCTCGGGCGGGTAGGGGACATCGAGGCCGCCCGCTGCGGCGGCGACGGTGCGTCCGGTGAGCAGCGCCCCGCGATGCGCCGCGGCGTCGATCCCACGCGCCAGGCCCGAAACGACGACGAGGGTGCGCGCCAGCTCCGCCGCCAGATTCTCCGCCATGCGCTGGCCATTGGCCGAGGCATTGCGGCCACCCACCAGCGCCACCGAGCGGTCGGACAGGATCGTCGGGTCGCCAAGCGCGAAGATTGCGGGCGGCGCATCATCCAGCAGCGCCAGCAGGGGCGGATAGGCGGACTCGCCGATGAAGAGCACGCTCGCACCCAGGCGTTCGAGGGCGTGTAGTTCGCGCGCCACATCGTCGGCGCTCGGGACAGTGGGGGCCGACGGACGCCCTCCGGCACTGGCGAGAACGGGCAATGCCCCAAGCGCGGCGGCGGCGGATCCATAGCGTGCCATGAGCCGCCGGTAGGCCACGGGTCCGACCCCATCGGTACGCGCGAGCCGGAGCCGGTCTATCGCGTCGGCCGTAGTTGGTTCGCGCTGCTCATGCCTTCTGGCCAATGCGGGGCTCGGTACCTGCTATCAGGCGGCGGATGTTCGAGTGATGACGGATGAACACCAGCACAGCGATTACCAACGCGAGCTTAACGATGACGGCATCGGCCAGAAAAGCGGCCAAAGCCGGGGCGAGGACGAAGGAAACCAGCGCAGCGAGGGAGGAAATGCGGCTAATGGCTGCCATCACCAGCCACACCGCACCGGCGCACAGGCCCACCGGCCAGGCGGCGGCGATCAGCACGCCGTAGGCGGTGGCAACGCCCTTGCCGCCGCGAAACGCGAGCCAGACGGGGAAATCATGTCCCAGCACGGCGCCGATGCCGGCCCACAACGCACCGCCCGGGGGGCCGAATCTGGCCGCGAGCAGGATAGCCACGGCTCCCTTCAGACCATCCAGAAGCACCGTTGCGGCGGCCAATCCCTTGTTCCCCGTCCGCAGCACGTTGGTGGCGCCGATACTGCCCGAACCGATCCGGCGGATGTCACCCAGGCCGGCGAGACGGGTGAGGATCAGTCCGAACGGCACCGAGCCGAACAGGTATCCGACCACCAGGAAGCCGATGGCGGCCATTATCCGAACACCCGCCGGCCAGCCTTCCACGTCCCCAGTACCACCCCTTCCAGCGCCCGCCCATCGAATGGCGTGTTCTGCGCCTTCCCCGGCAACCGCCCGGACTCGACCTGCCAGGCACGCTCGGGGTGGAACAGGCAGAGATCCGCTGGCAGGCCCTTCTCGATCCGCCCGGCCGTGACACCGAGCAGACGGGACGGCCTTGCGGTAAGCAGCTCGATTGCCTGCCCGAGCGAGATCGCCCCGCTGTGCACCTGTGCCAGCGTGACACTCAGCAGCGTCGCCAGTCCCGCCCCTCCGGGCGTTGCCTGCGCGAAGGGCTGCCGTTTGTCATCCGCATCCCGCGGCTGGTGGTCCGACGCGATCGCGTCGATGGTGCCATCGGCAAGGGCGGCGACCACCGCCTGCCGGTCGGCTTCCTTGCGCAACGGCGGCGACAGCTTCGCGTAGGTGCGGAAGTCGCCGATCGCCGTCTCGTTGAGGTCGAAGTATGGTGGCGCGGTGTCGCAGGTGACCTGGATCCCGTCCGCCTTGGCCTGGCGGATCAGCCGGAGTGGCTCGGCGGTCGAGACGTGGGCAAAATGCACCGCGCCGCCGGTGAGTGCCGCCAGCCTGATGTCGCGCCCCACCAGGATCGCCTCCGCGGCGGCGGGAATGCCAGGCAGGCCGAGGCGGGTCGCCAGTTCGCCCTCGGTCGCCGCGCCGCCGGCGGCGAGCGACGGCTCCTCCGGGTGCTGCACGATGCGTTTGCCGAAACCACGGGCGTAGGACAGCGCAAGCCGCATCAGCCGCGCCGATCCGATTGCGCGGCTGCCGTCGGTGAAGCCGATGGCGCCCGCTTCGGCCAGCAGCCCAAGTTCCGCGAGTTCCTCGCCGCGGCATCCGACGGTGACCGCGCCATACGGCAGGATCGTCAGCTTCCCGGTCTCATCGCCCCGCGCGCGCAACAGGCGGACCAAGGCGGGATCGTCGATCGCCGGAAGCGTGTCGGGGAGCGCGGCGAGCGTCGTTATACCTCCGGCGGCGGCGGCTTCGGCGGCCGAGGCGATCGTCTCACGATACTCGTAACCCGGCTCGCCGAGCGCGGTCCGGATGTCGACCAAGCCCGGGCAGAGGATGGCTCCCTGTTCCGTCACCACCGCCGCGCCGTCGGGATGGCCGAGGCTGGGGCCGAAATCGGCGATCAGCCCGTCTCGCACCAACAAATCGCCCTGCCGGTCCAGGCCGGAGGCAGGGTCGAGCAGGCGAACCGAGGCGAACAGAACATCCCGCACTGTCAGAACTCATTCCGCCCGTGACCGCGCGACAGCGTGTCCAGCACCGCCATGCGCACCGCGACCCCCATCTCCACCTGCTCGCGGATCACGCTCCGCTGCGGGTCGTCGGCCACCGCGCTGTCGATCTCCACGCCGCGGTTCATCGGCCCCGGGTGCATCACCAGTGCGTCCGGCTTCGCGGCGGCCAGTTTCGCGGCATCCAGGCCGAAGAAGCGGAAATACTCGCGCGCGCTCGGTACCAGCCCGCGTTGCATGCGCTCGCGCTGCAGCCGCAGCATCATCACAATGTCGGCGCCAGCAAGCCCATGTTCCATGTCATGGAACACCTCGGTACCGAGCCGCTCAGCCTCGGCCGGCATCAGGGTCGGTGGCCCGACCACCCGAACGCGGCTGCCCATCGTGGTCAGCAGGTGGATGTTCGATCGCGCCACCCGCGAATGCAGCACGTCGCCGCAGATCGCCACGATCAGGCCTTCCAGCCGCCCCTTGCGCCGGCGAATGGTCAGAGCGTCGAGCAGCGCCTGGGTCGGGTGCTCGTGGGTGCCGTCGCCGGCGTTGATCACCGCCGCATCGACCTTCTGCGCCAGCAGGTTGGGCGCGCCGGACTGGTCGTGCCGCACCACCAGCAGGTCGCAGTGCATCGCGTTCAGCGTGGCGGCGGTGTCCAGCAGCGTCTCGCCCTTGTTCACCGAGGAGGTGGAGACCGACATGTTGATCACGTCCGCCCCCAGCCGCTTGCCGGCGAGTTCGAAGCTGGTGCGGGTGCGGGTCGAGTCTTCGAAGAACAGGTTGATCAGCGTGTGTCCGCGCAGCAGGTCGCGCTGCGTCTTGCCGGAGCGGTTGAGCAGCACGTAGCTCTCCGCCAGGTCGAGCAGGTGGTCGATCTCGGGCGGATACAGTCCCTCGATCGCCAGCAGGTGCTTTTGCCGATATGACACGCGCCTTGCTCGCAGAAACCCGTGCGAGCCGTCAATGACGCCGGTGCCTGGCGCGTGCTCCAGGCGGTGTGTCGCCTCGCGTGATCGCGCCTGGCGCGTGAAGACCGGAGGCGGAATCGCCGGAGGTCTGAATCACGCGCTCAAACGCAACAAAGGTAAAGCAGGTTGAGGTCAACCTGACCTTATCCTGCTTTAGCGCGCCGCGGCCGCCCGCCCAGAAGTGCCCGGGTGCTTATGGGCCAGGACGCCGTAGCCGCCGGCTGCCATGGCCAGCGTTTCTATATCCTCGGGATTGACCAGCAGGTCGGCCGACCCGCCGCAATCGGCCCCATCGTTGCTGCTGTGCTCACCCGACCAATGCACGCGGTAGCCGAAGACCGGCCGCGGCTCACGCTGCTCGACGACCATGCTGCCGCCGCCCGTGTGCATGACCCGAACATCGAGCACACAGGCTACACCAGGCTTGTCGTCCGCCGGGATCGCGGCGACCCGCGTGTGCACGTCCTGCGCCATCCGCTCCATCGGGTCGAACGCAACGATATCGCCGACCTTCGGGCCGAGTTCGGCCACCTGATGGATCAGTCCGATGGTTCCCACCATGCCGGCCAGTGCCACCGCTGCGATGCTGAGCAGGATGGTTCCTGCTCCGCCGGACCTGGTTTCATTCGCGCGCATGAATGCTGTCCCGAGTGCCGCCCGGATTGTCATCGGGCGCGGTTCATTTTTGATGAAGTACGGACAGAAAAAACATACGCAAATAGCCGTACTCGAAAGAAAAAGGGCGGCGCCGAAGCGCCGCCGAGGGTATGGGGAGGAGTCCAAGAGAGAGGAGAGGATGGGTTACTGACCCACCGACCTCACAACGATCAGAATGTACGAGCGCGACGCCGGGCACATTGATCCAGATCAAGGTCCCGCGATTTTTTTGTGCGCTGGTCAGCCGACCGCGGCCAGCCGGGCCAGTGCCTCTTCCTTGCCGAGAGCCGTCAGGGTGGCATCGATCCCCGGGCTTGCCGTGCTGCCGGTCAGCGCCGCGCGCAAGGGTTGCGCGATCTGCCCGAGTTTCCGTCCGCGCGATTCGGCGAACGTGCGCAGCGCGGCGTCGATGGAGGCTGGCGTAAAGTCGGTTGCGGCGAGCGCGTCGGCCACATCGCGCAGCATCAGGCGCGCTTCCGGCGTCAGCAGCGAGGCTGCCTTCGGCTCCATGGGCAGCGGCAGCGGCCGCGCGAGAAAAGCCGCAGAATCTGCCAGTTCTGCGAGTGTCTTCGCGCGTTGCTTTAATTCGGGCATCAGTGCCCGGATGCGCGCAACGGCGTTGCCCCCAAGCGCCAGCTCTCTCCGGTGCGCCAGCCGCTCAAGCACTTCGCGGGCGAGGCGGTCATCATCGGCCTGGCGGATGTAGATGCCGTTAAGGTTGGTGAGCTTGGCGTAGTCCATCCGGCTCGGCGCCCGGCCGACGCCGTCGAGGTCGAACAGTCGGATGGCTTCCTCGCGGTCGATCACCTCGGCGTCGCCGTGGCCCCAGCCGAGGCGCAGCAGGTAATTGCAGAGCGCCTCGGGCAGATAGCCCTGCTCGCGGAATTCCAACGCCGATACCGCACCATGCCGCTTCGACAGCTTTGCGCCATCCGCGCCGTGGATCAGCGGGATATGCGCGAAGCGCGGCAGCTCCCAGCCCATGGCCTGATAGATCTGCACTTGGCGGAAGGTATTGGTCAGGTGGTCATCGCCGCGGATGACGTGGCTGATCCCCATGTCGTGGTCGTCCACCACCACCGAGTGGTTGTAGGTCGGCGTGCCATCGCTGCGCAGGATGATCATGTCGTCCAACTCCGCGTTCGCGACACGCACTGTCCCCTGCACCTGGTCCTGCACCACCGTGTCGCCGGCGCGCGGGGCCTTGAGGCGAATCGCCGGTGCCACGCCGGGCGGCGCGTCCGCCGCATCGCGATCCCGCCAGCGGCCGTCGTAGCGGGGAGAGCGGCCCTCGGCCAGCGCCTGCTCGCGCATACGCCGCAACTCCTCCGCCGTGCAGTAGCAGAGATAGGCTTGTCCGTTTTCCAGCATCTGCCGCGCTACCTCGGCGTGGCGCGCCATTCGGGTGGACTGGAATACCGGTGGTTGGTCGGGGGTGATCCCCAGCCACTCGAGCCCTTCCAGGATCACCCTGGTTGCCACCTCGGTGCTGCGCTCGCGGTCGGTGTCTTCGATCCGCAGCAGAAACTCTCCGCCGTGGTGACGGGCGAACAGGTAGTTGAACAGCGCGGTGCGAGCGCTGCCGATGTGCAGCAGCCCGGTCGGACTGGGAGCGAAGCGAGCGCGAACCGTCATGCAGATGATGTAGCGCGCGATCGCTCAAGGCGGAACGTCGGAATGCGTGAATCGCGCGCTCAAACCAATCTTGCTGGCGCCTGACCGATGAGACTTGATCAGGCCAGGCTCCAGCACGCGCATTCATCGGCTGTAGAGGCGGTTCCGCTAACCTGGCTGTGCATGCGGCAACTGGTGGCCCGTTGGCTTGACGCCTGGCAGGCGGCCGAGCGCGGACGGTTCGCGCTTTGGCTGCCGGTCTTCATGGGCACTGGTGTGCTGGCCTATTTCGGCCTGAGGACCGAACCGCTGCCCTGGCTCGGGCTGGCGCTCGCTGCCCCGGCCTTGACTGCCTGCTGCCTCCTGAAGCGCCGGCTTCTGGCCCGGGCGCCGGCAATGGCACTGGCGGCGGCCGCGATCGGCTTCACCGCGGCGCAGTTCGCTACCGCGCGCGCGCCGCCACAGCCGGTGCTGCCCAGGACGGCCACCGTTCTGACCGGGAAGGTTCGCTCGGTCGAGCTGCTCCCTGAGGGTCGGCGCCTCGCCCTCGGGGACGTGCGATTGGACGATGGCGAGAACCTGCAACGCTGGCTGCGCGTCCGGCTGAAGAAAGGCGACGCGCAGGAGGTCGCCACCGGCGACATCGTGCGCATCCGTGCGCTGGTCCGCCCGCCGATGCCGCCAGCCTATCCCGGCGCCTGGGATCTCCAGCGCGATGCCTGGTACACTGGCCAGGCCGGGTCGGGTTACGCGCTGGGCAGCGTGGAACTCGTGGCGCACGCGCCGCCGAGTGCCCCCTTGCGGGTCGTGCAGCGCCTGCGCGAGGTGATTGCCGAGCGCATTTACTCGGCCGTGCCAGGTCCGCCCGGCGCGATCTGCGTCACGCTGCTGACGGGTATCACCGCCGGGATACCGCCGCCCGACCGCGAGGCTTTCTCCGCCTCCGGCCTCGCCCATTTGCTCGCCGTCGCCGGCCTTCATATCGGCATTGTGATGGGCTGGACGCTGGCGGTTTTTCGCCTCGGCTTCGCCACCAGCGAATACGCCAGCCTGCGTTGGCCGACCAAGGGGCTGTCGGCACTTGCCGCCCTGCTCGTCGGTGGCGGCTACATGGTGCTCACCGGCATGCACGTACCGATTGTGCGCAGCTTCGCGATGGCGTGCCTTTACACCATCGCGGTGCTCGCCGGCCGGCAGGCGGTCTCGCTCCGCGGCCTCGCCTTGGCGGCAACCGTGCTGATGCTGCTCAGCCCGCAGGAGGTGCCCGGGGTTTCTTTCCAGATGAGCTTCTCGGCCGTGCTGGCACTGATCTCCGGTTACGAGGTGCTGCGTCCCGCCCTGCACCGGCTGTCCGGGCGCTCCTGGCCGCGCCGGTTGGCGCTGCATCTCGCCGCCCTTGCGCTGACCAGCGCCCTGGCCGGTACCGCGTCCGCGCCGTTCGCCGCCTACCACTTCGGCCGGATGCAGATCTATTTCATCGTGGCCAACATGGTGGCGGTGCCGCTCGCCGCGTTCTGGGTGATGCCGGCCGGGCTGATCGGCTTGCTGTTGCTGCCGTTCGGTCTCGAGTGGCTGGCATTCGTGCCGATGGGCTGGGGAGCATCGGCGATCCTCTACGTGGCCCGCACCACGGCATCGTGGCCGGCAGCGACCTTCGACGTGCCGCATATGCCGGTCTGGGGTCTGGTGCTGACCGCCCTCGGGATTGCCTGGATCGGGCTGTGGCGTAGCCGGCTGCGTCTCGCGGGCATGCCGGTGCTCGCGCTTGGCCTGATATCTCCGATGCTCATTCAGCCGGCGGATGTGCTGGTATCCGCCGATGCGCGCCTGATCGGTGTCAGGTTTTCCGATGCGGTCTATCTGCAGTCGGTCGCCGGCGCCTCCAAATTCACCCGCGATGCCTGGCTGCAATACTGGGCCGCCAGGGCGCCGGTCGCCATTCCCAAAGGGGCGGAACACGTCGATGGGGCGATCGCCTGCGGGATCGACGCCTGCCTGCTCTGGCCGCAGCCGAAGGCACGGCCAATCCTGCTGGTGCGCGGCGCGTCACACCCGGATGGGTGCCGCGAGGCCTCGGTCATGGTATCCGCGGAGCCGGCCCGGGGCCTTTGCCAACGGCCCTGGCCGGCGCTGGTCGATCGCTTCACCGTGTGGCGCTACGGTGCCACGGCGATCTGGCTGGACGGCGCGCGCGCGCATATCCTGACCGACCGCAGATACCGTGGTGACAGGCCATGGGTACCGCCGGTTCACGTGCCGCGCGAGCGAGTGCCGAAGCCCGGGTTGCTGCCGGCCGAGAGCGAGTAGTTGAACCTTCCCGGGCCGCTCCCGGAAGGCTAGGGGGAGGGGTCGGGAGGAAAGGCTGACTGAACGGGCGACCGCACGATTGGCGCAATCCTCGTCGGCTGGCGCCAGCCGGCGCGGCGCCGGCGCGTTGTCGGTCTCGGTCCTGGCGCACGGACTGGTGATCGTCGCCGCCCTCGTCCTGATCCCACGTACCACGCCGCCGCTTCCTCTGCCGGATGTGACGGTGGCTCTGGAATTCGTGCAACAGCCGGCTGCTCCGGTAGCGCCTTTCTCCCCGCCGTCGCCGGAGCCCGCCGCTGCCGAACCCCCTTCGCCCCCGCAAACCGAGCCTGAAGCGCCAGCGGCAGAGGCAAATGTCGACCAGCCACCACCGCCGGACGTGCCGCCGGCGGAACCCACGCCCGCGCCACCGCCTCCTCCCGCGCCGGCGGAAAGTCCGCCGCAGGCGATGGAGCCCGAGCCCGAGCCACCACCCCCGACGCCGGCACCGCGCCCTGGCCGGCCCGCGACGCCGCGCCGAGCCTTCGCGCTTCACCCGCACAGTCCGGCACCTGAAACAGCGAATGCGCCAGCCGTATCCCAGGCCGCCGCCGCGGCTGCCCTGCTGCTGCCGGCCCATCCGGTCGCCGGAATGGAGTCCGACCGACCACCGGCTTACCCCGAGCAAGCGCGCCGGCGCGGCCAGCAGGGGCGGGTGCTGCTCCAGGTCAACGTTTCTGCCCAGGGCCAGCCCGTTGAGGTCACCGTGGCACAGAGCAGCGGCTTCGCCAGCCTCGATGACGCGGCGCTGCGCGCGGTGCGCCAATGGCGCTTCGTGCCGGCGACCCGCGGCGGCACACCGGTGCCCGCCGTCGCCGAAGTACCGGTGCGGTTCCGCCTCACTGAGTGAAGCGTCAGGCGATCCCCAGCGTCATCGCCAGCCGGACCAGGTCGTTGGTCCGCGTGACGCCCAGCTTCGCCTTGATGTGGCTGCACGCGTTGGCCGCAGTCTTGTAGCCGATCCCCAGGGCATCGGCGATCTCGGCCAGGCCCATGCCGTCGGCCAACAGCCGCATGATCTCGAGATCGCGCTCCGAAAGATTGTCGAGGCCGTGAGCAGACGAGGCCGCACGCATTGCCAGCTCCTGCGCGATCTCGTTCTCGATGTAATATCTGCCCTCGGCGGCGCGGCGCACGGCGGTCAGCAGTTCCTGCGCCGATGTATGCTTGCTGAGATAGCCGTGCGCGCCAAGTTGCATGGCGCGCGCGGCATACAGTGGTTCGGTGTGCATGCTCAGCACCAGGATGCGGGCAGCCTTGTTCGCCAGCAGCATCCGGCGCAGCAGCTCCAGGCCGCCCACGCCCGGCAGGTTCAGATCCAGCAGCACCAGGTCCGGCCGGTCTTGCCGCAGCAAGGCGAGGGCATCGCGACCATTCGCCGCCTCCACGACCTCGATATCCGCGACCGAGCTCAACAGCGCGCGCAGGCCCGAGCGGACGACCGCATGGTCGTCGACCAGGAGGACCTTCATGCTGTTGCCTCCTGCTCGTTCTCCCGAGCCGGACTCGCGCAGGGAAATGTCGCGACCAGCATCAGTCCCTTGCCGTCGCGACCTGGGCCGACGGAGAGCGACCCCGCCATTGCCATCACGCGCTCACGCATGCCGACCAGGCCAAGCCGCGCCGGACCTCGCGCGAGAACGCCGTCCGCACGCAGGCCCGTGCCATCGTCGGTCAGAACGACACGGACCCCGCCCGCGTGATCCTGCGTGATGGCGATCTCCACCAGCGCCGGCGCGGCGTGTCGGAGCGCGTTGCTCAGACCCTCCTGCACCACGCGATAGATGGTCTCCTTGGCATCCTCTCCCAGGCGTTCCTCCTGGAGGGCCGCCGTCAGGCTGAAGCTCACCTCGGGACGCCGGCCCTGCCAGAACGACACCAACCTTTCGATGGCGGTTCCCAGTCCGACTGCGCCGATCGGTCGCAGGCGTTCGAGGATCGCCCGCACACGCCGCTGGATCTGCGCGACGGCGTCGTGGATCGCGCCTGCATGCGCCGGGATATCGGCGACGACACCGGCCGCGGCCAAGTGCTCCACCGTTGCGGCGGTGATGTCCACCGCGAACAGCAGCGGGCCGATCTCGTCATGCAGGTCCCTTGCGAGGTCCGCACGCTCTTCCGCCTGCAGGGTCAGCAGGCGCTCGTTCAGCCGCCGGTTCTGCGCTGCCGCGGTAGCGAGCCGTTGCGCCATGAGGTTGAAGCCGCTGGCCAGCCGCCGCAGTTCCGGCGGCCCCTTGACCGGCAACAGGCTGTGATAGTCGCCAGAGCCGATAGATGCGAAAGCGGCCGCGAAGCCTGCGAGCGACCGCAACGCCCGACCCACCAGGAGGGACATCGCGAGCGCGCTCAGTGCGGCAAAGGCGGCCAGCACCAACATGGTGTCGCGCGAGTCCCCCCAGACCTCCTCGAGCTCGTTGGCCGGATCAGTCCGCAGGAGAATGGCTGTACCGTCCTCCGCCGGTATGCGCAGCGGGTCGACATGGTGGCCGATCAGGTGAACGAACCAGCCCGGCACCGGCTGAGCCGGAACGGACAGCGTCGATCTCGCCGCCGGCGCACCCACGGCATCGAGCAGCACCGCGCGTACGTGCCGATTGCCGTCGAATGTGGCAACGAGCCGGCGCAACTCGGTCGCGCGATCATTCGCGGTTCGCAGCTCCTTCAGTCCGTTCCGGACCATGCTTTCGCCGACGTGCAGCGCGGCACGCAGCTCGGTCTGCACGCGCCCGGCGGCGTGCCAGGCGATAAGCGCGCCGCCACCGGCCAGACTGGTCAGCAGCACCAGACAGACGAGTGCCGTCACCCGCACACGCAGCGGCATCCGTTCCTCCTCGCATCGTTGTGCGACCCTGGCAGGCCGGGCCTACGGTCCGGGAAGAATTCTCACGGAGATCGGGAACTTCCGCCATGGCCAGTGGCGCGCGGTCACCGAGATTGGCGCCACGAACCGTGACACCGACGCAAACGGGCCGGTGCCTTGAGATGAGGCGGCGTCAGTAGCGGCGCAGCAGCGCGACCAGTCGGCCCTGCACCTTCACCCGGTCAGCCGGAAAGATCCGCGTCTCGTGCCTGACATTGCACGGCTCCAGCGCGATCGAATTGCCACGCCGGCGAATTCGCTTGAGCGTGACTTCACTGTCGTCCACCAGCGCGACGACGATCTGGCCAGTGTCCGCTGCGTCGCTCTTGCGAATGATGACGGTGTCGCCGTCGAGAATGCCGGCCTCGACCATCGAATCGCCGGCAACCTCCAGCGCGTAATGCTCGCCACTGCCCAGCATGTGCATCGGCATATCCACATAGGTCGTCGGGTCGCGCAGCGCCTCGATCGGCAGGCCCGCGGCGATGCGTCCATACAACGGCAACTGGATCGCGGCGGCATCGTTGGCCGCACGCACCCCGGGAATCCTCGGGGTGAAGTCGCCGCGGATGACGTTCGGCGAGAACGCCGGCCCCTTCGTCTCCGCCGTATCACCAAGTGGGGTGGCCAGGTTCTCCGGCAGGCGAAGCACTTCCAGCGCGCGCGCCCGATGCCGGCGGCGGGCAAGGAAGCCACGTTCCTCGAGCGCGGAAATCAACCGGTGAATGCCGGACTTCGACTTCAGCTTCAGCGCGTCCTTCATCTCCTCGAAACTCGGCGAGAACCCGGTCTGCTTGAGATGGCGGTCGATGTACAGCAGCAGTTCATACTGCTTCTTCGTCAGCATGACAGCGGTCTTTCCCCTTGGGTACCGGACGCGTGTCCGGAACAAATCGGCAACTGCGTTGTTCTAGATAGGTTCGCGCCGCGTCGTCAAGCTTGCCGCTTCGATGCCGCAAGCTTTCCGCTCAGATACCGAGTTGGTCGAGGCGGATCACCGTCACTTCGCTGCCCTCGGGCAATGCCGGCGCGTCCGGTGCGCGCAGGATGAGCGCGTCGGCATGGGCCAGGCGGCGCAGCATCGCCGAATCCTGCACCGGAAATGGTGTCGCCACGATGTGGCCTTGCGAATCGACGCCGATGGTGGCGCGTAGATGGTCGGCTCGGCGGTCGTTGGCGCGCAGCGGTGCTCCGGCGATCGCCTGTACAGTCGGCGGGGGTGTCGCCGGTAGGCCGGATAGCCGGCTCAGCGCCGGCAGCAGGAACAGGATCGCGCACACCATCGCGGAGACCGGATTGCCCGGCAGGCCCAGCACCGGGACGGCGCCGAGCCGGCCGAACAGCAGCGGCTTGCCGGGCCGCATGGCGATCTGCCAGAAATCCAGCTTAAGCCCGCGGGTTCGCAGGCCCTCGATGACCAGGTCGTGGTCGCCCACCGAAGCGCCGCCGGTGGTCACCAGCATGTCCATGCCGTGCACCGCATCGGCCACCGAGGCCACCGCCTCGCGCGTGTCGGCGGCGACCGGCAGCACGACCGGCTCGCCTCCGCTCGCGCGCACCAGCGCGGCCAGCGCATGCGAGTTGGAACTGACAATGCCGCCGGACGGGATCGGTTCACCCGGCATGGCGATCTCGTCGCCGGTGGCGAGGATGGCGACCCGGGGGCGGCGGTGCACCGTGAGCCACGGGTGATTGGCCGCGGCGGCAAGGCCGATGTCGCGCGCGGTCAGACGCCGCCCTGCCGGCACGACCGTGTCGCCGGCCGCAAAATCCTGGCCGGCGCGGCGAATGTGGCGGCCGGCCGTGACGGCCTCGTTCACCCGCACTTCGGTGCCAGCCGCGGTCGCGTCCTCCTGCAGCACGATCGCGTCCGCGCCTTGCGGCACGACGCTGCCGGTGAACAGCCGTACCGCCTGTCCGGGGCTCACGGCGCCGGCGAACGGATGGCCCGCGGGCGCGCTGCCGATCACCCGCAGCACCGCGCCGAGGGTGCCGTCGGCGGCGCGCAGCGCGTAGCCGTCCATGGCCGAAACATCGGCCGGCGGCTGGGTCAGCCGGGCGGTGACTGGAACGGCCGTCACCCGGCCCCAGGCATCGGCCAGCGCGACGATCTCCGCGGCCGCCGGATGGAGATCGGCCAGGATGCGCTCGCGGGCTTCCTCGACGCTGATCATGGGTCAGTTCACCCGCGCCAGTTCCAACAGATTGTCGTCGGTCATCGGGCGGCGTCCCTCCTCGACCTCGTGAATCATCGCCACCAGCCTGCGCGTGGCGCGGCAGTCGATGCCGTGCCGTTCGCCGATCTCGGCGATCGGGGCGATCTGCACATCCACCTCGGTGCGCCGCCTGCGAATGGCAAGATCGCGCCACACGCCCGAATGAGTCTTCGCGCTGGTCCGGTTGAACGCCACCATCGCCGCCACGCTCTGGCGCGCCGCGTCCTCGCTTGCAGCCGGTGCGAACGCGGCCACGTCGTAGCCGTTGAACCCACGCGGCTCGACGCCTTCGGCGCGTGCCACCACGATCGCCTCCTGGCCAAGCCGGCGCCACAGCGCCAGCAGCTCGGGCCGCGCGAGGCAGTCGGCGATGCCCTGCTGTCCCAGCGCCTGCGCGAACAGCATGGCGCCGTAGCCGAGCTTGCCCCACAGATACGACCAGATCTGGGGCGTGGTGGTCGCATCCGGCTCGAAGTCGCGCATCACCGCATGCAGCGCCGCAAGCCTCGGCGTCATCGCGCCGTCCAGTTCGCCCAGCACCACCGCGCCGCGGTTGCCGAACATGATCTCGCCCGGCGCCATCCAGTCGGCGCCGAAATTGATGAATGCGCCGACCGTGCGGTCGCGACCGACGATGCGCTGGATGATCAGTTCATTCAGCCCGTTCTGCAGCGACAGCACGTAGCCGTCCTGCGCGAGGTGCGGCGTCAGCGCGCGCGTCGCGCCTTCGGTGTGCTGCGCCTTCACGGCGAGGAAGATCCGCTGCCAGATCCCCGTCAGTTCATCCGGCGTGAAGGCGGGGGCGGTGACGGCAAATTCCTCCACCGGCCCGGTGATCCGCAGACCGGTGCGGGAGATCGCCGACACATGCTCGCGTTCGACATCGACGAACGCGACGTCGTGTCCCGCCCGCCGCAGCCACGCTCCCACCGACCCGCCGATCGCGCCGGCGCCCCAGATCAGGATCCGCTCGGGCATCACCAGTTCTCCAACAGGGCACGCGTCTCCTGAACCGCGACATCCCAGATCTCCAGCATCTCGGAGTCATCGCGCTGATAGCGCCCGCCGAAACTGCCATCCTCGATCAGCGTGCGGACCTCGAACGGCGGCAGGGTGCGCAACCGCTCGACATCGACCATGCGTTTCATGCCTTCCTGTGGCG
>DATBKQ010000329.1:0-12232 GCA_036555825.1 Acetobacteraceae bacterium | reverse complement strand
GAACGCGTTGGCCGCGAAACCGGCCTGACCATTCCCACCGAGGCCGAGATCGATGAAATCGAGAGCTCCAGCCGCCTGGCGACACGCGACGGAGCACTCTATCTCAGCATGCCGCTGGTCAGCCGCCCGGAGACCGAGCCGCGATCGATATCGCTCGGCTTCGTGCTGTCGCCCGACCGCCTGATCACGATACGGTTCGCGCCGAGCCGGCTGCTGGACCGGTTCATGCAACAGCCAGGACCGCTCGCTCGCAGCGGTTCGCACATCATGGTCGGCCTGCTCGAGGCGATCGTCGATCGCCAGGCTGATGCGCTGGAACAGGTGAAGTCGGAACTGGAGGCGATCTCGCACCAAATCTTTTGTGCCGACCTGACGACCGCCAGCGGACGCAAGCGCGAGGACGCGTTGCTGCGCGCCACCTTGCTGGCACTCGGCCGCATCGGCGATCTGGTGTCGCACATTCGCGAAAGCCAGGTGGTGGCCGCGCGCATCGTACCGTACGTGGAAACCGCCGCGGCCGAGTGGCTGCCGAAGGAGCTGCGGCCGCGGCTGCACACTTTGCGACGCGACATCGCCTCGCTGAACGACTTCGACACGCACCTTAACGACAAGCTGCAGTTCCTGCTCGACGCCACGCTGGGTTTCATCAACATGGCACAGAACAACGTGATGAAGGTGCTGACCGTGGTCTCGGTGGTCGGCATCCCGCCGGTGCTGCTGGCGGGCATCTACGGCATGAACTTCAAGTCGATGCCGGAATACGACTGGGCATGGGGATATGCCTATGTCCTTGCAGTGATCGGCATAAGCGCGCTGATTCCGCTCGCGGTGTTCAAGTGGCGCAACTGGATCTGAAGGAGGCGGCATGGACCGCATCGAGGTTCGCGAGGCCGACATCACCAGGCTGGCGGTCGACGCCATCGTCAACGCTGCCAACCAGTCGCTGCTCGGTGGCGGTGGTGTGGACGGTGCGATCCACCGCGCCGCCGGTCCCGAGCTGCTGGAGGAATGCCGCGCGCTCGGCGGCTGCCCGACCGGACAGGCGAGGATCACCAGGGGCTACCGCCTGCCGGCAAGGTTCGTGATCCATGCGGTCGGCCCGCGCTGGCGCGACGGCAGGCACGGCGAACCGGAACTGCTGGCGGGCTGCTACAGCGAAAGCCTGCGGCTGGCCGTCGAGCACGGCGTGCGCAGCATCGCCTTCCCAGCGATCAGTTGCGGCATCTACGGCTATCCGGTCGCCGACGCAGCGCGGATCGCCGTCGGCACCGTGTCTGAGTCTCTGGCACGCGAGCCGTCGATCGAGCGCGTCATCCTGGCGTGCTTCGAGGACGAGGTTCTGGGCGCGTACCAGACAGCATTGCAGCACACATGAACCCCCCCTCCCCTCGCGGGAGGCGGTAGGGGGAGGGGTCAGTAGATCGTCGCCTTCAGCCGCTCCGGATACGCCGCATCGTACTCCGCCCCACCCACACGCCCGCGGGTGATGTCCGCCAGGATCGTGCCGGTCGTCGGCAGGCTCCGCCGCTCCACGTGCTTGGCCGGGTTCCACAGGTCCGACCGCACCAGCGCCTTCGGGCACTGGAAGTACACCCGCTCCACATGCACCACGATCACCGATCGCGGCAGCTTGCCCTGCGCCGGAAACCGCGCCAGCATCGCCTGATCGACGCAAATCTCCGCTCGCCCGTTCACCCGCAGCGTCTCGCCGACGCCGGGGATGAGGAACAGGAGCGCGATCCGCGGATCGGCGATCAGGTTGTTAAGGCTGTCGGCGCGGTTGTTGCCGCGACGGTCCGGGATCAGCAGCGTCCTCTCGCCCTCGACCACCACGAACCCCGCCGGGTCGCCGCGCGGCGATACATCCAGGCCATCGGGGCCGCTGGTCGCCATCACCACGAATGGCGAAGCCTCGATCATCGCGCGATAATGCGGATGAACGTGGTCGATCTCCTTGGCGATCGCGCCAACCGAGGGTTGGCCGTAGAGTTCCCGCAATACCGTCGCGTCCGTCAGCAGAGTGCCGTCCATTGCCGCCTCGACCTGCTATCCCTGTCGCTATCGTCACCGGCTTTCTCGGCAGTGGCAAGACCACGCTGATTTCCCGCATCCTGCGCGACCCCGGCTTCGCCCGCACCGCGGTGATCGTCAACGAGTTCGGCGAGATCGGCCTCGACCATGAGCTGATCGCCAGCAGCGACGAGACCCTGCTGGCGCTTACCACCGGCTGCCTGTGCTGCGCGGTCCGCAGCGACCTGGTCGCCACCCTGCTCGACCTGCAGCGCCGGGCCGAGGCCGGCGAGATCGCCTACGACCGGGTGCTGATCGAAACCTCCGGCCTCGCCGATCCCGCGCCCATCCTGCACGCGCTGATGACCGACAGCGACCTGGCGCAGAGGCACGCGATCGACGGCATCGTCACGGTGGTCGATGCGCTGCACGGCGAGACGGCGCTCGACCGACACGCGGAAGCTCGCCGGCAGGTGGCGCTGGCCGATACGCTGCTGCTGAGCAAGACCGATCTTGCTGCGGCGAGCGACTCACTGCGCGACCGTCTCGCTTCGCTCAATCCCGGCGGCGTGCACGGCATGACACGCGATGCGGTGCCGGCCACGCTGTTCACCGGCAGCAGCGTGGCGAGGCGCTTCGCGGACCTGCCGGCATCACGCGCGCGCAACCCGTTCGCAATCGCGAGGCACAGCGATGGCATCGAGAGCTTCGCATTGCAGCGCGACCGTCCCATTCCGGCGCTGGCACTCACCTTGCTGCTCGAGGCACTGGCTGAGCATTGCGGGTCGCGCCTGCTGCGTCTGAAGGGCTTGGTGGACATCGAGGAAATGCCCGGTCAACCAGCGGTGATCCACGGCGTGCAGCACGTCGTCTCGCCGCCCGAGTTCCTCGACCGCTGGCCATCGAAGGATCGCACCACGCGCATCGTGTTCATCGCCCAGGGCGTGCCGCGACACTTCCCCGCGCGGCTGTTGGAGGCGATCGAGCAGGAGGTGCGCGAGGAGATGGAACGAACATGAAACGACGCAGTCTTCTTCTAGGCGTCGCTGCGGCAATGCTGGCCCGCCCCGCCATCGGCGGCGCGACCACCACCCTGAACTTCGTGCCGCAGGCGGCGCTGTCCAGCATCGATCCGGTGTGGACCAGCGCCATGGTGGTGCGCAATTTCGGCATGATGGTGTTCGAGACGCTGTACGGCCGCGACGCCGGCATGAACCCGCAACCGCAAATGCTCGCCGGTGAAGCGATCGAGGACGACGGCAAGCGCCGCACCATGACGCTGCGCGACGGGCTGCGCTTCCATGATGGCGAACCGGTGCTGGCGCGCGACTGCATCGCCTCGCTGCGGCGCTGGATGAAGCGCGATCCGGTCGGTGCCACGATCGAGGCGCGGGTCGATGCACTGGAGGCACCGGACGACCGCACCATCGTCTGGCGGCTTGCCAAGCCGTTCCCGCATCTGCCCAAGGCGCTGTCGAAATTCCAGACCGCCGCCGTGATCATGCCGGCGCGCATCGCCGCGACCGATCCGTTCAAGCAGATCCCCGAGGCGATCGGCTCCGGTCCGTTCCGTTTCCTCGCCAACGAGCAGGTGATCGGCAGCTTCGCCGCCTTCGCCAGGAACGAGCGCTACGTGCCGCGCGACGAGAAGCCGAGCTTCACCGCGGGTGGGCACCAGGTGCTGCTCGACCGGGTCGAGTGGCACATGATCCCCGATGCCGGCACGGCGTCGAACGCGCTGATCGCCGGCGAGATCGACTGGATCGAGATGCCGGTGCCCGACCTGCTGCCGATGATGCGCCGCGCCGGCATCGTCACCGAACGGCTGGACGACTGGGGCTTCATCAGCCAGTTGCGTCCCAACCACCTGATCGCGCCGACCAGCAACGTGGGTGTCCGCCGCGCCATGATGGCCGCGATCAGCCAGCGCGACGTGATGGAGGCGCTGATGGGCGGTGACCCGAGCGGCTGGATGGTACCGGTCGGTTTCCTGGTGACCGGCAAGCCCGAGGTCGATCAGGCCGGCATCGAGCACGTCAGCACGCCGCACAGCCCCGATCAGGTGAAGGCGATGCTGGACAAGGCGGGCTACCGTGGCGAGCGTCTCGTTCTGCTGCACACCACCGACCAGCCGTTCCATGCGGCGTCCTCGGCAGTGGTCGCCGATGCGCTGAGGCGCGTCGGCATGCATATCGACGACCAGGCGATGGACTGGGGCACCACCTTGCAGCGGCGCGGCAGCAAGGCGGAGCTGGACAAGGGCGGCTGGTCGCTGTTCACCTCGGTGACGCCGGTGCCGGAATCGCGCGATCCGCTGCTGGCCACGCTGATCCGCGGCAACGGCAAGGACGCCTGGTACGGCTGGCCCAGCGATCCGAGGATCGAGGCGATCTATGCCGCCTGGCTCGACGCCCAGGACCCGGCGGAGCAGACTCGACTGGAGCGCGACTACCAGCTCGCCGCGTTCGATTCGGTGCCGTTCATTCCGATGGGCCGCTACATGCTGCGTGGGGCGTGGAGCCCCAAACTGTCAGGCCTGCTGAAGGGCCCCGCCCCGGTGTTCTGGAATGTGAGAAAGACATAGGCCCCCCCTCCCCAACCTCCCCCGCGCTGCGGGGGAGGGCTGGGAGGGGGTGTCAGCGCCGCTTGTACCACGGATGCGGTACGCCCGGCGTCTTCACCCGCAGCGTATAGACAGACGTGCTGGCGGTCAGCAACAGCGTACGCAGGTCCGGTCCGCCGAACGCGCAGTTGGCACACACCTCCGGCATCTCGATAATGCCGAGTTTGGTGCCGTCCGGCGCGAATACCCATACGCCGCCGGTGCCGGTGCAGAATACCCGCCCGGCCTGGTCCACCTTCATGCCATCCGGCACACCGTTGGTGCCATCGGCCGACATATCGGCGAATACCCGCCGCCGCACGATGTTGCCCGCCGCGTCCAGTTCCACCGCATGGATGTACTGGCACCAACGCGTGTTCGCGATGTAGAGCGTGCGCTCATCCGGCGACAGCGCCAGCCCGTTCGGGTATTCCACCGGCACCGCCAGGGTCACCGCGCCGTCCGGCGCGACGCGATACACCGCCGCATCCAATTCGCGCTCGTTCACCGGCACCCGGTAGTAAGGATCGGTGAAAAACAGCGACCCATCGGAGTGGCAGATCACATCGTTCGGCCGGTTCAGCCTCTTGCCCTCGAAGCGATCGACCAGCGTCGTCACCGAGCCGTCCGCCGCCAGCCGCGTCAGCATACGGCCGTCGCCCTCGCAGTTGATCAGCCGCCCTTGCAGATCGAACGTGGTGCCGTTGCCGCCGATGGTCCTGCGCACCACCTCGGGCTGTTTCCCCAGCACTATCCGGTAAAGCAGGTTCTGCCGGATATCGACGAAGTACCAGAAGTCATCCGGATGCCACAGCGGGCCTTCGGTGAATACGAACCCGTCCGCCACCTTCTGGAGCTGTGTCGTCTCTAGGACATCTGCCAATCCAGCCATGCTGTTTCCTCCATTTGAATATGGCGCATAGCATATCGCGAGAGTCGAAAGAGTGCGAAGCCACTGATTGCGGCTGAATCCTGATCTTCTTGCGTCATTCATTTGAATATCGCGCGCTGACCGCATTTGTCCGCAGCACAAACATCGGGGGCAACCCGCGAGGCAGTGTGCGTGCCAAACGCAGGCGCAGCGTCGCAATTGAATTGGGCATGTGAGAAGCGCCAGGTGAGCAGCGTGTTGCTGCCCTCCCGCCTGCCAGGCAACGTTCTGCCGGGCATCGGCCGGAAGCTCCATCGCCAGGGTCCTGATCTGCACTGGCCGCGGCTGCTTCTCGCCCGGCTTGCGCCTCAGTACCTGGCTAGCGTCCCAGTTCTGAAGTTCCGTCGCACTTCAGGATCGGGCCACTGTTCCTTGTTTTCAGTGGCCTGTTTATCCACTCCGTTCGCTGCGGAATGCGGCGAACTTCGGGCCAGGACACTGCGCGGGATAACTTCTGACAGGCGAAGTCATCCTGCTCCACCTCTTTGTTCTGTCGCGCGATTCAGACCTCCGGCGGGGTCCCAATCGACTTGCCGTTTGGGACCCGGTTCCGCCTTCGGTCATTGCGCACTAGGCTAGTCGCCTGACTGCGCAACCGACAACAGTCGCCGCTTCAGTGTCTCATCGTTCTGGGCCATCTGAATCGCCCGGTCATACTGTTGCACCGAAAGTCCCTGGTCGCCGATTGCTTTCAGCATTTCACTCCTGGCCTGATCGGACAGGACCTGCTGTTGCTGCGGAGAATTCGCCGTCTGAGCACGCTGCGAATACTGCTGGCGAATCATCGCCACGTGCCGCAGCGCCGTCCCCACCTTGGTGACCATCGCATCCGACATTTCGCCCTGTGGTGCCGCAGATGTGTGTTGCGCGGCCGCCGGCACAGCAACCGCCATCATCAGGGCTGCCACCGCGGCAGCCGTTCGTGACGCTTTCATTGATGCCCCCATGGTAATTGATGAATCAGGCGGCCTTGCAGGCGACCAGAACGCGCTCTTCCAGGTCGGGGTCGGACCGCGCCGCAGCGATGACCTCGTTATACTCGTCCACGGTCAGACCCTGCTCATCGATCGCGCGTACCGCGGCGGCCTCCACCTGGCTGGCGAGAGTATCGCGCTCCTCGTCGGTCTGGGCTGTCGCCATGTTGTCTTCGAGGGACTGGCGCAGCTTCAAAATCTGCACGGCGGCCTTGCCTACCTGCGATACCACCTGATCGGTTACATCGCTGCTTTGCAGGGTTCCGTTGCCGCGCTGAGATTTCGATGTGCCCTTTGCCATGCATTTCTCCCGTTCGGCTTCCGTCCCGCCGTGGATGCAACAAGGCGGGCGCCCATCGCCGCTCGATGGTCGCCGGAAGCTTGGGAGCACAAGCTCTCGATCAAGGGGAGATCGCAGTTGGTAATGTCGCTCCGCTTATCGTGAAGAGAAGCGTTTTATCGAGCCGCTCCTAGTACAGGACACCAGGTAGCCAGGCGCCATCGGGTTCGTTGAACAACCCGATCGTCATGTAGGTGGCCTGGGCCACGAGGCGCAGCCCTTGCTGCAAACACCAATTGAATACCTCGAAATTCGTGGTCGGCACGAAGAAGCCTGGCCCGGGAAAGTCAGATGCAGCGGCGATCAGCGCCATCAGAGAACGATTCCCATCCGCAACTGTGTGGGTAAAGAACCCCACGCCGTTCGTGTAGCCTGCAATGCCGCCCAAATACTCGACCACCATCAGCCGGTCGTGCGCAATGGATTCCTCGACCTCCTGCGCGCGATCGAAGCCATGGACTCTTCGGCACAACGCGTTGCAGTCATCCGCATCGGCACTCGTCGCCCGGCGCACCTCATAGCCGGGAAACCGCTGGCCCAATGGCTTGCCCTGCATGATGGACAGCGGACAGCGGGAGCGGAAACCAAGGGTTGTGTAGAGGCAAAGCGACCTGTTGTGATAGGCCAACTGCACGAGGCGAATGCCGGCACAGCCGCGCCGACGCGCTTCCTCCATCGCCGCCTGCATGAGCTGCCGGCCGATGCCCCGGTTCTGCACCCCCGGATCGACCGAGATCGGTCCGAGGCCGACAATGGGCGAGCGAAGATCGATGAAATTGCTGCCGAGCAGGCGGCCGTTATCCTCCGCGATCACGCCATAGAACTTCGGATGGTTCAGCAACAGGGATGCCACACCGTGGGCCTCCTCGGGCGAACTGAAGTCGGGCGGGAAATTGTGCCGGTCGGAGACGCTCTTGAATGCCGAGTACAGTATCGGCGCGACCGCGGCCAGATCGTCCGGTGCCGCGGGACGAATGGTTCTGGTCATGACGCTTCCCCCGGTTTTTGTCAGTCTAACCTGGTGACGACGCTGCAGGCCAACGCTGATTTAAGCTGAGATCAGGTTGACCTCAGCTTACTCTAGCTTTCCTCGGTTGAGCGCGTGATTCAGACCCTCTGGTCATCACGCGCTAAAAGATCCCGAACAGCCCGCGCAGAAATCCCGGGGTCAGTGCGGTCAGCGGATTGACGGAAACCTGTGGATCGTCGATGGGCCCGCGCACTGTGTAGCTCGCGGCGAACACGCCGCCGCCACGTTCCGGACTGAACAGCTTGCCGACCAGCGGGATGTTGCCGAGCAGCGCGTTGAAGAAATATGCCGGCACTATCGTGCCCTGCATGTCAAACTGCTGGGTGTCCAGGTTCAATCGCCCTTTGGCGGTGAGCCCGAGCGAGGAGCTGAACGCGCGGGCATCGGTCAGTTCCAGCGAGTCATCGGTCAGCCGGAACGGCGCCACGAGGCGGGTAAAGCCTAGACCCGGCCCCTGCATGGCCTCGACCAGGCCATAGAGCGTCATCGCCTGCAGCAGCCGGCCGAGGACCGGCGCGTCGCGGACGCGGAAATTCTCGATATCGGCCGAGCCCGCCAATGGCCGGTCCGGCTGCGCGTCGTCATACTGCGCCTGGATCGACAGCTTGCCGCCCTGCATGCTGCGCAGGTAGTCCAGCCCACGCAGCAACTCGCCGGCGTCATCGGCGCTGGCGGTGACCCGTCGTCCGCCGCGATCGGAAGCAATCTGTGCTGCAAAGCTCCCGCGACCGGTGCGTCCGTTCACATTCAACTGCCGCAGCAGCCGTCCGTCATCCTCGGCATGCAGCGCCACATTGCTCGCGGTGGCGCCGGCCGCCATCAGCACGCGATCGAATTTCGCATCGAGCACCCAGGACGGCCCTGGTGGTGGCTCCGCCCTCGCGCCTTGCGACGGCTGCGGCGGCGTCTTGCGACCGAGCCGCGGCGCCAGATCCAGCGTCTGTGCCGCGACATTACCCCTGATCGGACCGCTCGCGGGCAGGCTTACCGTCCCCCGCGCGACCGTCCGCCCCAGGACCAGCCGATCCACGCGCAGCGAAGCGACCCGGCCGGCACTGGCCTCCGCCTGCCCGCGCAGCACCAGTCCGTCCCCGTCCACCTGCACCGCGTCGATACCGGCGAGCTGGTCCTGATTCAGCATCACCCGCGCCGACGCCTTGGCCGGTGCGTCGATCGGCTTGCGCCACTCCAGCGCACCGATGGTCAGCTCCGCCCCGGTCAGATCGGCACTGATCGCCACGTCGCCGTGGCCATTGCGCCGCTCGGTCAGTACCGCCTGCAACTGAGTGACGCCGCCCAGCAGCGGCGTGGCATCCAGTCCGGCAGCCGCGAGCTGGCGCGCGTCCGCCTGTCCGGAAATCGTCGCGCTCTCGATCACCTGCGACGGTGGCCCGGCACGGAAATCCATGGCCGCCTCCAACCTGGCGGGGATCGCCGCCAGCAGCGCGCGCCCACTGACCTTCATCCCGTCGTTGTTCGCTGTCAGGTCCAGCACGCCCTGATCGAGGTCGCGTCCGGCGATCAATCGGCCCAGATGCACGCCATCGAGATGCGCCTGCACGTGCACCGGTATCTCATCCATCGTGACATCGTTCTCCAGCGGCACGGTCAGGCCCAGCCTGACCGCCGCCTGACCCGCCGGGTTGTGCAGCTCCATCGGATGGCGGTCCAGCAGCTTCAGGCGCGGCTCACGCAGCAATGCGAGCGCGTCGGCAACCGTTCCGCTGACATCGGCCTCGATGACGCCAACCTGGTGCGCTTGCATGAGGCCGGTGATCCGCATCCTGCCCCCGCGGATCTGCAGTCCGCCCGTGTTGCCCTCCCTGTGCCGCGGCCGCTGCCTTCCACCGGCTACGGCGATGTCCAGAGTGTCGGGGTCGACGATGCGCAACTGCGCCTGGCCGTTCTCGATCGGCGGCACCGGCCGCAGCCAGTGCACTTCCAGCCCGTCGCCATCGAGCGTGCCGGTGGCACGGGTCAGCGCGACCGTGGACTGGTCAGGCGAGGCCGCCAGTCCAAGCTCCATGTGACCGTTGCGTGCCGTTCCCGCCGGAATGTTGCCGACCAGCCAGCGCCGTGCGCCCTGACCGATGCCCTCGGGCCAGAACCGGGGCAGGTCGGCGAAATCGACCTGATCGATATCGGCTGAGATCTCGGCGGTGACCTGGTGGGCGCTGCGTTGGATAGTCCCGTGTACCTCGGCATGGGTTGGCGGGCCGTTCTCGTGGCCACGCAGGTTCGCCTGCAAGGTCTGCAGCGCGATCGCCTCGGGCGTGCCCGATGCTACCATCGCGGCACTGAGAAACGGCACCTCGCCGGCACCGATACGCACCTGCCCGGCGCCAGCCTGCACGCTGATCCTTGCCTGTCGAAGCCCAAGGCCGCTGTCGAGATCGAGCGTCGCCTCGCCACCGATCGGCGCATCGACCGCCGCCAGCGCGGCCAGCGACGGGGCGGCGTGCGCGATCACGCTGGGATTGACCGGCGTCAACCTGGCGCGCAGTTCGGTTTCCTTGCCGCCAGGGCGCAGGTTGGCCGACATGGTCAGCCGCGCCTGCTGTTCGCCGATCGCCAGCGAAAGATCGGCGGTGCCGTCCACCCCCCCTTCCGATCGCCGTCTCAGGTCGATCTCGGCGTGTGGCGCTCGCCAGGTGACGCCCAGTTGCCGATCCGCCACGCTGACCGTCGCGTCATGCACCCGAACCACCCGGAGCTGACCCAGCAGCGGATCGAAGTCGCGGGTCCGATCGCTCGCCGGCGGCCTCGCCAGAGCGGCCAACAGATCGGCAAGCGGTGTTGCCTGGGACGGTGCCGGCGGCTCACCGGTATCGGTCGCCTCGGCAAGGCTGCCAATGTCCAGGCTCAGCGTGCCATCGGCGGCCCGGACCAGGGTCAGCCGCGGCGACTCCAGCGTCACGGACCGCGGTACCAGGCGCAGGAACAGCAACTCACGAAACGAGAACGAGACCTCGGCACGCGGAATGCTGATGCGGCGCTGGCCTGACCGGTCCGTCACGGTCACGTCGGTCAGCCGCAGGTCGAGCGGGCGATCGACCCCCATCCGGAACCCTTCCCAGGCCAGCGCCGCCGAGCCGATGGCGAGCCGGGTGGGACCGCCTTCCGCATTGACCGCCGCCTCCAGCCGGCCGGTGAACCAGTCGAGGTCCATGGGCCCCCGCGACAACCGCCAGGCGATCGCCGCGACGCCCAGTCCGCCCAGAATGCCAAGGGTGATCGCCAGCGTAGCCAGCCAGTGCACCAGCATGGCGCACGCCCGGGCCGCTTGACCCGGAAGACGCCTCACGCCCAGCCTTCCCGCGCATGAACGATACCGAGTTCCAGCTGCCCGGGGTCTGGCCCGAACCCTACGATGTGGGCGCCGCGGAGCGCCTGATGGAGCGCTTTGCCGGTCTCGGCCGCGCCGAGGCACGACTGGCGGCGCGGAAGCCGGTGGCAGCGCTGCTGCGCGCGGTTGGAGGCAACAGCCCGTTCCTTGCCGACCTCGCGGTGCGCGAGGCAGCCAGCCTCCGCGCTTTGGCGGTCTCCGGTCCGGACGCGGTGGTCTCCGCGGCGATGGCCGAGCTGGCGGCGCTTGCTCCGACCACTCGTCGCGACCGCCTTGCCGCCGCGATGCGTCGCGCCAAGCGGATTGTCGCGCTGGCGACCGGCATCGCCGATATCGGCAATATGTGGCCGCTGGAGCACGTCACGGCGACGCTGAGCGATCTCGCGGAGGCCACCCTGACGCTTGCCGTGGCGCACCTGCTGCGCTCCGCGCATGACGCCGACGAGCTGCGCCTGCCGGACCCACAGGACCCGGCACGCGGCGGCGGGTTCACGGTACTCGGCATGGGGAAGCTCGGTGCCCGTGAACTGAATTATTCCTCGGATGTGGACCTCGTCCTGCCCTACGACCCCGCCGCCTCAATATACACGGAAGCCAGCGATGGCCATGCGATGGGCGTCGTCATGTCGCGCATCGCGCGCGGGCTTGTGTCGCTGATGGAGGCGCGCGACGCCAACGGCTACGTATTTCGCACCGATCTGCGCCTGCGTCCCGATCCCTCGGTGACGCCGCCCGCGGTCGCGCTGCCGGCAGCGATCACCTATTACGAGAGCATGGGCCAGAATTGGGAGCGCGCGGCGATGATCAAGGCGCGTCCTGTCGCTGGCGATCTGGCTCTCGGTGCCAGCTTCCTCGAGGCGGTCCGCCCTTTTGTCTGGCGCCGTGGCCTGGATTTCGCCGCGGTCGCCGACATCCACGCGATGAAGCGGCGCATCGACCAGCACAAGGGCGGCGCACTGAACGACGGCAGCGATCCGTTGGCGCGCGTTGCCGGCCACA
>DATBKQ010000328.1:0-4067 GCA_036555825.1 Acetobacteraceae bacterium | reverse complement strand
GCCCGCGAGGCAGAGGTCAGATTGCCGCTGCCGTAATCGACCACGGCGACCTTCATCGCGCGTCCGGGGGCAGGTAGCTGCCCTTCAGGTCCGGCCGCCGCTCCAACAGCCGCGCGATCGCCTCCAGTTCGTCGCGTGCGGCGACGACCTGCGACAGCAGGTAGCCTCGATGGTCGAGCGACCAGCGGCGCAGGTCGTGCCCGGACAGTCCAAGCAGCACGACGAGTGCCACCAGCAATGCCGCGGCGAGGCCGCCGTCGGTCAGGACGACGATCAGCACGAAGGCCGCCAGGGTCAGGGCCGCGGCGATCCAGGCGCGGTGCGTGGCCAGCCAGAGCGGCCCGAAGAACAGCGCACCCCAACTGAAGCCCTCGCGGACCAGGACGGGCGGGGTGCCGGACCGGATATGCGCCGTGTAGAACCTCACAGCGCCCCTTTGGTCGAGGGTATCGCGTCGCCGGCCCGGGGATCCAACTCGGCGGCCATGCGCAGCGCCCGCGCCGTCGCCTTGAAGCAGGCTTCGGCGACATGGTGCGCGTTGCGGCCGGCCCGGCGGGTGATGTGCAGCGTCACCAGTGCGTTCATGGCGAAGGCGCGGAAGAACTCCTCGAACAGCTCGGTGTCCATCTCGCCGATCTTCGGCCGTCTGAAGGTCACGTCCCAGGCCAGGAACGGCCGGCCGGAGATGTCCACCGCCGCCTCGGCCAGCGTCTCGTCCATCGGCACCAGTGCGTGGCCGAAGCGGCGGATGCCGCGCTTGTCGCCGAGCGCCTCGGCGAAGGCCTGGCCGAGCACGATGCCGATATCCTCGGTGGTATGGTGGAAGTCGATATGCAGGTCGCCCTTCGCCTGCACGGCGAGGTCGAACAGCGCGTGGCGGGCAAGCGCGGTGAGCATGTGGTCGAGGAAGCCGATGCCGGTGGCGATCTCCGCCCGTCCGAACCCGTCGAGCGACAGGGTCAGGCTGATATCGGTCTCGGAGGTCGTCCGCGTCAGACTCGCCGTGCGGCTCATGGCGGCTGCACTTAGCGCGCAGGCGGCGCCCGGTCCAGGGCGGAGAGAAGGACGGGCTGTCTCGCGCGCGTCTCATTGTATCGCGGCCTGGGGCGGGGCGCCGGTGCCGGTTTACCCGCAGGCCGGCCACCCGCGTGGTTGTCGTCGCAGGGCGGCTGCACCATTGTGGCACGCCCATTCGCGGGAGGCGATGATGGCGGAACAGCGGTTCGGTCAACGCTTCGGGGTTGGGGCAAGCCTCCCGCGCAAGGAGGACGATCGCCACCTGCGTGGCCGGGCCGAGTTTGTTGCCGACATCCGGCTGCACGGCACCCGCGAGGTGGTGTTCGTCCGCAGCCCGCACGCGCATGCGCTCATCAACGGCATTTCGGTGCCGGATTCGGCGCGCGGCCAGGTGTTCACCGCGGCGGACCTGCCGCGGATCAAGCCGATCCGCGTCGTTACCCATGCGGCCGGGGCACGCTCGCCGGCATGGCCGCCGCTGGCGACCGACCGGGTGCGCTTTGTCGGCGAAGCGATCGCAGCCTGCGTCGCCCCGACGCGAGCCGAGGCCGAGAGCATTGCCCAGGCTGTCCTCGTGGACTACCGGCCGCTCCGCGCGGTGGTCGATGCGCAACATGCATGCCGTGCCGGTCCCGACCTGGTGCACGAATATTTCGGCGACAATCTGTTTCAGGAACGGACGATCGAGGTTGGCGACATCGAGGCGGCGTCGCGCGCGGCCGAGATCACCGTGAGCCGCGAGTACCGCATGAGCCGTCAGTCCGGCGCGCCCATGGAGTGCCGCGGTGTTCTCGCCTGTCGCGATCATCGGCTCGACCAGGTCGTGGTGTATGCCTCGACCCAGACGCCGCACACGATGCGCGTCGCGCTTGGCGAGTTCCTCGGGATCGAGCAGCGCTGCATCCGCGTTGTCGCGCCCGATGTCGGGGGCGGGTTCGGACCGAAGGCGCGGCTCTATCCGGAAGAGATCGTCCTGACCGCATTGGCGCTGCAATGCGACCACCCGGTGCGCTGGATAGAGGACCGGCGCGAGCATCTGCTGACCGGCGCGCACTGCCGCGACCATCATTATCGCCTCACGGCCTATGCGGACCGGAATGGCCGCATCCTCGGCATCGATTGCGACATCACCGTTGATGCCGGAGCCTACGGCATGTGGCCGCAGGGCCCGTACCAGGAGGCCAACATGGCAGCGCGCAGCCTGCCTGGCCCCTACACGATCCCGCACTACCGTGCGCACATCGCCACGGTTGCGACCAACAAGACACCGATCGGTCCCTATCGTGGCGTCGGTCGCCCCGGCGCCTGCTTCGCGATCGAGCGTACAATTGACGAGATCGCTCGCGCCGTCGGCCGCGACCCGGTCGCCGTGCGCATCGAGAACATGATCCGGCCGGAGCAGATGCCGTATACCTCGGTGACCGGCATGCGGTACGATACCGGTGATTATCCGAAGAGCGTGCAGCTCTGTGCCGAACTGCTGAAGCTTGAACGGATCCGCGAGCGGCAGCGGCGCGGGGATCCCGATGGGCGGTTCATCGGCATCGGCTTCGCCAGCTTCACCGAGCAGACGGCGCATGGCGCCGCGGAGTTCGCCGGCCGTGGCGCTGCGATCATCCCCGGCTTCGAGAGCTGCACCGCGCGCATCCTGCCCGACGGCAGCATCGTGCTGATGGTGGGCATCCAGTCACACGGGCAGGGACTGGAGACCGCGCTGTCGCAGATCGCCTGCGAGGAGCTCGGTGTCTCTCCGGCGCGCATTTCGGTTCGACATGGGGATACGGAAAGCACGGCGTTCGGATTCGGTACATTCGCCTCGCGCAGTATGGTGATGTCGGGCGGAGCGGTGGCGCGGGCCAGCCGCATCCTGCGCAGCAAGCTGTGCCGGATCGGCGCGCACCTGCTGCAATGCGATCTCGCCGAGACACGCTGCGAAGACGGTGCCGTCCACGGACCGCACGGATCGGTGACGATCGCCACTATCGCCGGCATTGCCCACCTGCGGATGCACGAATTGCCGCCGGATGTGGAACCGCTGCTCGAGGCGACCGCGACCTACGAGCCCAGTGTCAGCACGGGTGTCTATTCCTACGCAACGCACGGGGCGGTGGTTGCCGTCGATCCGCAAACCGGTGCGGTGGAGCTGCTCGATTTCGCGGTGGCCGAAGATTGCGGCACGATGGTGAACCCTATGCTGGTCGAGGGGCAGATCCGTGGTGGCGTTGCGCAGGGCATCGGCACGGCGCTGCATGAACAAATACCCTATGATGCGCACGGCCAGCCGCTTGCGGCCACGTTGCTCGACTATCACATGCCGGGTGCGCACGAATTGCCGGCGATCAAGATCGGGCATCTGCATGTGCCGGCGACCGCCACCGAATACGGCATGAAGGGCATGGGGGAGGGCGGCGCGGTTGCGCCTCCTGCGGCGATCGCGAACGCGGTGCGCGATGCTCTCGCGCCGTTGGGGGTGGAGGTGAATGAAACACCACTGACACCGCAAAGGGTGCTCGCGGCCATCAGGAGGGCGCGCGCTTAGCGCGTGGGGCACATGGTGTTGCGCAAGGCGGGCTGGCGGGCAGCCATAGGCGCGTCACTCACCATATCGTCTCACGCAACTTTCGGTGGTAATTTGCATCCTGGTCTGCTGCTGCTCACGTAAACTGGGTGGTCCACCATGTCGGGACGCAAGGCGCCAGACAGGATCGAACAATCGCCGGACAGGCGTAAGCTGGTTGCCGTGATGTATGCCGACATGGTCGGGTACAGCCGACTGATCGGCTTGGACGATGCGGGGACGCTGCAACGACTGCGTGCTCTTCGGACCAACCTGATTGACCCGGCCATAGAGGAACATGGCGGCAGGATCGTTCAGACAGGAGGCGACTCGCTACTCATCGTGTTCGACAGCATTGACGGGGCGGTGCGCTGTGCAGTGAAGATCCAGCAACAGGTTCCGATCCTAGATGGTGAACAACCTGCTGACCGGGCCATTCGTTTCCGTGTTGGGATCAACCTTGGCGATGCAATAGCGGACGGAACTGACCTTC
>DATBKQ010000327.1:0-2818 GCA_036555825.1 Acetobacteraceae bacterium | reverse complement strand
CCTGCTCGGCGAAATGCAACTGGATGCCTGCGTGATGGACGGCACCACGCTGCGCACTGGCGCCGTGGGGGCGCTGCAGGGCTACCTGCATCCGGTCAGCGTGGCGCGCGCGATCATGCGGCATCTGCCGCACGAATTCCTCGTGGGCGACGGTGCGGCACGGTTCGCGCGCGAAATCGGCGCCGAGACAGCGGACAACCTGATCGAGGACTCGCGCCGCGCCTGGCAGGCGTGGTTCGAGCACGAGGTGCCGGCAGAGCAGAAGCGCGCCTGGCCCGATACGCCGCTCGCCGAACTCTGCCGTCATGCGATCGACCCCGAGGTGGGCAGGGACACGACGGTATTCATCGCGCAGGATTCGGCCGGCAACGTGTGCTCCGGCACCAGCACATCGGGATGGGGGTGGAAGTATCCAGGCCGGCTCGGCGACAGCCCGATCATTGGTGCGGGATCTTATGCCGATACACGATACGGCGCGGCGGCCTGCACCGGTGCCGGCGAAATGACAATCCGTTGCTGCACCGCCCGTTCCATCGTGTTGTACATGAAGCAGGGCGCCAGCGTTGCTGACGCCATCGGCGAGGCGGTGGAAGACATGCGCGCGCTGAAGGGAGGATTGATCAGCCGCGTGACCATCCATGCGATCGACACCAAGGGCAGGTACAAGGTCGTCGCGGTGAACGGCGCAGGCGGCAACAAATACTGGCTCTGGGAAGGACAGGGAGAACCTCGGTTGATGCCGGCGGAACCTATTGTGATCACCAGTGCCGAGGCACGCAGCGCGCCCGCGGCAAGGTATGCGTCGCGATGAGCAGCGGGTCGCTCCGTGGCGCGGATATAGTCATGCGCACGCTGCAGCGCGCCGGGCGCGACACGATCTTCACACTGTCGGGCAACCACATCATGTCGCTGTTCGACGCGGCGATCGATACAAGGCACCGGCTGGTCCACACCCGCCACGAAGCCGCCGCGGTGCACATGGCGGACGCCTGGGGGCGGCTGACCGGCGAGCCCGGCATCGCCATGGTCACCGGCGGTCCGGGCCACGCCAATGCCACTGCCGCTCTGATGACGGCGTTGGGCCAGGAGTCGCCGCTGGTCCTGCTGTCCGGTCACACCGAGGCCGATCAGCTTGGGCGCGGCGGTTTCCAGGAACTGCGCCAGGCCGAAATGGCCTCCCATGTGGCAAAGGCGTCCTGGACGGCGAACTCGGTCGCGGGACTCGCGACGGATGTGGCCAAGGCGATCCGTATCGCGCGTTCCGGCCGTCCGGGCCCGGTGCACCTGAGCCTCCCCTCCGATCTGCTTGATGCCACAATATCTGAAGGTGAGGTCACCTGGCTGGCGCCCGATGCCTTTGCCGTCGCACCGGTCGGATTGAGTGATTCTGCGGCCGATGCCGTCCTCGGCATCATCGCGACGGCACAACGGCCCTTCCTGCTTGCCGGACCCGCGCTCGCCAATCCCACCGGCCGTGATCTACTGCAACGGATCGAGGCGGCGTTGCAGATTCCGACCGCGATCATGGACAGCCCGCGTGGCTTCAACGACGCGACCCTGGGTGCGTTCGCCGATGCGATCCGGCGCGCCGACCTGATCGTGCTGCTCGGCAAGGCGTTCGATTTCACCCTGCGCTTTGGCGCACCGCCCGCGATCGACCCCGCGTGCCGCTGGATCGTCATCGACCCCGAGGCGGCGCTGGTGGATCGCGCGGGCCGCGAGAAGCGCAATCTGCTCGCCTTCGGCTGCGTAGCCGACACGCGGCCGGCCGGTGAGGCCCTGGTTCGACGTGCAGCGGCCAAGGGTGATGCGGGCTGGTTCGAGGAAGTGCGCGCGTTGCTCACCAACCGCCCCGCAACCTGGGCGACGCTCGTGTCGAACACGCCCGGCAAGCTGCATCCGGTCGAGGTGTTCCGTGCGCTCAGGCCGCATGTCGCGCGGCGCCCCGACACGGTGCTGATCTGCGACGGCGGCGAGTTCGCCCAGTGGGGGCAGAGCGTACTGCCGGTGCTGCCGCGCCGCATGATCAACGGCGTCGGCGGCTCCATCGGTTCGTCGCTGCCGATGGCATGCGCGGCACGCGTGGTGGAACCCGAGGCGCCGGTATTCGTCGTGCTGGGCGACGGCACGTTCGGTTTTCACATGGCGGAATTTGAGACGGCGGTGCGCAATCATCTGCCGTTCGTTGCCGTGGTTGGCACCGACGCAAGGTGGAATGCCGAGTACAACCTTCAGCTCCGCGACTACGGTCCCAATCGCACCATCGGCTGCGAGCTGCTGCCGACGCGCTACGACCTGGTGGTTGCGGCACTCGGCGGACACGGGGAACTGGTGCAGAGCGCGGACGAGCTCCCGGGCGCGATCGAACGCTCGCTGGCAAGCGGCAAGCCGGCCTGCATCAATGTCATGATCGAGAGTATTCCCGCGCCGTTGCTGCGTGCCGGCGCCTGACCCACCACAGCCACGCCGCCGCTGCCGCAAGCAGGGCGAAAGCGATCGGCCCGTGCAGCGCGGCATGGCTGGTCTGCAGCTCCCAGCCGAATGCCACCATCACAATCAACGGCGGCCAGGCAGTACGCCCGGTGAGCAGCATCGCAAGCGCGCCGGAGAGGGTGGCGATGAAGATCGCCCAGGATCCGGTGAGACTGACGAAGGATCCGACGCCGCCCACCATGGGATCGGTCCACATCGTGTTGAGCAGCAGCACCACCCCGTCCGACTGATGCGCATCGAGCTGCCCCGATGCCGCCATCGCCTTGGCGGTGGTCATCGCGCGCCCAAGTCCGATGCCGCCGATCGCATCCAGCACCGTGTAATA
>DATBKQ010000326.1:0-7988 GCA_036555825.1 Acetobacteraceae bacterium | reverse complement strand
GTAGTCGCAAGGTCGCGACGCAACTCTCGAACGGCGTCAAATTCCTGCTCAAAAAATACAAATGCGACGTCATCGACGGCGAGGCCAAGTTCAAATCGAAGAACGCCATCGTCGTCACCAACAAGGGGCAGACCAGCGAGTATCAGGCGAAGAACTTCATCATCGCGACCGGCGCACGGGCGCGGTCGCTGCCGGGGCTCGAGCCGGACGGCAAGCTGATCTGGACCTACAAGGAGGCGATGGTGCCGCCTTCGATGCCGAAGTCGCTGCTGGTGATCGGCTCCGGTGCGATCGGCATCGAGTTCGCCAGCTTCTACCGCAACATGGGCGCGGACGTGACGGTGGTGGAGGTGCTGCCGCGCATTCTGCCGGTCGAGGACGCGGAGATTTCCGCCTTCGCCCACAAGGCGTTCGAGAAGCAGGGCATCCGCATCATGACCGGCGCCAACGTCAAGGGCGCGAAGAAGGGCCGCGACAACGTCACCGTTTCGATCGAGGCGAACGGCAAGAGCCAGGACATCGTGGTGGACCGCGTGATCTCCGCCGTCGGCATCGTCGGCAATGTGGAGGGCATCGGCCTGGAAGGCACCGGCGTGAAGGTGGACCGCACGCATGTGGTGATCGACGAATACTGCCGCACCGGCGAACCCGGTGTGTATGCGATCGGCGACCTGGTTGGTCCGCCGTGGCTCGCGCACAAGGCGAGCCATGAGGGCGTGCTGTGCGTCGAGAAGATCGCCGGGCGGAACGACGTGCATCCGCTGAACGTGGCGAACGTGCCCGGGTGCACCTATTGCCGGCCGCAGGTGGCCTCCGTGGGGCTGACCGAGGCACGCGCGAAGGAGCTGGGCCACGAGGTGAAGGTCGGCCACTTCCCGTTCATCGGCAACGGCAAGGCGATCGCCATGGGTGAGCCGGAGGGGATGGTGAAGACGGTGTTCGATGCGCAGACCGGCGAACTGCTGGGCGCGCATATGGTGGGGGCCGAGGTGACCGAGATGATCCAGGGCTTCGTGGTCGCGCGCACGCTGGAGAGCACCGAGGCGGAGCTGATAGAAACGATCTTCCCGCACCCGACGATTTCGGAGACGATGCACGAGGCGGTGCTGGATGCATACGGACGCGTTATCCATATCTGATAACATTGTAGCGTTCACGCAACGCCTGTGATACATCGCGCGAGACGGTTGCACGTGACGCGCGCGATATGGACCTGCATTTCGACGACGGGCTTGCCAGGGCCTACATCAGCGGATTGCAACGCGCCAGGGTACTGACCGAGCACTGGGTTTCTCATCAGGTATATTGCCCGAACTGCGGAAGCCCGCAGATTACCAGGTATGGCAACAACAACCCAGTCGGCGACTTCCACTGCCCGGTCTGCAACGAGGACTACGAGCTGAAAAGCCAAAGAACGCGGTTCGGAGCCAAGGTAGTTGACGGCGCGTACCGCGCGATGGTCGAGCGGCTGGGTAGCAGCACCAACCCCAATCTCTTTCTGCTGAACTACAATCCGCGCAGTTTATCCGTTACGAACCTGCTGATCGTGCCGAAGCATTTCTTCACGGTGAATATCATAGAAGTACGGCCGCCGCTGCCGCCCACAGCACGGCGTGCGGGCTGGATCGGCTGCCGGATTTTGCTTGAAGGAATTCCCCTCGCGGGCAGGATCGCGATCATACGAGACGGCGTGGTTCAGCCGAAATCGGATGTACTGGCCAAATGGCAGCACACCCTGTTCCTTCGTGCACAGCGAGATGCGCAGGCAAAGGGTTGGCTATTACATGTGATGCGCGGCGTGGAACGGCTCGGAAAGCGCCAGTTCTCTCTCGATGAACTTTACCGCTTCGAGAGCGAACTCGCCAGCGCGTATCCAGGTAACCAGCACATCCGAGCGAAAATTCGGCAAAAGCTGCAGGTGTTGCGTGACAACGGATACCTTGAGTTTCTCGGGCGAGGCACTTACAGACTGATTGCCTCAGCGGTCTGACAACACCGGGTGCACCATGGCTTGGTTTCTCAATCAGTACGTGCGCGAGACCTGCGAAGGCAAGTGGGAAGATGGGTGGTCCGCCACGTGTGACGACGATTGTCCGCGCTGCGGTGCACGGCATATGGTACCGTATCGCAGCATCGATCTCACGGAGATTATCGTAGAGGACGATGACACCTTCGTCGTCCTCCGCTCGCCAGACGCGGCCGAGGATTCACCCGATTACGATGTCGTGACACGCTTTGCGACGCGAGAAGAGGCGGAAGCGTTCCTCAAACATGGAGACGACAGCTCAATTGGTGCCGCGGGCTTTGTCGAATGAAACCACGGATGAACGCAGTTAAACGCAGATGATTGTAAATGTGATCGCAATACCGTCGCCTCACCTCGGCCTCATCTGTGTTATCTGTGTGCATCTGTGGTTGCAAATCCTTCGGCCTCAGTTCCTCAGAAGCCGACAAATCACGCTGCGCGGCAGCCGGCGGATCACCTTCCCGACCTGCCGATCCGCAACGGCCAGATCGAACTGCGCCTGCAGGTTCAGCCAGAACTGCGGATCGGTGCCGAACCAGTGACCCAACCGCAGCGCCGTGTCGCCGGTGATCAAGCGCCGGCCGGCAATGATCTGGCTGACGCGGTTCGGCGGCACGGCGATCTCAGGATCGCAAGCCGCCGTTCGGCCTGTTGCTCGAACCCCTGAAACGCCCTGACAGTCTCGCCCTCGCCGAACCGCTCCGTCCGCTTGCCAAGGCCTGGATCGCCGCCGGCCTGCCGCCATCCCCCGCACGCGCCGGCACCCCGGGGGCCAAAGCAAAGATGAGAAACCACGGATGAACACGGAAAACACGGATGATGCCGGAATGCTCACCTGACCTGCGCGGCGTTCAATCCTTATCTGTGTTCATCCGTGTTCTCCGTGGTTTCTTTGATGAGTATCGTGCTCTCAGTCCTCCTCCGGCTCACGATTCTGCACCTGCTCTTGTCGGCCAACCCCGCCGCCGCCGACCCCATTCGCCCGCAGTGCTGGGACTGCCTGCGGCGCCTCGCCATGCAGCTCCCGGCAGTCAATCCGCAGGAAGACCCGACGTATGAGCAAGGGCTGACCCCCGGCTCGGTGCTGCCGGCCCTCGCCGCATGCAGCCTCGACGATAACGAAGTCCCGGTCCTGCAACAGGTCATCCAGGTGTTCACCGACGCCTCGGTGCAGGGCGCCGGTGCCGCCTATGTGCGGCAGCACCTGGAACAGATACCGCAGGTCAGCGCGGACGATCGTGCCAGGCTGGTCGATGGCGCCAGACAGGACCTCGATACCACGCTGCGCCACCTGGTCGATCACAACTGCCGCCTCCTGTTGCGGTCCCACTTCGACGAAGGCGCCAGCCGCGCCTGGCTCCTGAAAATGATCGCGCTGGGCCGTGGTCCCGAACAGAACGCCGGCTGACGCCGCCTCAGCGGCGCAGCCCCAGCGTTACCTCACGGTGCCAGATATACAGCCCCGAGGCGATCAGCACCGCCACCCCCGCCAGGCTCCAGACATCCGGCCATTCGCCCCAGATCGCGATCCCCAGCACCGTCGCGTAGATGATGGCGCCGTATTCGAACGGCGCCACCAGCGTGGTCTCTGCCGCGCGATAGCCCTCGGTCATCAGCAGTTGTCCGAGCCCCGACATCAGCCCCGCGCCCACTAGCGCCGCGAGCTGCCACGGCGTCGGCGTCACCCAGTCGAACAGGCAGCCGACCGCCGCCAGCGCCGCGGTGCCCAGGCTGTACCAGGACACGATGGTCACGTTGCGCTCGCCCGCATCGCCCATCTGGCGAATGTTGATCATCGACAGCGACCAGGTGAACACCCCCGCCATGACGATCGCCACCGGGCCCAGCGGCAGCGAATCGGCGTCCGTCTGCCACGGCCGCAGCATCGTCATCACGCCGATGAACCCCACGACCACCGCACTCGCGCGCCTCGGCCCGACGCGCTCGCCCAACAGCGGCACCGAGACGATGGTCAGGAACAGCGGCATGGCGAAGCCCAGCGCGGTCACCGTGACCAGCGGCAGCACCCCGAAGCCATAGACCGATGTAACGGTACCGATGAAGCCATAGACGGTGCGCAGCACATGCCCGACCGGCCGGCGCGTCTTCAGCGCATTCAGCCCGCCGGCGCGCATGATCATCGGCAGCATCGCCAGAAACCCGACGATGCTGCGAAACATGACGATCTCCAGCACCGGGAATTCGGCGGTCAGTGCCTTCACCAGGGCCGAGCCCAGCGTGAAGGTGGCGGACGCGCTGAGCACGAACAGGATCGCATGCCGGCGCGCCGCGCGCAGATCGGCGGCCGGCAGCCGCAGGGCGGACGTTTCCATTGCGCGGCGAGCTTACTTCAGCCGGCGGGGCTTTGTATCTCGTTCAGCTATGCAGAGCGCCATGGCTGCGCAACACTTCCGTGCATGACGTCACGGCTTGCCACGACGATCGGCGCACTCGCGCTGCCCAACCCGGTGATCTGCGGCTCCGGCGAGCCGGTGATGACCGAGGCGGGCATCCGCGCCGCGCTGCGTGCCGGGGCCGCCGGCGTCGTCGCCAAATCGGTGAACGAGCAGCCCGCCGCGGCGCGCCAGCTCGACCACGCCGACTACGCGCAACTCGATGCCGCCGGGGCGCCCGCCGCGCACGGCGTATCGATCTTCTGCCGCTCCGGCCTCGCGCAACGCAATCCCGCCGAGTGGTTCACCGCCGTCGCCCGCATCGACCGCGACGCCGCGCGCGATGGGCGCTTCGTTGCCGCCAGTGTCGTGCTCGCCGGCGCCGAGGGCGCGGTGGAGCTTGCCGATCTCGCGCGTCGAAGCGGCATCCGCGTGTTCGAACTGAACGTCGGTGCCCCGCACGCCGTGGAAGCCACACCGGGGGTGATCGCGCAGGAGACCGATCCCGCCCGCCTGGGCGAACTCGTCGCGCGCGTGCGTTCGGCCGCCGCGGGGATTCAGCTCTGGGTCAAGCTCACCGGCCTGTCGGCGAACCTGCCGGCGCTGGCGCTCGCGGCGGCCAACGCCGGCGCCGATGCGGTGTGCATGATGGGCCGCTTCGTGGCCATGGTACCGGACCTCGACTCGTTCGCCCCGGTCCTCGGCAGCTCAGCCGCCTATGGCGGCGGCTGGGCCCTGCCGATCGTCTGCCGCCACCTCGCCCTCGCCCGGCGGGCGGTCGGACCGGCGTTTCCGCTCTTGGGCACCAACGGCGTCCGCGCGGGCGCCGATGTCGCCCGCATGGCACTCGCCGGTGCATCGGCGTGCGAACTGCTGTCCGTGGTGATGCACGAGGGTTTTGCCGGGCTGACGCGCGTGATCGAGGAGCTGGACGGCCTGCTGGCGGCGCGGGGTATCGCCTACGCCGACTTGATCGGGCGCGCGGCGGATGCGCTGCACGGCTATGGCGAGCAGCCCGCGCGGCCCGGACGCTGGCGCGATGTCGTCCCGCACGAAACCCTCGCGGCCGGCTGACATGACCACGACCCAGCAACGCTACCAGCGGATCGCGCCGGTCTACGACCTGCTCGACTGGCCGTTCGAGCGGACCCGCTATCGAGCGATACGGCCGTTGCTGTTCCGCGGCCTGACCGGACGATTGCTGGACGCCGGAATCGGCACCGGCCGCAACTGCGAGTTCTACCCGCCGACCGCGCTCGTATCGGGCATCGACACCAGCCCGGCGATGCTGGCGCGCGCTCGTGTCCGCTGTCCGACCTTGGCGGCCGGCGGCCGGCTCTACCGCATGGATGTGACGGCGCTGGAGTTCCCGACCGCCTGGTTCGACGCGGCGGTCGGGAGCTTTCTGTTCTGCGTCCTACCCGACCGGCTGCAGGTGCCGGCGCTGCGCGAGCTGGGCCGTGTCGTCAGGCCGGGCGGCATTATCCGCATGCTCGAATACGTGCGCCCGCGCGGCAGGCTGCGCCGGATCATCTCCTACCTCTGGCAACCGTGGATCGGCTGGGCCTACGGCGCGAGCTTCGATCGGCGCACCGAGCAACACGTCCCCGCCGCCGGCCTCGAACTGCTGGACAGCCGCTATGTCGTCGCCGACCTGCTAAAACTGCTGACCGCGCGTGTCCCTGGCTAGGGGGCGGCCTAAAGCATGATGTGGTCAGGCTGACCTCATCGTGCTTAGCCATGATATTTCGGACCGCAACCGGACGGCCAACGGCTGTTCAGACTACTTTCGATGAAGCGCGCACAGTTTGTTGCCATCGGGATCGCGAAGGTAAGCGAGATACGCCCCGCTTGGGCGAACACCGGGCGGATCTTCGATGGCGGTGCCGCCATTCGCCACCCCAGCTTTGTGCCAGGTGTCGGCTTGCTCGGGACTTGCCATCGTAAAGCCGATCGTGCCGCCATTTGCATGAGTGGCTGACCTGCCATCAATAGGCTTGGTCACCAGGAACAGCCCACCATCGTGTGCGTAAATCAGCCGGCCCTTTTCGTCCTGCCTTCCAGGCTTCCCGCCAATCGCGCCAAACAGGGCGTCGTAGAATTTCTTTGATCGGGCAATGTCGTTGCTGCCGACCATCACATGGCTAAACATTTCGCTCCTCCACCATTACGCTACTCGGCCGCCGCCTTCAACTCCCCCGTCAACCGCCGCACCCGCAGAATCGGGTTCGGCCGCAGCGATTCGGGGATCAGCAAGCCAAGTGCCCCTGCCACCGACCAGTACGCATGGTCGGCGTGCCGCACGATCATGCACTCCGATGACACCCCGATGTGCTGGCCTTCCAGCGAATGCGCGCAGGCGATATGCGCGATCTCCTCCGGCAGGCCGACCGCCAGGCACACATAGGTGCCGAACACGGTGTGCCGCAGCGTCGGCTGACCGGTGGCGGACGGATCGTCCGCCCAGCGCGCCTGGTTCTCCGGATCGAATTCGTAGCACTTGCCCACGTCGTGGCACAGCGCGCCGCACAGCACCACGTCGCGCTCGATCCGCACCTCCGGCCGCTGCACGACGAACGTGTCCGCGATCTGCAACGCCAGCCTCGCGACCCCGCGCAGGTGATCCGCCTGCGACCCCCGCTTCAGCACATTCATCCCGGGATTGCCGCCAGGCGGAATGTCGGCGATGCGGCCGAAGCTGGAGTGCGACAGGGCGAACGCCCAGGCCTCGATCGCCCTGCGCCGCAACTCGCCGTCGCCGATATCGGCCAGCTCCGGCAGGTCGTCCGTAACGGTCCGGCGCAGCGCATCGGTCACCGGACGCTGCTGTTTCAGGTAGTGCAGTGCCATCTGTCCCCTCCTCCGATGCGCCATATTATCGTCGCGCGGACCAGCTTGGGGAGCGAGGCCGATGATCGAGCGCGCGACGGATATTCTTGGCCTGGTGGATGTGCAGCCCACCTTCATGCCGGGCGGCGAACTGGCGGTGACGGACGGCAATGCGGTCGTGCCGGTGATCAACCGGCTGACGCAGCACTTCGACCACGCCTTCGCCACGCAGGACTGGCATCCGCCCGGCCACGGCTCCTTCGCCAGCGCCCATCCGGGCCGGCAGCCGTATGCGACGATCGACCTGCCGTATGGCCCGCAGGTGCTGTGGCCCGATCATGCGATCCAGGGCACCGCCAACGCGGCCTTGCACCGCGACCTGGACCTCAGGCGGGTCGAGGTCATCATCCGAAAAGGCTTCCATCGCGACATTGACAGCTATTCCACGTTCTTCGAGAACGATCGCCGCACCGCGACGGGCCTCGACGGCTGGCTGCGGCAGCGCGGATTCCGCCGCGTCTTCCTGGCGGGGCTCGCGACCGATTTCTGCGTTGCCTGGTCGGCGGAGGATGCTGTGCGTCTCGGCTATGAAGTGGTGGTGATCGAGGATGCCTGCCGCGGTATCGGCGTGCCCCTGGACAACGGGCGCACCACGATGGATGACGCGCGTCAGCGTCTGGCGCGGCTTGGCGTGCGCTTCATTGCGAGCAGCGATCTCGGCGCGTGAGGACCTGGCTGGT
>DATBKQ010000325.1:0-5548 GCA_036555825.1 Acetobacteraceae bacterium | reverse complement strand
GGGCTACACCACCGAGGCCGCAGAGGCCGAGATCGTGGGGCTGGTGGTGGGCGGGGCGCCTGTCCGCAGCGCGGCAGTGGGAACCGAGGTCGCGGTGGTGCTGAACCAGACGCCGTTCTATGGCGAGAGCGGCGGCCAGGTTGGCGATGCCGGCAGCATCACCGGCCCGGACGGTCTGCGCATAGCGGTGACCGACACGCAGCGGAAACTCGGCGATCTGTTCGTGCATTTCGGCCGCGTCGAGGCGGGTGAGGCGCATGTCGGCGCGCCGGTGCTGGCGGAGGTGGACCATGCGCGGCGGACCAACATCCGCGCGCATCACTCGGCGACGCACCTGCTGCACGAGGCGCTGCGGCGGCGGCTGGGCACGCATGTCACGCAGAAGGGCAGCCTGAATGCGCCCGACCGGCTGCGCTTCGACATCTCGCAGCCGCGGCCGCTGACCGGGGACGACATCGCCGCGGTGGAGGCGGAGGTGAACGCGCGCATCCGCGAGAACAGCGAGGTGACCACACGGCTGATGACACCGGATGCCGCGGTGGAGATGGGGGCGATGGCGCTGTTCGGGGAGAAATACGGCGAGGAGGTGCGCGTCGTGGCGATGGGCCGCGGCGAGGGCAACAAGCCGGCCTACTCCATCGAACTCTGTGGCGGCACGCATGTCCGCCGCACCGGGGATATCGGCTACTTCAGGATACTCTCGGAGAGCGCGGTGGCGGCCGGCGTGCGACGCATCGAGGCGGTCACTGGCAGGTTTGCCGAAGCCGCGGTGGCGGAGGCGCAGCGGCGGCTGAACGACGTGGCCGGCGCGCTACGGGCGAGCCCCGCCGATGCACCGGAGCGAGTGGCGGCGATGCAGGAGAACGTGCGAGGGCTGGAGCGGCAGGTGGCCGACCTGCAGCGCAGACTGGCGACCGGCGGCGGCGGCGCAGATCTGGAGGAGGTGAACGGCGTGAAGCTCGCCGCGCGCAACCTGGGCGAGGTGCCGGCGCGCGACCTGAAGGGTCTGGCCGATGCCATCGGCAAGCAACTCGGCAGCGGCGTGGTGGCGTTGGTATCTACAGCCGGGGGCAAGGCGAGCATCGTGGTCGGGGTGTCGCAGGACCTGACCGGGCGGTTCAACGCGGTAGAGCTGGTGCGGGCCGCGTCAGCCGCGGTGGGCGGCAAGGGCGGCGGCGGGCGGCCTGACATGGCGCAGGCGGGTGGGCCGGATGGCACCCGTGCCGAGGCCGCGCTGGCGGCGGTGCGCGGCGCGCTGGCCGTCTGACGCTTCAACGCTTCTCCGGTTTGTTCCTGAAGCTGCGCGTCGGCACATCGCGAAACAGTGACAGATGCGTGTGTCGCGCCAGCCAGGGCGAAGCGACGTCCCCGCGTACAAACACCACCGTGGCACGGCCCGGACGATCGTAGGGTGTGCCATCCTGGCGGTAGCCGGTCGAATCGAAGATCGCCATGCCGACCGCCTGGAGCCGGTCCGGCGAGACGATCGCGCGCACGCCGGGGCGAAAACGGAAATTGTCGATGTGCGGCCAGACGTTGCGCCATTGTTGCTGTTCCGCTGCTTCGCGGCCGGTCATGAAATCGGTGAAAGTGCCGAACGCGATCATATCGGATGCGAAGATCGGGCGTGCGCCGGCGAAATCCACATCGCGCACATGCGCGGCCAGCGTATCGAACCAGGCGGTAACGGCTGCGACGTCGTCCGGATGGGCTGTCGTCATGGATACCTCCTCACCGGCCCTTGAAGTACGGCTTGCGCCGTTCCCGATTGGCGCGGATGCCCTCCTGCATGTCCGCGCTGTTGCGTACGCGGCCGAGTGTCTGGCTGACCGCGACCATGCGCTCCACCGGTCCGATCGGCAGCACCTCGCTGGCCAGCCGCTTCAGTGCGCCGATCACCAGCGGAGCCGAGTCAAGCATTTCGTTGGCCATGGCGAGTGCTTCGGTTTCGTGCCGGCCATTGGGGACGACGCGGTTGACGAAGCCGACCTCATAGGCGCGCTGCGCACCGACCTTGCTGCACAGGAGCATCATCTCCATTGCGAGCTTGTGCGGCATGCGGGAAACGAGCGAGCTGATCATGCCGCCGGTGACCCCAAGTCTGGCCTCAGGGTAGTAAAATATAGTGCTTTCGGTCGAAACCATCAGGTCGCACATCATAGCGATGACGATGCCGCCGCCGATGCACCAGCCGGAGGTGGCGGCGATGATCGGCTTGTCGGTCTGGAAACCGACCGTCGGTATGGCGCGCCAGAGTTCCGGCAGATCGGTGACATCGGCACCGGATGTGAAGGCGCGCTCGCCGGCGGCGCTCAGGATCGCGACCCGTTGATCGGAGGCATCGAAGGTCTGAAAGGCCTGCTGCAGCTCGATCGCCACCGCGCTGGAGATCGCGTTCAGCTTCTCGGGGCGGTTGATGCGGATGATGGAGACGCGGCCTTGCTGTTCTGTGGTGACGACTGACATGTGGGGCGCCTGTGTAAAGGTTTCACACGGAGGACTACAGAGAACCACAGAGGGCCACGGAGAAGGAAGTGTTGCGCCTCGCGCGAAGCGCGATCACTCTCCTCCGTGAAGCTCCGTGGTCCTCTGGGCCCTCCGTGTTGAATCTTTTCTGCGGATCGCACAAGTTCCACCGATCGTATGCAGGGTCGATAGAGCCATGAGCGAACACATCTCCATCTGCGAAGTCGGGCCCCGCGACGGGCTCCAGATCGCCAAGACGCGTATGACAACCGGCGCGAAGGTGAATTGGATCAAGGCCATCGCCATGGCCGGCGTGAAGGAGATCGAGGTCGGCAGCTTCGTTCCGCCGCGCGTGATCCCGCAGCTTTCCGATACGCCGGAGGTGGTGGAGCAGTGCCTGAAGATCCCCGGCCTGGTGGTGCAGGCGCTCGCGCCCAATCTGCGCGGCGTGCAGAACGCCTATAACGCCGGCGTGCACAAGATCAGCATCCCGGTCTCGGTCAGTGAGGGCCACAGCATGGCCAACCTGAACCGCATGCCGGAGCAGTCGATCGCCATGATGAAGGAGATCATGGACTGGCTGGCCGCGCAGCCGCGCAAGGTACCGGTGGTGGCCGGCTGCTCGACCGCGTTCGGCTGTTCGATCGACGGCGTGGTGCCGACGGCGAAGACCGTGGCGATGGCGAAGGGCCTGGCGGATGCCGGGGTCGATCAGATCATGCTGGCCGACACGGTGGGCTATGCGCATCCGGCGCAGATCAGGGAAGTGGTGCGGGCGACGCGCGAGGCAATCGGCGAGACGCTGTACGGCCTTCATTTGCACGACACCTGCGGCCTTGGCATCGCCAACGCGCTGGCCGGTTTGGAGGAAGGCATCCGCGCCTTCGATGCCTGCCTGGCCGGGCTCGGCGGCTGCCCGTATGCGCCCGGGGCATCGGGCAACATCGTCACGGAGGACCTGGTGTTCATGCTGGAGAGCATGGGCTTCGGCACCGGGATCGATCTGCCGAAGCTGATCGATGCGCGCCGGGTGCTGCACGAGGGACTGCCGGCCGAACCGATGCACGGCCAAGTGCCGAAGGCCGGCATTCCGCGGACGTTCAAAGCGGCGGCCTGAACGGTGCTGGTCAGGGAACGCTGTGGGTCAGTGCCGCCACCCGCGGCGCCGTCTCTGGTTTGACCTTCGGCAGTTCCTCGGCGGTCAGCGTCTCGCGCGCCAGCAGTGCCGCGGCGCCTTCGTCCAAGGCCGCGCGGTTGGTCTGCAGGATCCGCACCGCGCGGCCGAGCGCTGACTGGAGCAGCGCGCGCACCGCCTGATCGATTTCGTGCGCGGTCTCGTCCGAGAAGCGGCGCTGCTGCCAGAACACGCCCGGCTGGTTCAGGAAATGTCCCTGCTCGGTGTCCCAGGCGACCGGACCGAGCCTTGTGTCCATGCCGAACCGCAGGACCATGCCCCGCGCGATATCGGTAGCCTTCGCCAGGTCGTCGGCGGCGCCCGTCGAGATGTCCTCGCCCAGCAGCGTCTCGGCGGCGCGACCGCCCATCAGCACGGTCATCTTGTCCTCGAGTTCCTGCCGACCCATCAGGAACCGATCGTCGGTGGGGCGCTGCATCGTGTAGCCCAGCGCGCCGATGCCGCGGGGAATGATCGACACCTTCTGCACCGGGTCGCTGCCCGGGATGGCCAGCGCGACGAGTGCGTGGCCCATTTCGTGGTAGGCGACGATCCGCCGCTCCCGCGGGATCAGGATACGCGAGCGCTTCTCCAATCCGGCGATGATCCGTTCCACCGCGCCGGTGAAGTCGGTCATGCCGATCGCCTGGGCACCGCGGCGCGTCGCCAGCACCGCGGCCTCGTTCCCGAGGTTCGCGAGGTCGGCTCCGGTGAAGCCGGGGGTCAGTGCCGCGATGTCCTCCAGCGAGACATCTGGCGCGAGCTTAAGGTTCTTGAGGTGGATGCGCAGGATATCCACCCTGCCCTTCTTGTCGGGCCGGTCCACCAGGACCTGGCGGTCGAACCGCCCGGCGCGTAGCAGCGCCGGATCGAGAATCTCGGGCCGATTGGTCGCCGCCAGGATGACGACCGCCACCGAGCGGTCGAACCCGTCCATCTCGGCGAGCAACTGGTTGAGCGTCTGCTCCTTCTCGTCCTGGCCGGCGATCGGGTTGACGCCGCGGGCGCGGCCGAGTGCGTCCAATTCGTCGATGAAGATGATGCAGGGCGCTGAACCCCTGGCCTGCTCGAACAGGTCGCGCACCCTGGCCGCGCCGACGCCCACGAACATCTCAACGAACTCGGCGCCGTTGGTGGCATAGAACGGCACCCCGGCCTCGCCCGCGACGGCGCGCGCCAGCAGCGTCTTGCCGGTGCCGGGCGGGCCGACCAGCAGGATGCCCCGCGGGATATGCGCGCCGAGGCGGGTGAATTCCTCGGGGCGTTTCAGGAAATCGACGATCTCGTGCAGCTCGTCCTTGGCCTCGTCGACCCCAGCCACGTCGGCAAAGGTGACCTTGACGTCGGTCTCCGCCACCAGCTTGGCCTTCGACCGGCCGACCGACAGCAGCCCGCCGCCGAACCCGCCGCCGCGCCCGCCCATCATCGCCCGCGAGGCGAACATCCAGATGCCGACGAACAGCAGCGGCGGCAGCACCCATGACAGCAGCGTGCCGAGCGCTCCGGCGTCGGTCGGCGAGCCGGTGAACTCCACGTTGTGTTTGGCGAGCTGGCCGGCGAGGTCGGGCGGCACCTGCACGGTGGTGAAGCTGCTGCGGCCGTCCGACATCGGCTCGGTGAGCGTGCCGCGGATCACGTTGCCCGCAACGGTGACCTGCTTGACCTTGCCCGCGTCGAGATACTGCTGGAACTGGCTGTAGGGGATCGCGTCCACCCCGCCGGTGCCGCCGCCGCCGAACAGCCCCAGCACCGAGATCGCCGCCAGACCGGCGATCACCAGCCAGACCGACGACGGGAGGTTGGGTTTCCGCGCTGCCACCGTATGCCTCCTGCCGCGGAAGCGACTGTGGGCCGGAGGCCGGTGCCGCAGCAACAGCCGAGCGCCGCGAACCAATTCTTTACGACTGC
>DATBKQ010000324.1:0-4630 GCA_036555825.1 Acetobacteraceae bacterium | reverse complement strand
AACGCCTGGCGCGCCTGGCCGGACATCACCGCGTCCATCAGGTCGAACACCATGCCGCGGTCGGCCAGCCCCAGCATGTTGACGACCGCGGCCTCGGTCACCGGCCCGTCGGCCTGGGCGATCGCCTGGTCGAGCAAAGACAGGCCGTCGCGCACCGAGCCGTCGGCGGCTCGCGCGATCAGGTCGAGCGCGGCGGGTTCCACCGCGACCGCCTCCCCTTCGGCAATGCGCGCGAAATGCGTCGCGAGTTCCGCGACGCGCACCCGGCGGAGGTCGAACCGCTGGCAGCGCGACAGCACGGTGACCGGCACCTTGCGCAGCTCGGTGGTGGCGAACACGAACTTCACGTGCGGCGGCGGTTCCTCCAGCGTCTTCAGCAGCGCGTTGAAGGCGTTGCGCGACAGCATGTGCACTTCGTCGATCACGAACACCTTGGTGCGCGCCTGCATCGGGCGGAAGCGCGTCGCCTCGATGATCTCGCGCACATCGTCCACGCCGGTGCGACTGGCCGCGTCCATCTCGACCACGTCGGGGTGGCGGTCGGCGAGGATGGCGGCGCAGTCAGCGCAGACGCCGCATGGGTCGGCGGTGGGACCGCCCTTGCCGTCGGGGCCGGTGCAGTTCAGCGCACGGGCGATGATGCGCGCGGTGGTGGTCTTGCCCACGCCGCGGACGCCGGTCAGCATGAAGGCGTGGGCAACCCGGCCGGTGGCGAAGGCATTGCGCAGGATGCGCACCATCGCCTCTTGCCCGATCAGATCATCGAAGCGGGCCGGGCGGTATTTGCGAGCGAGCACCCGATAGGGGCCGGCGTGCACCGGCTCGGGCCCCGGTGTGCCACCGAACAGGCCCGGACCCTCGGGCGGCGGTGGTTCGCGTTGGTTTTCTTCCTGGAACAGGCCGGACATGCGGGGCGGATATAGCCGCCGCGGCGGCCCCCTGACTGCGTGAGTGAACCGGTGGGAGGCCGGACAATCGACCCGGGCGGAAACTCGTTGCGGCTGCTTCCTTCCGGACCTGACCGGGTTGGCGAGGCGCCCGTCCGCCGCCGACCTCCCGGCGCTGAATATCATGCTTCCGCCCGGGCGGGGCAAGGCGATCGGTCGGGTCTTGGCAGGCCGAATCTCATGGTCGTCTCAGGGTCGCTGTTTGCGAGACCGAGCAAGGACCGGGAAGCGGGGGAGATCGGGAACATGCTAGGCTAGGCGCCATGTCAGCGGACAATTATGCGTTGTTCCGCACGGCGGTCGGCTGGTGCGGAATTGCCTGGAACCCGAGCGGCGCCGTCGCGGGCGTGCAACTGCCGGAGCGCAGCGAGAGCGCGACCAGGGCGCGGCTGCGGCGGCGTTGTCCGGGTGCGCACGAGGCATCTCCGCCGCCGCAGGTTCGCCAGGCGATCGAGGGCATCGCAGGGCTGCTGAACGGCGGCGGGGCCGATCTGTCGGCGACCGCTCTGGATATGGACGGTATCCCGCCTAGGCATCGGGAGATTTACGCGATCGCGCGCGGCATTCCGGCCGGCGCGACGCGCAGCTATGGCGAGATAGCCGCGCGGCTCGGCGGCAACGGCGACGCGCGCGAGGTGGGTGAGGCGATGGCGCGGAATCCGTTCCCGATCATCGTGCCGTGCCACCGCGTGCTCGGCGCCGGCGGCAAACTCGGTGGGTTCTCTGCGGCCGGCGGGGTGGTGACGAAGCTGCGGCTGCTGGAAATCGAGGGTGCGCGGGTGGGCGAGGTGCCGACCCTGTTTCCATCACTGCCGCTGGCGGTACGGCCGAGACGGCGGTGATGAACGACCCAGCCCAACAACCGCACTGGCAACGAGCAAGATAGCTGCCGCGACCAGGAAGGCGGGTGCGTAGCTGCCGGCCGCCTGCCTGATGAGACCAATGGTCGATGGCGCGAAGGCGAACACAGTCTGATTGATCGCTGTGACCAGCGCGACGATCTGCGGCACGTCCACTTGCCTGAATTCTCGTGGGCGATCAGCGGCGGCAGCGTCAAGAGATTGCCAACACCGAGCCCGAACAACGCGCATCCGAGAAGGATGCTCAGCGTTCCTGACGCCAAAGCGAGTAATGCGACCCCGCATGCCTGCATGGCGAAGTTGCAGGCCGCGATTTGTCGCCTGTCCGCGTTGCCGACCAGAGCGCCGAGAAGCAGGCGCCCGATGACAGCGCAGGCAGTTGTAAGGCTGACGGCAAGGGCGGCGTGGACACTGCCCATTTGTGGTGCGAGGCGGGCGACCAGATGCGCAACCACGCCAACCTGCGCGAACATCGCAAGCGCGAACGGTAGGGACAAGGTGACGAAGGCTCGATTGGAGATCAGCGCGGCGGTGGCCGCGGGTCGGGGCGGCGAACTGGTGCTGTTGGGTCTGGGGCGAAGGTAACGCTAAGCCAGGGGGCCGAGCACAGCGAGCGCAACGATGCCGAAGGCAATGGTTGCCAGCGTGAAGCCGAGGTCGGCGACCAGCATCACCCAGACAGGGGTGAACACCACGCCACCGAAGCTGGCACCGTTCAATGCATGACCGAGTGCCAACGCGCGTCGCTGCTCGAACCACGGCGTCACAATCGCGATGATGGCAGCGCCGCTGGTAGCGGCCCAGCCGCACCCGCTGACCAACGAAGCGGCGAACAATTGCCATTGCGCCGACGCAATCGACCAACCGCATACGCCGATCGCCAGCGCCGCAACGCCGCCAAACGTGACCGCGGCGACGCCAAACCGGCGATGTGCGTACGGAAGACGTGTCACCAGGATTGCGCTGATCAGGAAATGGGTGGTGATGGCGGCAGATATGACCGGTAGCGGCCAGCCGCGTTCCCAGTGCAGGACTTCTATGAAAACAGACGGCCCATAGAACCCTATGCCAAAACTGAAGGCCGCAAGGGTGAACGCGGTGGCAACAACTTTCCATCCGAACACCGGGCGCCACTGGTAGTCGAGAGTGGCCGGCGGATCGTCGAGCATTTGCATATTCATCCCCACGGCAATGCGCTACGATTAACGCAGGTCGTCGTTGCTCAACTGGCCGGAATCGGACTCTGTCCCCGGAGGCCGCGAGTGCTTGATACGCTGGAATGTGACCGCGGGCGTTTGGCGCGCGATCCGGCATATGATGGTCGGTTCTATACCGGGGTGCGTACAACGCGTGTCTATTGCCGCCCGGTCTGTCCGGTCCATCCGGCACAATCACGGAACGTGCGGTTTTATCCCTCTGCCGCCGCTGCAGAGGCGGCGGGTTTCCGGCCATGTTTGCGCTGCCGTCCGGAGACCGCGCCGTTTTCGCCGACCTGGAATGGCTCGCGGACGACGGTGGCGCGCGCGTTGCGCTTGATCGGTAAGAGGGCGCTGGACGGCGATGCCGGCGTGGGCGCGCTCGCCATCAGACTCGGGGTTGGAGAGCGGCATCTGGTCCGGCTCTTCACCAAGTTCCTTGGAGCAAGCCCCACCCAGGTCGCGAAGACCACGCGGGTACAGAGAGCGAAGCGGCTGCTGGGCACCACGACCCGGCCGGTGTCGGAGGTTGCGTTGGCCGCTGGCTTCGGCAGTTTGCGGCGGTTCAACGCGGTGTTCATCGAAGTTTACGGGAGGTCGCCGACGGAACTGCGGCGTCAGCGAAGCACTGCAAATGGCTCGGCCGCGGCGCAGTGACTTGCACGTGCGGGCATCCATTGAAGGCCTGCCGATGCCCATGCGGCGTTCATGGTCTGCCCGGCAATCCGTGACAAAGTCGGGCGCCGGCAAGCGCCAAGACCACTATCATCGCCATGGTCGCCGACAAGCCACCAAGGGCGAACGCGACCGCGCCGGCCGCAACGCCGATGCTGCCGCCGAGAAAGGTGCACGCATTGAGCAAGCCTGACCCGGCGCCCACCTGATCGCCCGGCAAGCTGGCCAGCGCGAGCCGAGGCGCTGTCGCGTATGGCAGCGCGAGGCCGGCACCGATGCCGAGCAGCCCAAGCAACAGCACCGCCCATGATTTGAGCCAGACGGCAACGGCGATCACGACGGCTGCGATCGCAACCAGCAATGTGCCCGCGGTCAGCGCGTTTCGTGCGCCAAGACGTTGCACGAGCTTCGGCGCGGAAAACGCAAAGATCAGCAGCCCGCCGCTCATCGGCAACAGCGACACGCCAGCGGCGACTGGGGTCAAAGCCAACCGTGAGGGATCCTGCGCGGCCAGATTGTAGAACAACAGCAGGGCCAGGATGCAGGCCATGGCGATCGAGGCCAGCAGGACGGCACGAATGAACGCAGGCTGCCTGAACAGGTCCAAATCGATGAGTGGGTCCTGAATGCGCGCTTCATGCCTGAGCAGCGCGACGAAGGTCACGATCGCCACTGCGGTCAGGCCCAGGAAAACGACTGGAGCGCTTGTCAGGGCCGGCAAGGCGTGCAACGCCGATACCACCGTTGTCATTGCAATCGAGAGCAGCATGAAACCCGGCAGGTCGAAATGGCCGATGCTCTGGGCGTTGCGTGCCGTGGGCGCTCCGACGCCGGCGAAGCCCGCTGTGGCGACCAGCATGCTCGCCGCGCTCACCCAGAATATGACGCGCCAGTCGAGATAGTGGGTCAGCACCCCGCCGATCAGCGGACCAAGGCTGAAGCCCAGCATGAG
>DATBKQ010000323.1:0-8272 GCA_036555825.1 Acetobacteraceae bacterium | reverse complement strand
GAATGGCTGGATGGTCAGCCGAACATGCTCGCGCGCGTAGGCGATCGGCGACTTCTCCAGCCACGGCACCTCGGCGCGCACGCCGCGCCAGGTCTTCTCGGCGCGCCACATCCAGCCTGGCAGCCAGGTCACGCCCGACTCGATCAGCACCACCTTGAGGCGGGGGAATTCGACGAACACGCCCTCGGTGATCAGGCTGTTCAGCACCCCGGCAAAACCGGTGGACCAGGACACGTAGTCTTCCAGGTAATAGGATGGCCAGCCGATATTGGTCGGCGGATGACGATACGAGCTGCCCGCGTGGATCCCGATCGGCAGGTCCAGCCGTTCGGCGGTGCGGTAGATCGGCCAATGAATGCGCCGGCCCAGCGGCAGCTCGCCCATCTCCCACACCAGCACCTGCACGAAACGCGGATCGGCGGCCATGCGCTCGATCTCCTTCGCCGCAAGCTCGGGGCTGTGCATCGGCACCACGATGGAGGCGCGCAGCCGGTCGTCCTTCGTCAGCCACTCGGCGGCGAGCCAGTCGTTGATCGCCCGGCACATTGCCGCGGACAGGTCCTCGCTGAAGATCGCCTGCGCGCCATGCAGCACGTTGCAGATGGCATAGCGTGTGCCGAACGCGTCGAGCGCCTGCGAGCGCAGCAGGTCGAGGTCGGTGCCACCGGCGCCCTTCGCCGGCTTCCAGTCGGGGCGGCAGTTGATCGGCGCATTGGGCGGAAAGGCCGACGCGGTGTAGTTGTCGCGTTCCAGCCCACGCATAAGGATGTGCGCGCGCCAGTACTCGTCGAAATACGGCACCAGCACCTGCATGCTGGGCAGGGCCGGGTGGATATCGCAGTCGATCGCGCCTGGGGCGGGGACAGTCATACTTCCAGGATAGGACGGCACCACGGGTGGTTCAATGGCGGTCGTTTACCCGTCACATCACGTGCCACTCGCCCGGCGCTTCTGCAGATTGTCCAAGTACACAACCGCGGCGATCAGCAGGCCCTCGATCACCATCTGCCAGAACGAATTAACCCCCAGCAGGTTCGCCCCGTTGCCGATCGTCGTGAACAATATGGCGCCGATGAAACAGCCAACGACCGTGCCGCGCCCGCCGAACAGGCTTGCGCCACCCACCACAGCGGCTGCAATGGCCTGCAGTTCCGACCCGAAGCCAGCGTTCGGATTCCCCATCGTCAGTCGTGACACCAGCAACATGCCTGCTGCCGTGGCGAACACCGAGGCCAGCCCATAGGCGACCAAGGTCACACGGGTGACGTTGATGCCCACCCGTCGCGCCGCTTCGATGTTGCTGCCCACCGCGTACAGATAGCGGCCCAACCGTGTCGCCCCCAGCAAGTACTGCGAACCCACCGCAAACACCACCATCACCACGAACATCGTCGGCACGCCCAGTATCGACGTGTTCGACACCAGCCCGAGCGACTCCGGCAGGCCAGCCACGGTCATGCCACCGGAAACCAGCATGGTCAGGCCGCGAAATCCTTGCAGTCCCGCCAGCGTGACGATGAATGCCGGAATCCCCAGCCGGTCGATCGCCGCGCCGTTCACCACCCCGATCACCACGCCCAGCAGCAGCACCAGCACCACGGCCAGCAGGACGTTGGTTCCGCTCGCCAGCATCAGTGCGAACACCACGCCGGTCAGACCGGCAACCGAACCCACGGACAGGTCGATCCCGGCGGTGATGATCGTGAACAGCTCTCCGTAGGCGATGATCGCATCCACGGAAACCTGCCGCATGATGTTGAAGATGTTCCCGGTAGTCAGGAAATACGGGGAGGCGAGCGCCAGCGCGATCCACAACAGGATTGTGCAGCCCGCGACCCAGGTCTCCACCGGCAGGTGATGCAGCAGGCCCGCGCGCGGTCCGGCGACCCGAACCGCGGTATCCGACGTGGCCGCGCTCGCCATCCGACCTGGCCCTCAGTCACCAAGGAACGGCGTCAGATGGTATTTTTTCGGATCGAGCAGTCCGGCCATCTGCGGGCTGTCGATGTTCCCCTTGGTCACCACGTGGACGCCTGAGTCGACATATTTCGGGAAAACCACGCCCCTGGAGGCAGCAAGTCCGTACCAGACGCCGGCGTAGCCCATCATGAATGGGTCCTGCACGATCAGGCCGTCCAGATTGCCATTGCGCACAAACGCCACTTCCTGGTCCGATGTATCGAATGCAACCGCGCAGAGCTTCGATCCCAGGGTCTTCTCCTGGATCGCCCGGCCCGCACCATCACCCTCAAGCTCGTTATCGGCGAACAGCCCGATCAGATCGGGATGTCGCGTCAGAATATCCTCGGCGTCGGACAGCGCCCGAGCCGGGTCGTTGTTGCCCACACGATGTTCAACTAGCGCAAAACCGGGATACTTCTTCAACTGTTCGACAAAACCCTTGTCGCGATCGTTCAGCGACTGCGCGCCCGCCAGCGCGGTCATGTAAGCAACCTTGCCCTCCTGCTTGCCGGTGCGCGCCTTGACGCAGGCCGCCAGCTCGTCTGCGGCCTTCTCGCCACCGGCGACATTGTTGGTGGCCAGGAATGTCACGTACTTGTCGGTATTGGCGTTGGAATCGATCACTACAACCGGGATTCCCGCCGTGGTTGCATTGGCAATCGGCTGCGCCAGCGCCTGCGCGTTGGTCGCCGCTACCACAATCGCGGTCGGCTTCGACGCGATCGCGTTCTCCATAATCGACACCTCGCCCGCGACGTCGGTCTCGGCCTGCGCGCCCAGCTTCGAGATCTGTATCCCCAGCGTCTTGGCCGCCGCATCCGCGCCGGCGAACACCGTGGCCCAGAATTGCGACGTGGTCGCCTTCACCAGAACAACGATCCGTGCGGGGCCGAAATCCGCCGCAAGCGCCTGTCCGCCCAGACCCAGGGCAAGCATTGTTGTCGCCGCAAGTACCAGTTTCCTCACGCTGTCCTCCCGCGTTGCCCGGTTTGCCAGTGTCTATGCCGTCAAGACCTCCCCCTTGGCTTCGCTGAAGCCGGTCATGTACTTGATCAGCTCCTGCTGCGTCGTGTCCGCCGCCCCCGTGACGTGCACGATATGGCCGCGATACATCACCGCCACCCGATCGGCCACTTCGAGAATCTCGATCAGATTGTGCCCGATATAGATCACTCCGACACCCTCGGTGGCCAACCGGCGCGCAAGCTGGATGACGTGCTCGCGTTCCATGACGGCAAGCGCCGCGGTCGGCTCGTCCAGGATCACCACTTTCGCTCGCCAGTAGAGCGCGCGCGCGATCGCCACCGCCTGGCGCTGCCCACCGGAAAGGCGTGACACGGTGCGCACGCGCGATGGAATCCGGCTCTCGATGCGCTCCAGCAGCGCCTCGGTCTCGGTTCGGATACGCCGGTTATCGATCACCGGGAACAAGCCGAGCAGACGCCGCACCGGTTCACGACCGAGAAAGATGTTGGCACCGACCGACAACTCATCCGCCAGGGCGAGGTCCTGATAGACGGTCTCGATTCCCAGCCGTCGCGCCTCCGCTGGCGAGTGCAGGTCCAGCCGTTCCCCGTTCAGTCTGACTTCTCCGGCATCTGGCCGATAGACCCCGGCAACATGTTTGATCAGCGTGGATTTGCCAGCGCCGTTGTCGCCCACCAGCGCCAGTACTTCGCCGGCGTTGAGGGTCAAACCGACGCCGCGCAGGACGCTGATCGGCCCGAAGCTCTTGCGCAGGTCCTTGATTTCCAGCAAGGGCGGCACTTTCCACTCCTACTCGGCAACCCGCGGGCAGTGTGGGTACGCTCTATAGGCCCGCCGTCGCCTCGGTCAAACAAGCGGGCTGCGGGCCTGCAGGCTTGGAGTGCCAGGCCGAGGAGCCCTCTATGTCTTCCGCCCTTGCATTGCCGGGCTCAGCCGCGCGGGCAGCAGCAGTGCGAAGCCTAGTGCCGCCACCGACAGCACACCCGCCAGCAGATACGTGTTGTGCAAACCCTGCGCGACAACGTCGATCAGCCGGGCCAATTCGGCGGCCGGCAACGCATCCCGCTGCGACGGCTCGAGCAGCCGGTTCACCATGTCGGCCGCCTCCGGCGCCCGGTGCAGCAGGGTCAGGTTCAGCACCGCGCCGAACGCCGCGGCACCCAGTGACTGGCCAACGAAGCGCAGGAACATGCAGGACGAGGTGGCGGCCCCACGCTGATGCCACGGGACCGCGGCCTGGATCGAGACGATGAATGTGGTGTTGCACAGTCCCATGCCGATGCCGATCAACAGCGATCCGCTGCTGGCCCACAACGTGCCGCGCGCCGGTGTCAATGTGATCAGGACCGCGCTGCCAGCGATCAGCGCCAGCGTGCCGAGGGTCGCGGTCAGACGGTACGTGGTGCGCACCATCAGCCGGCCACCCAGGAAGCTCGCGATCGCCCAGGTCACTGACATCGCCCCCAACACCAGGCCGCCCGCCAGCGCGCTGCGCCCCATCGCGCCTTGCACATAGGTCGGCAGGAACGCCGACACGCCGGTCATGACCGCCGAAATAACCGCGCCGCCGAAACTGCCGACGGCGATGATCCTGTGCTGGCGCCACAGGTCCAGCGGCAACATCGGTTCGGACGTACTGCTCTCATGCATGGCTAGCGCCATCAGCATTGCCAGGCAGATCAGACCCAGGCTCGCCAGCGCGGGATACGGCAGGCTCCCACCCTGCACCAGCACCAGCATCAACGCCGTGATCGACAGCATCAGCAGCAGCGAGCCTGCATAGTCGATGCGGCGCGGGTGGTGCTCCATGGGTTCCTGCAGGAATGCCGCGATCATCGCGATGGCGGCGATGCCGATCGGGATATTGATCCAGAACACCAGTTGCCAGTTCACCTGCTCCACCAGGAAGGCACCCAAGAGCGGCCCCAGCACCGCGGCGATGCCGAAGATGCTGGATACCAGGCCCTGCACGTGTGCGCGTTCGGTCGGTGTATAGATATCGCCCAGAATGGTGGTGGCGATCGGCTGCACGCCGCCCGCTCCGAAGCCCTGCAGGGCGCGGAACAGGATCAGCATCACCATGCTGCGCGAGAAGCCGCACAGCGTGGAGCCAACCAGAAACAGGCCGGCCCCGGCATAGAACACCGCTTTGCGTCCATATATATCGGCCAGACGCCCGTAGACCGGGATGCTGACCGCCTGGGTCAGCAAATACACGGCGAACACCCAGGAGAACAGGTTGAAGCCGCCGAGATCGGCGACAATCGTCGGCATCGCCGTGGCGATGATGGAACTTTCGACCGCCGCCATGAAGGTGGCCATCAGGCAGGCGGCCAGCACCAGGGTACGGCGCATCGAGGCGGTTTGCGCGGCGTGAATCGGGGCAGCTTTGGCAGGAAACCCCTCGTCGGGCAAAGCGCGGCCTCATTATCCCTTGAACGCCGACCGGTTCTGTCATTCCTGAAAGCCGGTGGCAACCTGCACGACAACAAGGCTGCCGTGCTATCCAGGCGAGACACGACGGCAGGAGGAGACGATGGCAGCCGACGCACCGCTCGCAACCGGCACCATGGAACGGCTGCGCAAGGTCAGCACCGACACGATCACCGGCGTGCTGATGAAGATCGCCGGCATGCGCACGCGCGCAATCCAGGGCGTGCACCCGATCGATCCGGCGCGCTGCCACTTCATCGGCCCGGCCTACACAGTGCGCTACGTGCCGATCCGTGAGGATTATACCGACACCGCGAGCCCGGTCAGTCCCGGCAGCCGCCTGCATGGCCGGCTGGACGAAATACCCGCCGGCAGCGTGGTGGTGATCGACATGGGCCGCGACGACACCAGCGGCGCCCTCGGCGACGTGATCGTCGCGCGGCTGATCGCGCTGGGCGTGGCCGGCGTGGTGGCGGACGGCGGGATGCGCGATGTCAGCGTGATCGCCCGGATGCCACTGCCGGTGTTCTGCCGCGGCAACGCGCCGCCGCCAAGCCCGCGGTCCTTGCTGGCGGTCGGCGTGCAGGAGGTGATCGGCTGCGGCGGGGTCATGGTGGAGCCCGGCGACATCGTCGTGGCCGACGGCAACGGCGTCGCCGTCATTCCGCGGCACCTGGCCGACGAAGTCGCGCACAAGGGGCAAGAGCAGGAAGAGGTGGAGGTCTGGATCAAGCACCAGATCGAGCAGGGCGCGCCGCTCGCGGGCCTCTATCCGCCGACACCAGAGGTGATGGCGAAGTATCGGCAGGCCAGGTCGTGACAGTCGATATCGGCGTCGACATCGGCGGCACGTTCACCGACGTCGTTTGTCGCCGGGCGGGCGAGCCGATGCAGACGCTGAAAATCCCCACCACGCGCGGCGACCCCAGTCAGGCGGTGATGAACGCGGTCACGCACCTGGCGCGCGACCTGGGTGTCGCTCCTGGCGAGATAGCGCGATTTCTCCACGGCACCACGATCGCCACCAACGCGGTGCTGGAACGCAAGGGAGCCAGGATCGGCCTGATCGCCAGCGAGGGATTTCGCGACATCCTGGAGATCGGCTACCAGCTTCGCCAGGATCTGCACCGCATCCTGCTGGAACCGGTGACGCCGGTATTCCTCGCCCCCGGCGCGCAACGGAAGGAGGCGCGCGAGCAGGTCTCCGCCGCTGGCGAGATCATCGTCCCGCTGGACGAGGAATCCGTACGCCGCGCGGCGGCCGAACTGGTGGCCGACGGTGCGCAGGCGATCGCTGTGTGCTACCTGTTCTCCTTCCTGTGTCCGGAGCACGAGCAGCGTACGCGCGAGTTGATCGAGGCGGCGCATCCCGGGATCGCCGTATCCCTGTCCAGCGAGGTCGATCCGACCTTCCGCGAATACGAACGAACCGTCGTCACCGCGTTCGACGCCTATATGAAGCCGATTGTTGGCCGCTATCTGCAGCGCCTGGAGGACGGTCTGCGCGCCGCGAACGTCAGTGCGCCGTTGCAGATCATGCAGTCGCGCGGCGGTCTTGCGGGAACGTCGGTGGCACGCAAGCGGCCGGTGCGGCTGTTTCTGTCCGGTCCCGCCGCCGGCGGGATCGGCGGCGGGATCGTCGGCCGATCGTCCGGCTATCGCGACCTGATCACCATCGATGTCGGCGGCACGTCGAGCGACATCGCGCTGGTCGAACGCGGCGAGCCGGTGATCCGCGCGCAAGGCAATATCGGCGGGTTCCCGGTGCGCGTGCCGATGGTCGATGTCAATGCGATCGGCGCCGGCGGCGGCTCCGTCGCCTGGATCGACGCCGCGGGGGGCCTGCGGGTCGGACCGCATTCAGCCGGCTCGGAACCCGGTCCCGCGTGCTATGGCCGTGGTGGCGATCAGGCGACGGTCACCGACGCGTCGGTGGTCCTGGGCTGGCTGGATCCGGCGTATTTCGCCGGAGGATCGGTGGCACTCGATCCCGCACTGGCCCGCACCGCGATCGAGCATCACATCGCCCGGCCACTCGGCCTGTCGGTCGAGGATGCCGCGCTGGGCATTCATCGGGTGGTGAACGCGCAAATGGTGGAAGGGATCCGCCTGGTGTCGATCCGCCGCGGCCTCGATCCGCGCCGCTTCACGCTGGTTGCGCTGGGTGGCGCGGGCCCGCTGCATGCGACCGCCCTGGCGGCCGAACTTGGCATCGGCAGCGTGCTGATCCCGCGTCACCCAGGCGTGCTTTCGGCGGCCGGCCTGCTCGCCGCACCGATCGAGCACGAGGTAGCGATCGCGTTCCCGCGTCCGCTTGCCGGCCTGGACTTCGCGGATGTGCGTCGCGTGCTGGACGAGTTGGACGATTCCTGCGCGCGCCTGATGGCCGAGGAAGCCGTTGGCGACATGCCATCGTCGATTCAGTACGCTGCCGATGTCTGGTATATTGGACAGTCGTACCATCTCGAAGTGCCGCTCGATGCTGATGCATCCGACGCCCTACAAGAACTGTATCGCCAGTTCCTGCTGCTGCACGATCGTATCTACGGCCACGCCACCGAGCAGCCGGCGGCGATCGTCAACCTGCGCACGGTGCATCGCGCCGGCGGCAGCGACCATCTGGACGAAGGCGCGTATCGGCCACTCGGCGCCGATCCGGTCAAGCCGCCGCGCGACATTCGCGTTGCGGCTGCGCGTTCGCCGGTGCAGGCCGCCATATACCATCGCGCCGCCATGCCGGCTGGGCTCATGTTCAGTGGCCCCGCCATCGTGGAACAGGACGACACCACCACGCTTGTCGAACCCGGGTGGCGTGGCACGGTATTGGACAACGGCAACCTGCTGCTGACGCGAGGCTGAGATGGACATCGACCCGATCACGCTGGAAGTG
>DATBKQ010000322.1:0-5925 GCA_036555825.1 Acetobacteraceae bacterium | reverse complement strand
TGCGCAACTGCGAGGAGATCAGCGGCCTGGCCGAGACCTGCGGTGCGATCGGCCTGGGCGAGGTGCTCGAGGAGATCGCGGACGCGGTCACGCGCAACGACCGTTCGCGCGCGGAAGTCCTGGTGGAACGCCTTGAAGCCGTGACGGCGCGCCTCGAGTCCGCGCTGACCGCCTGTCTCGATCAGATCGCGCGGCGGCGGGAGAACGGCAGCAGCAAGGCCGCGTAACTGCCGCACAACGCGACGGATTGTCGGGCAGCTATTTGCAGGCGCTGACAATCAGGAGTTCCACCGGAATCGTCACCGGACCGCCGTCATCGTTGAGGGATTGTCTTACCTCCTCGCGCACGGCTTGCCGGGCCGTCTCCGGCAACTGCCTTAGAACCTCGCCGGTGGATGTAGCGCCAGCCTCGAACGGTTCGTAGTACTCGGCGAAAGATGGGAGCACGAAGTCGTGACGCTGCGGCATGGTCTCGACATCGCGGAAGCCGGCTCGCGCAAACATTCCACCCAGCCTGGTTTCGTCACCGAGATCAAACGTTCGCGCGATCGCGGTCTGTAGATCGGGCCTGTACCGGACCGCGACGACGTTGATGCGACCATTATAGGAGCGTTGGGGCACGGTCAGGACGGACACGGCGGCACGCCCGCCGGGACGAAGAACCCGATGAAATTCGGCCAGCCCTCGCGCCGGGTCCGGGAAGAACATCAAACCGAGGCTACATAACACCGCATCGAAGCTGGTGTCGGGGAACTGCATGGCCTGTCCGTCCGCGACACAGACCGTGACATTGGCCACCTTGCCAAGTCGCACTCTGGCCTGTTCGACCATGGAGGCAGAAGAATCGGCTGCGGTAACATGCCCCGTGGGTCCAACGATTGTCATTGCTGCCTGGGCGGCGAGCCCCGTGCCGGTGGCGATGTCCAGCACTCGTTGTCCGGTGGCTATTCGACCCGCGCGCAGAAGAAACGGGACGAAATGGCCGGTTACCTGGGCCATTGCCTGCTCGTAGCGCCCTGCGGCGGCCGTGTCGAAGGTTATCTCGTTCATGACTCGCTCCAGACGATACGGTTGTTTGCGATCCTGGGCCGGCTCCTCGAAGGTGGACGAATCTGGAGCTGGAGCCTAACGAGCCGCGACACGTCCCGCGACGAGCCGCACCTTTCTCGGTGCGGCAAACCAGATGGCGATCGCCGAGAGCAGGCTGCAGGCGATCGCGATCCAGAAGGCGATCGTATAGCTGCCGGTTGTGTCGTGCAGCGTGCCTGTCAACCAGGGCCCAGCAGCTCCGCCGGCAATGGATGCCAGCATCAGCGTGCCGAAGATGCTGCCGTAGTGGCGGCCCTGGAAGATCTCAGCCGGGATCGCGCCGATCACGGAAGTGATGCCATAGCCGAGTACGCCCTGTGCGGCGATCATCAGGTAGAGCAGCGGCAGCGTCGGGGTCTCGCGCAGCGCCAGGAGCAGCAGGAAAGTCGCGGTGAAGCCGAGGCTGCCGACCATCCAGACAAGCTCGCGGCCGATGCGATCCGACAGGTGACCGAGCGCGATCTGGCCCGGAATGCCGGCCAGGCTGACACCGCCGAGCGCCCAGGCCGCGAGCGCGGGGGTGAAGCCGATCTCCTGCAGGTACTTCGTCTGGTGCACCTGCACGGCGTACCAGGCGAACAGCGCACAGAAGTAGCCGACAGCGATCCACCAGAACCTTGCCGTACGCATCGCGCGGCTCAGCGTCCACTCGACGGCGGCCCAGGCCGGATCGACGATGCTGAGGCTTGCGCTGACGCTTTGCGTGGCATGCGCGATGCTGTCGCCGTCCGGGTTGAGGCCGATGCCCTCAGGGCGCCGCCGCACCAGCAGGTTGAGCGGCAGCAGCAGTGCCAAGACCAGGATGCCCAGGGCCAGGCAGGCGCTGCGCCAGCCGGCGCGTACGATCAGGGACTGCAGCCAGGGCAGCAGGATGACCGAGCCAACACCGACGCCGGAGAAAGCCAGGCTCATCGCGAGGCCGCGACGGCGGGCGAACCAGTTGGGCAGGAACAGCCCTTGGCCGGTGTAGCCAAGGCAGACGCTGCCGGCGCCCACCAGCATGCCGAGTGTGGCGTAGAGCTGCCAAGGCGCCTGGACCAGGGTCGCCAGCAGCAGACCCACGCCGATCAGGACGACACCGAGTTCGTTGACCACGAGCGGTCCGCGCCGGTCCATCAGCCTGCCGAGTGTCGGGCTCATGAGCGCCGAGACGATGAAGCCGAATGAAAAAGCGCCGGCCGTCGTGCCGCGTTCCCAGCCGAACTCGTCGAGGATCGGGGGAAACAGCAGGGAAAACGCTGTACGCGCATTCACCGCGACGCCCATGGTGACGAACACGACGGCGACGATGATCCACCCGTAGAATACCGGCAGACGTGCATAGACCGAGTGCGAGGCGGCGACGGTCATTGGGCCGCGGCCTTCCGGCGTGCCTCGCGCGCATGGCGTTCGCCGTATTTCATGCCTTCCAGCTTCAGTCCGTCCGGATCGAGAAAAAACACGGCGTAGTAATCGTCGTAATATTCGCCGGCGGGATCGACGATGGTGGCGCCGAGTTCGTGCAGGAATTCCTGCAGGGCGTCCACGTCCTTGCGGCTGCGAAGTTGGAAGGCATAGTGGTGGAAGCCGACATCGCCGATGCGGTACTTGCGCCCGCGGCCTTCCGCGTCGGCCGGGCCGATCCAGAAACGGGTCTTGCCGTTGGTCCAGCCGATCGCATCCTCGTACTCGTCGGAGATCTCGAAGCCCAGGAATGCGAACAACCGGCCGTAGAACGCCTTGGACCTTTCGTAGTCGCTGACCCTGATAACCAGATGGTCGATGCCCACCACGCGTACCATGCGCGCCTCCCGATGCCCGTCGGACGATTGGATGCCACCAGGCGCCTGCATTGCAAACGACCCGGGAAGTACGCATGCACTGCGCCGCCTCAGCGGCGGCGGAGTGCGGCGGTCACGGTATTCTCCAGCAGGCAGGCGATCGTCATGGGGCCGACGCCGCCTGGCACCGGCGTGATCGCGCCGGCGTGAGCAATCGCTTCGGCGAACGCCACGTCTCCCGACAGACTGCCGTCGGCCAGGCGGTTGATGCCGACGTCGATCACCGTGGCGCCGGGCGCGATCCATTCGCCCCGTACCAGCCCGGGTCTTCCCGCGGCTGCCACGACGATATCTGCCCGCCGGCACTCGGCGACCAGATCGCGAGTGCGCGAATGTGCCATGGTCACCGTGGCGTTAGCGGCCAGCAGCAGCGACGCCATGGGACGTCCTACGATGGTGGAACGCCCCAGAACCAGGGCGCGCAGGCCCTCCGGCGCGACACCGGCGTGCGTCAGCAGTTTCATCACCCCGGCGGGCGTGCACGGGACCAGGCCCGGCTGCCCCATCGCCAGCCGCCCGACATTCAGCGGGTGGAAGCCATCGACGTCCTTCTCTGGATCGATCGCCTCGACGACCGCCTGCGGCGCGATGTGGGGCGGCAAAGGAAGCTGTACCAGGATGCCGTCCACGGCGGGATCGGTGTTGAGGCGTGCGATCCGGGTGATCAGAGTGTCCTCGGAGGTGTCGGCCGGCAGGCGGATAGTGCGCGAGGCGATTCCCGCGGCGGCTGCCGCACGGTCCTTGCTTCGCACGTAAACCGCACTCGCCGGATCGTCGCCGACCAGCACCACGGCCAGCCCAGGGCGAAACGGCAGGGCGGCGACCTGGTCCGCCACTTGCGCGCGCAGGTGCTGCGCGACCACTTTCCCGTCGATGATGCGCGCCGTCACAGGCTGGCCAGCCTGCCGGCCAGAAGCTGCGGATCGCCGGCGACGTGCAGCGTCTTTTCCCGTGCCGCCGCTCCCGCGGTCACGCGCACGGCCGAGGCGGGCAGCCCGAGCGCTTCCGCCAGCGTGGCGCACGCGGCCCGATTGGCGTGGCCGCTTTCCGGTGGGGCGGTGACTGCGACGCGCAGCCGTTCACCGCTGGCCGACTCGGCCGGCCCGTGCAGCCCCGGTCGGCGCGATCTCGGCTGCACCTTTACCGCCACGGCAACGCCGCCGGGAACCGGGCGCCAGAACATCGTCAAAAGACCAACGGCTGCCAGGTTCCGTAGGTGATCGCAGCGTGCAGTCTGGCCAACACCGGTAGGATGACAAACTGGATCAGGATGACGGCCACCCACGGGCTAAGGTCGATTCCACCGAAGCTGGGCAGGATGTTTCTGATCGGCCGCAGCACCGGTTCGGTTACCTTGTAAAGGAAATCGCCGATCGTCCAAACTATGCGGTTACGCGTGTCCAGGACGCCGAATGCCGTCAGAATGCTGAAGATCGCGGCCAGAATAATGGCCCACTTGTAGAGATTGACCACGTAAATGGCGAGTTCGAAGAGTATGTCGATCACTCGGATCGTCTCCCAGTGCTGGCGGAAGTGAGCGCGTGATTCAGACCCCCGACCATTCCGCCTCTGGTCATCAGCAGGATGAGGTCAACCTGACCTCGGCATGCTTTAGCGGGCGGGGATTCGGTCCGCAACCTGTTGCGCAACCGCCTTGCTTGACTTTCGCCAGGGCGTCTGAGCATTGTCCGCGCCCTGCGGGACGGGGCTGTAGCTCAGCTGGGAGAGCACCTCGTTCGCAATGAGGGGGTCAGGGGTTCAAATCCCCTCAGCTCCACCACCGTTCCGCCCCAATCGCTGAAATGCGTCCCTGTCGGGGTCCGATATCCGCGCAGCCTACAGAAGAGGCCAAGCGATGCGTCCCGCGGCGCCATTGCCGCGTGCCGCCCCGGCAAATTCCTCCCGCCCCGGTCGCGACCGGAAAGCGGCGCGGGCAACACACTGCCTCAGGGCGTTCTGATGGAAGAAAATTCTTTGTCGAGCCGGCGGTGGAGGCGATTTGTGGAAAATGAACCGAGCTCCTTGCGGTCGGATGAAAAATCCCACTCCATTGCGGAGTGTCCGAGGAGGCCGTAGCGTGCGCCGCATCCACATCCTGCACGAAAACTCCGCCTGGCTGCCGCCATTGGCGCAGGCACTCGATCAGCGGCGGCTGCCCTGGACCGAGTGGTTCCTCGATGCCGGCACATTCGACCTCGCCTCCGCGCCGCCGGACGGCGTGTTCTACAACCGGATGAGCGCGTCATCGCACACGCGCGATCATCGGTTCGCCGCCGAGCTGACGACCGCTGTCCTGGCCTGGCTGGTGCGCTGGGGCCGCCGGGTGGTGAACGGCCCTGGTGCGCTGGACCTCGAGATCAGCAAGGCGCGCCAGTACGCGGCGCTGGAAAGCCAGGGCATCGCCACGCCGCGCACCGTGTTGGTCGGCGGGCGCGAGCGCCTCACCGCCGCCGCGCGGCGTTACTTCGCCGACCAGCCGTTCATCCTGAAGCCGAACCGCGGCGGCAAGGGCCTTGGCGTGCGGTTCCTTGCGTCGGTGCAGAGCCTGGAGACGTATCTGGCCTCGGATGCCTATGAGGCGTCGGTGGATGGCCTGCATCTGCTGCAGGAATACATCCGGGCTCCGCGGCCGTTCATCACGCGCGCCGAATTCGTCGGCGGGCGCTTCCTGTATGCCGTGGAGGTCGATACCAGCGACGGCTTCGAGCTCTGCCCGGCCGATGCCTGCGCCGTGGGCGAGGCCAATTGCCCGGCCGGCGAGGCGCCACGGGACAAATTCACCGTCATCGATGGCATTCAGGGGGCGCTGCGGACGCGACTGGAGCGCTTTCTCGCGGCTGCAGGGATCGAGGTGGCGGGTATCGAGTTCATCGCAGGCGCCGACGGCCGCACGCTGGTCTACGACGTGAACACCAATACGAACTACAATCCGGACGCGGAAGCCCGATCAGGGCGGACCGGCACCAGCCGGTCAGGTCCTGGAGCAATCGCGGAATTCCTGGGTACCGAACTGCAC
>DATBKQ010000321.1:0-1838 GCA_036555825.1 Acetobacteraceae bacterium | reverse complement strand
GCTGCTGCGGGCGCTCGCCACCTATGTCGTAGCCAGGCGGAACTGAACTCAGAGCGGAGGCACCATGAGCCCTGTCAAAACACCGCTGCTGGATCGTGTTCGCTATCCGGCCGACCTGCGCAATTTCTCCCCGGAGCAATTACGCGAACTGGCGGACGAGCTGCGCGCCGAGACGATCGACGCCGTGTCTGTCACCGGCGGTCACCTGGGTGCGTCACTTGGCGTGGTCGAGCTGACGGTGGCAATCCACGCTATTTTCGACACGCCGCATGACCGGCTGATCTGGGACGTCGGCCACCAGGCCTATCCGCACAAGATCCTGACCGGGCGGCGCGACCGTATCCGCACATTGCGCCAGGGCGGTGGCCTGTCCGGTTTTACCCGCCGCGCCGAGAGCGAATACGACCCGTTCGGGGCGGCGCACTCGTCCACCTCGATCTCGGCCGGGCTCGGCATGGCGGTGGCCCGCGACCTGAAGGGAGAAGAGCGCAACATCATCGCCGTGATCGGCGACGGCGCCATGAGCGCCGGCATGGCGTACGAGGCGATGAACAACGCCGGCGCCCGCCACACAAGGTTGCTGGTGATCCTGAACGACAACGACATGTCGATCGCTCCGCCGGTCGGCGCGATGAGCGCCTACCTGTCGCGGCTGATGTCCTCGCGCAGCTTCCTGTCGTTGCGCGAACTGGGCGCCCGCATGGCCAAGCGCTTTCCGCGCGGTTTCGAGCGGACCGCCCGGCGGGCGGAGGAATATGCCCGCGGCATGCTGACCGGCGGCACGATGTTCGAGGAACTCGGCTTCTACTATGTCGGACCGATCGACGGGCACAACCTCGAGCACCTGCTGCCGGTGCTGCGCAACGTCCGCGAGGCGGAGGAGACCGGGCCGATCCTGGTCCACGCCATCACCAAGAAGGGCAAGGGGTACCCGCTGGCGGAAGCCTCGGCCGACAAGCTGCACTCTGTCTCGAAGTTCAACGTGATCACCGGCGAGCAGGCCAAGGCGCCGCCGGGGCCGCCCAGCTACACCAAGGTATTCGCCGAGGCGCTGATCGACCAGGCGGAGCGCGACAGCTCGATCGTCGCCATCACCGCGGCGATGCCATCGGGCACCGGGCTCGACAGGTTCGGAAAGTACTTTCCCGACCGTTGCTTCGACGTGGGAATTGCCGAACAGCACGCGGTGACGTTTGCCGCCGGCATGGCGACCGAGGGCATGAAGCCGTTCTGCGCCATCTATTCGACGTTTCTGCAGCGCGCGTACGACCAGGTGGTGCATGACGTCGCGATTCAGGGGCTGCCGGTTCGCTTCGCGCTGGACCGCGCGGGGCCGGTCGGCGCCGATGGCGCCACCCATTCGGGCAGCTTCGACCTCGCCTATCTCGGCTGCCTGCCGGGGTTCGTCCTCATGGCCCCCGCGGACGAAGCGGAACTCGTGCATGCCGTGGCGACCGCCGTCACGATCGGCGACCGGCCGTCCGCGCTGCGCTACCCCCGCGGCGACGGGGTGGGGGTGGCACTGCCGGCGCGCGGCGAGGTTCTGCCGCTCGGTCGCGGCCGGGTGCTGCGCGAGGGCAACAACATCGCCATTCTGTCGCTGGGCCCGCGCCTCGGCGACGCGCTGAAGGCGGCCGATGAACTGGCAGCCCGTGGGCTGCCGGCCACGGTGGCGGACGCACGGTTTGCCAAGCCGATGGATGCCGCGCTGGTGGAGCAACTGGCACGCCATCACGAGGTGCTGATCACCATCGAGGAAGGCGCGATCGGCGGCTTCGGCTCGGCTGTGCTGCATCATCTGGCGTGGAAGGGCCTGTTGGATCACGGGCTGAAAGTGC
>DATBKQ010000320.1:0-2564 GCA_036555825.1 Acetobacteraceae bacterium | reverse complement strand
CGTGCGCATCGCGGACCGCTCGGTTTTACGGCTGATCCGGATGTGGCTGGAGGCGCCGGTGGTGGAGCGGAATCAGGGACCGGGCGGCGGAGGCAGTAGCTGGGGCCGGCCGAAGCAGGGGACGCCACAGGGCGGGGTAGCTACTGCCTGAACGCAAAAGATAACTTCGAGTTCAGCCGGACCGTTCCGTATCGTCAGCAGCGAAAGGATCAGAACCTTGAGAGAGCGCTTGACAAGTGACATAAATAGGCGTATTTATATGTCAAATGGCGCGCGCCAGCGATGCCCAGAAAGCCGAGCGGCTCAATCTGGCTCGCACCCTGCTGCAGGAACATCCTCACTTGCCCGAGGCTGCCGATCGTCTCGCCCGCACTTGCGCCATTTCCACGCGGCAGGCCTATCGATATCTCGAGCAGGCTCAGCAGCTCAGACGTCCCCTCCCGATTGCCGATGCCAAAGTATCGTTTACCGTCAAGCTGTCGCGCAGTCTTGTCGACAAGCTCCGCAGCTACGCGGCTTCGACCGGCGTAACGTTGAGCGAGATTGTCAGTCGGGCGGTGTTGGCGATGCTGCATCGCGGGGGAGGACGTGGCTAACCGGCCGCCGGAGCGGCAACGAGCTCTGCGGCTGGAATATCAATTTGATCGGTTGCTGGCGGAGAAGCTGGCGCGGGCCTATGAACTACTCGTGCCGGACCAGGTCCGCCCCACTGGCGCCGACGCCTGCCACTCGGCCGCCAATCAGGAGGTTCTGACAGATGAAACCTGCGGCATTGTACGCGCGCGTATCATCAGATCGCCAGAAGGAGAATCACACCATCTCCAGCCAGTTGGCAGCACTGGTGGAGTACGCCGACAGCCACGGCTATCTGGTTCCACCCGAGTGGCGCTTCCAGGATGAAGGCTATAGCGGGGCCACTCTGTTACGGCCCGGTCTGGAAGCTTTGCGCGATGTGGCGGCGGCAGGACACATCCAGGCCGCTCTTGTGTTCTCACCTGACCGCCTGAGCCGCAAATACGCATACCAGGTCTTATTGACTGAAGAGCTGTCGCGATGCGGCGTGGAGGTCGTGTTTTTGAAAGCACCCTCTGGTGCGACGCCGGAAGACCAACTGCTGGTGCAATTCCAGGGAATGATCGCCGAATACGAGCGGGCACAGATTGCCGAGCGATCTCGTCGCGGCAAGCGCCACCGCGCACAACAGGGGTCGATCAATGTTTTGTCGGGTGCACCCTATGGCTATCGCTACGTCAAAAAGAGTGATACTACGGCAGCGTATTATGAAGTTCTCGAAGCCGAGGCCGCGGTCGTTCGCCTGGTGTATGAGATGTACACGCAGCCAGGTTTGAGCATCAACGCGATTGCCCGCGTGCTCAATGAACGTCAAATTCCGACCAGGACCGGGACCACACGCTGGGAACGATCGACGATCTGGGGTCTGCTGCGCAACCCCGCGTATTGTGGCCGGGCCTGCTATGGCAAGACCGAGCTCCGCCCGCGACAACGAATCACGCGACCACTGCGGCAACGCAACAGGATGCCCAGCCGCAACAGCGCCAATCACGAACGGCCACGCCAGGATTGGATCGAGATCGCGGTTCCCGCCTTGATTAGCGAGGAAACATTCGCCTTGGCCCAGGAGCAGTTGGAGCAGAACAAACGGCACTCGCCACGGCGCACCGTGGAGCCCTCCTTGTTACAGGGGATGCTGGTTTGCGAGCGCTGCGGCTACGGCCTGTATCGCACTTCAACGCAGACTTCGGCGCGCAGGCTCTATTATTACCGATGCATCGGTTCCGACGCCTATCGTCATCTCAAGGGTCCGGTGTGCGAGAACCCGCCCGTTCGCCAGGATCACCTGGACGCCGTGGTCTGGACCGAGATCGTGCGGCTATTGGAAGATCCGCAAATCATTCAGGAAGAACTCAACCGCCGGTTGGAGGCGGCCCGAGATGCCGATCCGCTGAAGCGGCGGGAAGAACAGTTGCAGCGGGATCAGGTCCGGCTATCAAAGAGCATGGACCGACTGTTGACCGCCTATCAGGATGGACTGATGAGTCTGGAACAACTGCGCTGTCGCATGCCTGAGCTTCGCCGGCAAGACCAGACGATCCAAGCCGAATTGCAGTCGCTGGAAACCGCCGCAGCAGATCAAACCAAGTATCTACGGCTGGTCCAGACGCTGGGAGATTTCCGCGGCCGCCTGCGGGCACGTGCCCATACGCTGGACGTCGCCGAACGACAGAAGATCTTGCGGCTGCTCGTGAAGGAGGTCCTCATAGGCCGGGACACGATCACCATTCGGCACTCCATTCGGATATCGACTCCCGGGCCCGATCCCAACCTGGATCCACGACCTCCGCACCGGCCTCTGCAACAACCGACGCCCCAAGCTGGCCCTTGTTATCTTTTGCGTTCAGGCAGTAGCCTCGCCGCTGCTGGCCAACCTGTATTTGCACTGGTTCGATGCTTTGTTTCACGGGCCGCAAGGGCCAGCTCGAACGGCCGATGTCAAGCTGGTGCGCTACGCCGATGATTTTGTGGCGCTGGCGAAACAGATGGCG
>DATBKQ010000319.1:0-10114 GCA_036555825.1 Acetobacteraceae bacterium | reverse complement strand
CTGCCAGCGCCGCAAGCGCCTCTGACTTCTTCATGTCTCCATACTAATGGAGCAGTGATTAAAGGTCAACGGCGGAATATGCTGCCAAGCCTTGACCGCGGGCCACCCCCTGTCGGATCACCCGCCGCCATGTCCGTCCTCGTCATCTCCGGTGCCACCATTCGGCTGGGTGGGCGCGTCGTTCTGAACGGCGCCGACCTGACGGTGGACCAGGGCCGCCGCATCGGCCTGGTCGGCCGCAACGGCGCGGGCAAGTCCACGCTGCTGCGCGCGATCGCCGGCGAGATGGCGCTGGACAGCGGCGAAATCCGCCTCGCCAACCGCGCCCGCGTCGCCACGGTGGCGCAGGAGGCGCCATGCGGCAACGCGACGCTGCTGGACACCGTGCTGCAAGGCGACCCCGAGCGCCTGGCGCTGCTCACCGAGGCGGACACCGCGTCGCCGGAGCGCCTTGCCGAAATCCATGAACGGCTGCGGGCCATCGGCGCCGATGCGGCGCCGGCCCGCGCCGCCGCCATCCTTGCGGGCCTCGGCTTCGACGAGGCTGCGCAGCAGCGCCCGGTCGGCGAATACTCGGGCGGCTGGCGCATGCGCGTGGCACTCGCCACCGCGCTGTTCGCCGCACCCGAGCTGCTGCTGCTGGACGAACCGACCAACCATCTCGACCTGGAGGCGTCGCTGTGGCTGGAGCAGTGGCTGGCGCGCTTCCCAGGTGCGGCGCTGCTGGTGTCGCACGACCGCGGCCTGCTGGACCGCGCGGTGCAGGCGATCGCCTTCCTCGACCGCGGCAAGATCGGCGTCACCCCCGGCGGGTTCGACGAATTCGTGCGCATCCGCACGGAGCGCGCCTTGCAGCACGCACGCGAAGCCGAGCGCATCGCCGCCGAGCGCGCGCATATCCAGTCGTTCATCGACCGCTTCCGCTACAAGGCCTCCAAGGCGCGGCAGGCGCAGTCGCGCATCAAGGCGCTGGCGCGGCTGCCGCAGATCGAGACGGTGATCGAGGACGCGCCCACCCGGTTCGACTTCCCGGAACCCGCCCGCATCGCCCCACCCATCGTGGCGCTGGAGCGTGCCGCGGTCGGCTACGACGGCGCGCCGGTGTTGCGCGACGTATCGCTGACGATCGACATGGACGATCGCATCGCGCTGCTCGGCGCCAACGGCAACGGCAAGTCCACGCTCGCGAAGCTGCTGGCCGATCGTCTGCCCGCCCTTGCTGGTGAAATCCGCCGCGGACCCAGGCTGCGCGTGGGCTATTTCGCCCAGCACCAGGCGGACGAACTGGTGGTGTCGGAGACGCCGATCGAGCACATGACGCGCGCGCTGCCACGCGCCTCGCCGCCGCAGGTGCGGGCGCAACTCGCGCGGTTCGGCCTGGACGCCGACCGGGCCGAGACGCCGGTCGCCAACCTCTCCGGCGGCGAGAAGGCGCGGCTGCTGCTGTCGCTCGCGACGCGCGAGGCGCCGCAACTGCTGATCCTGGACGAGCCGACCAACCACCTCGACATCGACGCGCGCGAGGCGCTGGTGAAGGCGCTCGCCGACTTCCAGGGCGCGGTGCTGCTGATCACGCACGATCCGCATCTGGTGGAGCTGGTGGCCGACCGGCTCTGGCTGGTCGCCGACGGCACGGTGCGGCCGTTCGACGGCGACCTGGACGATTATCGCGCGCTGCTCGCCGAACGGTCGCGGCCGGCCGAGAAGTCCGAGAACGCGGGTCGCCGCGGTGAGCGCCGCGAGCGGGCGGACGCGCGCGCGGCACTGGCGCCATTGCGCCGGCAGGCGCGCGAGGCCGAGGCGCGGCTGACGAAGCTCGCCGCGGAACGCGCCGCGATCGAGCAGACGTTGGCCGATCCCGCGCTGTATGTGCCCACCCGCAAGGCGGAGATCGCTGCGGCGAACGCACGGCTAGCGCTCATCCGGAAGCTCGCCGCCCAGGCGGAAGCGGACTGGCTGGCGGCCGAGGAGGCGCTGGAAGCCGCATCGTGATACCCGCGCGGCCCGCTTTCGGGACGGCCAAGCGCAAGGCCTTGGGCTTGCATCGCCGATTTCCGTGCTTTGGGCCGCCCAATCGGCCGATAGCGCCCTGAAGGCACCGCAAAAGGTTGCTAAGGCGGTTCGGGTCTGTTAGTTTTTCTTACCAACTCCTAACGCACGGGACGGCCCATTGTCCGACGCCAATCTTCCGTTCGGCCACAACACGCTGAAACTCCGCGCGATGTTCATCCCTCGCGGCGCCCAGGTCTCGATGTCCGACATCACCCGGGTCGTCGGGCTGGACCCGGTGCTGATCCCTGCCGTCTTCGTGCCTCCGGGCGGAGCACCGCCGGGCTACCCTTACGAGGTCATCGCCCAGGCCACGCTCATCCCGGACGCCACCAACTGCGACACACTCGCAAAGGAGGTACTCCTGCCGAGGATTGGGCGATCGATGTGCCCGGCATGGCCGCAGCGCGGAATGGACGGATATCATCGACTCCAAAGGCCGACTTGTGACTGGCGGACGCAACGGGATGGATCTCAAACGATTGGAGCGGCCAGGTCTCGACGCACTGCTCAAGAGCGTGACGACCGCGCACGATGTCGGACCGAACGCAATGTGGCCATAACCAGCTCAACGGTAGCGCGCAACCACTGAACACGCCCGCCGAATGGTTGCGCCAGAAACGATGTCGTGGCGGATTACGGCCAGCAGCACGAATCAATGAGGTGCGGTTCAATGAAGTGCGGTTTCGCCAATTCTGTCATCGCGAGGAGCGAAGTGACGAAGCAATCTCGGGCCGTGCGCCCCCTCGCGCGAGATTGCTTTCGCTCCGCTCGCAATGACACACGGACATGCGGCCATCGACTTGCGCTCCACTAATGGCGGATACCAGTCAGGTACGCGCCGCATGTGGCGTCGCCTCTCGACGTGACGTTGCAACCGGAGCGATCGCTATGGTTTCGGGTCTGAATGGAGGCGCCTCATCCAACGGCGACGTAGATGCCAAAGCCAGCCGCGGCGGCGCCGATCAGGCCGGCGACAACCGCCAGCGCCGGCACCGCGGTGACCACGGCGACCGAGGCGAGCACGATGCCGATCTGCAATGCCCCGACCACCAGTTCGAACTGGTGATAGCGATGAAACGCGTGGTCGCGGCTTTCCTGCTCGACGGTACTCCGCTCTCTGATCTGCTTCATCCCGTCGCCGCCGGGCTCATCTCGGAGCCGCGCCTCGTTGGCTCTGGCGCGGGCGATAGCGGCCTGCGGTCCCGGCTCGCCGGCGTTGGGCAGGCTTCCAAGGATGCTGGCCTCGGCCGCCGAAATCGCCGCCCGCGCATTCTTCGCCTGATAGAAGGCGAAATCGTCCGAGAGCGAGATGTGATGGGTCAGGTACGCGTTCTGCTGCTGCCGCTCGCCCGTTTCGGCCAGTGCCAGCGCCGCGGCCAAGGCGGCGATCAGGACCGCGACGCGGCGATTGGCCCCGCCGTGATGGTGGATCGTCTCCTGGGCATGTTCCTCGACCGTATCCATGCCGGACGGCGTACACATTCCGCCATGGCGTGGCAAACGCCGCGTTGCCGATCATCACGTGATCGTGCGGGCCGCGGCAAAAGCACGCTTGCACAGGACGCTAGCAGCCGTAACTGAAGTCATCCGGAAGCATCGGCGCGGCGGCCGGAACGGCCGGCTCTTTCGGTTTTCGGGCGGTTCGCCCACTCTCTGGCCATGCCTGCTCGTCCGATCTGGCGTGGCCATCTTCGCCTGGCGCTTGTCTCGTGCCCGGTCGCGCTGTGGAACGCGAAAACCGACCGCGCATCGATCCGCTTCAACCTGATCAATCCGGCGACCGGCAACCGGATCAAGATGCTCACCGTCGATCAGGGGACCGAGAAGGAGGTGCAGCGGCGCGACCTGGTGAAGGGATACGAGTTCCAGAAGGGCCGCTGGCTGACGCTGTCCGAGGAGGACTTCGACAGCGTGAAGGTCGAAAGCTCGTCGATCATGGCGATCGACAAGTTCGTCGAGGTCAGCTCGATCGATCCGATCTACTACGCCGGCAGCTACTACCTGGGGCCGGACGGGGATGCCGGGCGCGACGTCTATGCGGTGCTGCACGAGGCGATCGCCGAGACCGGGCGCGTCGCACTGGCCCGCGTGGTGGTCGGCCAGCGGGAACGTACCATCGCGGTCCGCGCGATGGACGGCGGTCTGGTGGCGCATACGCTGGACGAACAGCGCGACATCAACGATGCCAAGGCGATCTTCGGCGATGTCGGTACGATCAAGACCGATCCGGAGATGGTGCAGCTTGCCAAGCAACTGATCGATCGCCAGACCACCACATACGACCCCTCGGACCTCGAGGATCACTACGAGACGCGGCTGCGGGCGATGATCGACGCGAAGCTGAAGGGCGAAGGCATCGACGTGAGCGAGCCGGAGGAACCGGACCGCGGCAACGTGATCGACCTGATGGCGGCGCTGAAGAAGAGCCTGGGTCAGACGGCGGAGGCAAAACCCGCCGCCCCGAAGAAGCCGGCCAAGGAAGCCAAACCGCGCGCCGCCGCGCAGCCCGCCGCGAAGGCTGCGCGCAAGCGCGCCTGACGCGATGCTGCCGCCACGGTCGCGCGACCACCGTATGCGCGTGCTGGAGAACCAGGCGAGGCAGGCCGCCGAAGTCGTGGCCCCGGCCGCGCACGGCGGCGATCCGCAGATGAAGATGCCGCTGATCGTGGAGGTGAAGAGCACGCCCCGGAAAGAGCGGCGGCGCCGGCCACCGGCCAAGCCGAAGGCCGAACAGCCCGGCCTGGAGGACATATAAAGCATGATGAGGTCAGGTTGACCGCATCATGCTTTAGCTTTCCTTGGTCGAGCGCGTGATTCAGACCTCCGACGATCCCGCCTCCGGTCATCACGCGCTAGCCGCCGAGGCGCCAGCGCGACCGCTCGGCCGGGTCCTGTCTTCGCGCCAGTTCTGGGACCTCATGCAGCGCTGGCAGGTTCCCGATGCGACGGCGCTGGAGCTGATCGAGTTTCCCGGCAAGCTGGGGAAGGAAGGCAAGCGGCCGCGCTTCCGCTTCACAACCCGCCAGCAGCGCATCACATCCTACCTGCCGGAGATCGACGCCGCGCTCGCCGCGGCTGGCCGCGACCATGCGTGGCTGCAGCGCAAGATCGGTGCCCGGCCGTTCGGCCGCAGGAGCCCAATCGAGCACATGGTGGCGCACGGCACGGCGGGCATGGCTGATGTGCTGCGCGTCCTGACCCAGGAGGCGATGCGGTTGGCCTTGGGCAATGGTTGAGCATCGGATACCGCCGGTCGAGGACGCGATCCGCCGCTACTTCGCGGGCTGTCGCGCGCGCATCCCCGGCTTCGTGGACCGGCACTTTTCGTTGCGCGGGGCGCTCGCCATCCACCGCGCGGCACTTGGCCCGGACGTGCTGCGCGCGCCGGTCAACCTGACGATGGCTGCGCCCGCGGCGCTGCTGCACGTCCTGGCCAGACTCGCGCGGCGGCTCGGCGCATCCGGGATGGCCGACGTCCTGGGCAACCGGCAATTGCTGCTGCGCACCGCCGTGGTGCGCCGCATCGAGTGGCTGATCCGCACCGAACTGCTGGCCGACGGCATCGCGACCGACCTGCCGTGTCAGCAACATCTTGCCCGATCGCTCGCCGAGTATGGCGTGGCGCGCGGCGCGGCGGCGGAGATCACGGGGGCTGCCATGTCACTTGGCGCCGGAGCGGTGACGGTCGGCAAGCTGACCCCGGGCGCCGTCTCGTTCGCCCCGGTTCTGGCGGCGATGGTGGCGCAGCAGGCCGCGATCTCGTCCTTCCCGCTGGGTGCCGCGCTCGGTTCCCTCTGGTATGGACTGTTCCCCGTTGCCCCCTCGCCTCTCGTCACTGTTGGCCTGAGTGCCGGGCTGCTGGCGCTGGGCTCGGTGATCGCCGCGTTCGCCGGCGTCATCGCCGATCCGGTGCAGCGCCGGCTTGGGCTGCATCAGCGCCGTCTGCACCGCATGATCGATGCGCTTGAACGCCAGGCGCTCGATCCGGCCGCGCCGGATTACACCGCGCGCGACCGCTACCTGGCACGCCTGCTCGATTCGCTCGACCTGATCACCGCCGCCTGGCGGCTCACGCGATAAAGCACCGCCTCGCCCGCTTGCGGGAGAGGAGGCGCGAAGCGCCGGAGAGGGTGCCGGCGTCAGATCACCAACCCGCCGTCGACGTGCAGCGCCTGGCCGGTGATGTAGGCCGCGGCCGGCGACGCGAGGAAGGCGATCGCGGCGGCCACTTCGTCGGGCAGGCCGACGCGGCCCAGCGGCACGCTGGCGGTCTGGCGGCGCAGCCGTTCCGGATCGATCGCCACGTGCGCGCCGGGGTCCTTGCGGATGAAACCAGGCACCACCGCGTTCACTGTCACGCCCGACGAGGCCAGTTCGATGGCGAGCGCGCGTACCAGCGCCTCCAGCCCGGCCTTGGCCGCAGCGGACGCAGCGAACACCGGCGTGTCCACTCGGAACGCGTGCGCGACAAAGCTGGACACCGCCACCACACGGGCGTCGCGGCCAGCCTTCAGGTACGGCACCGCGGCACGGGCCAAGCGGAAGAACCCGCCCTGGATCGCCTCGACCGATGCCGCCATCGCCTGGTCGGTCAGCTCGGCGACGCTTGTCCGGTCGGCGAAACCGGCGTTGCTGATCAGCACGTCGAGCCCGCCGAACCGCTCGGCCGCCTGGCTCACCAGCGCCGGCGCGACCGACGGATCCGCGAGGTCGCCCAGCGCGACGTGCGCCTCCGCGCCCGCCGCCCGCACCTCGCCCGCCACCCCCTCCGCAGCTTCGCGGTTCCGCCGTGTGTGCACCAGCAACGCCACGCCGGGCGCCGCCACCGCGCGGCACACCGCGGCACCGATGCCGCTCGCCGCGCCGGTCACCAGCACGATGCGCGCATGCGTCATGCGTCAGACCACGTCGTGCGGGCGCAGGCGGCACAGCTCGGCATCCGCGTCCGTCTCGATCTGCAGCGTCGCATGGCCGATGCCGAAGCGGTCGCGCAGCACGGTGTTCACATCGTGCAGCGTCCGCTCGGCCGCGGGGTCGTTGCAGACCAGGTGCGCGGTCAGCGCGGTCTCGGTCGTGCTGAGGCCCCAGATGTGCAGGTCGTGCACCTCGAGCACGCCTGGAACCGATGCCAGGTAGTCCTGCACCGCGTCGCGCGGCACGCCCTCGGGCACCGCGTCCATCGCGAGGTCGATCGACTGGCGCAGCAGGCCCCAGGTCGCATAGACGATGGTGACGCCGATGCCGAGGCTTACCGCGGGATCGAGCCAGAGCCAGCCGGTGAGCAGGATCAGCGCGCCGGCGACGACCACCGAGGCCGACACCGCGGCGTCGGTTGCCATGTGCAGGAACTGCGCGCGGATGTTGAGGTCCTCGCCCCGGCCGCGCAGGAACAGCAGCGCGGTCAGGCCGTTGACCACGATCCCCGCGGCGGCGACGGCCATCACCGTCCGGTCGTCGACGCCCACCGGGCTCGCCAGCCGCCGCACCGCCTCGACTCCGATGGCACCAACGCCGATCAGCAGGATAGTGGCGTTCAGCAGCGCCGCGAGGATGGAGCTGCGCCCCCAGCCGTAGGTGCGTTTTCCCGTCGGCGGTCTTCGAGTCAGCCAGGCAGCGCCCCAACCCAGCAGCAGTCCCAGCACGTCGCCCAGATTGTGGGCGGCATCCGCCAGCAGCGCCATCGAATCCGCCGCCAGCCCGAACACCACCTCGGCCGCAACGAAGCCGACGTTCAGCGCGGCGCCGATGGCGAAGGCGGTGTCGTGCCCGCGGGAATCATGTCCACCGGCACGATGGTCATGATGATGCGCGTGACCGTGATGGTGGTGTCCCATGCGAACTCGATACTGCCGGGATCCGGCATGATTGGCCAACCGGCAAGGCGGTGGTAGATCACCTACTCCTGATGGTGTCCCGCCTGTGCGCTCTCGCGTTGACACCTGATACCGTGAACCAGGCAGCCAATCTGTTAACCGATGCTCGGCACCTCGATTGCCTCGCTGCTGGCCTGGGCCGGCCATCAGCCCCTGCTTCAGGCGACCGCCATCGTCTTGGGCACCTTCATTCTGGAGGATGCGGCGACGGTGCTCGCCGCCATGCAGACAAGTGAGGGCCGGCTGTCCGCGGCATTGGCGCTGGGGTCGCTGTATATCGGGATCATCCTGGGCGATCTATGGCTCTATGGTATGGGGCGCCTCGCGGCGCGTGTCCCGGCGATCCGCCGCTGGCTGCCGCCGCAGCGCACCGAGGTGATCCGGGCCTGGCTCGACGGGCGCGTCTTCCGCGTCGTGCTGGTCAGCCGGTTCCTGCCGGGAATGCGACTGCCCACCTACACCACTTGCGGTTTCGTCGGCGCCGACCTGCGGCAATTCGCCCTGGCGGTTGTGATTGCAACCATCTGCTGGACGTCGCTGCTGTTCGGCATCTCGCTGCGCATCGGCCAGATCCTGATCGACCATTTCGGCGCCTGGCGCTGGGCCGGTGCGGCGGGTTTCGTGCTGTTCGTCATCGTTGCGGGCAGGTTGACCGCCTGCGGCCTGCAGAACAGGCGGCAATGAAGCTGGCCGATGCACTCGCGCCCGCCGCGGCCGCGCGCCCCGCAGGCGGCGACCGTCCGCTGTCGTTCTTCGAGTTCTGGCCCGGCTGGCTGTTCTACTTCCCGGTCGTGGTGCATTGGATCGCGCTCGGGGTACGCCACGGCGATTTCAGCCTGCCCACCGCGGCGAACCCGGCAATCACCGCCGGGGGCCTGTGCGGCGAGCGCAAGACCGAGACATTGGACCTGGTGCGCGGACCGGCACGCCGGTTGCTGGCGCACTACACCGCGATCGAGGCGCGGCGCGGTTTCGCTGCCTGCAGGCTCGCCTCCGCCGGCCTAGACTATCCTATGGTTGCCAAGCCGGATATCGGCTGCAATGGCACCGGCGTGCGCCTGCTGCGCGGCCCCGACGATCTCGACCGGTATCTGTCGGAGTTCCCGCCCGGCGAGCGCGTGGTGCTGCAGGAGTTCGTTCCACACGAAGGCGAGGCAGGCGTCTTCTACGTGCGCCATCCGGACGAGCCCTCTGGCCGGATCACGTCCATCACGTTGAAACACGCTCCGGTGCTGATCGGCGACGGCCACTCCACCTTGCGGCAGTTGATCCATGCCGATCCGCGCGCCGGGCGCATCCCGCATCTCTATCTGCATCTGCCGCGGCTTGCGCACCGGCTGGACAGCGTGCCATCGCAAGGGGAACGCGTTCGCCTGGTGTTCGTCGGCAATCATTGCAAGGGCTCCATCTTCCAGGACGGAACGCGGCTGGCCACCCCCGCACTGACCGAGGCGTTCGAGCGCATCGCGCGTTCGATGCCGAACTTCCACTTCGGCCGGATCGACGTCCGCTTCGAATCGCTCCCGGCCCTGCTGTGCGGCGAAGGCTTCCGCATCATCGAGATCAACGGCGCCGGCTCCGAAGCGACGCACATCTGGGATCCGGCCACATCGCTGTGGCAGGCCTGGCGCGCGCAGTTCTTCCATTACGGTGCCGCATTCCGCATCGGTGCGGCCAACCGGGTACGCGGTTTCCGCAGTTGCGGCGTTCGCCCGATGTACCGGCACTGGCGGCGACAGAAGCACCTGATGGCGGCGTATCCAATGAATGACTGATGACTGCCTGAAAGTGCGCTTGCGGAATCCGGCCCGCTGGGTCAGGAACGCGGCATGAGCGCACTCCAGGCTGTGGTGATTGCCGTGCTGCAAGGCGCCACCGAGTTGTTTCCCGTCAGCAGCCTCGGCCACGCGGTCGTGCTGCCGGCGCTGCTGCACTGGCCGATCGACCAGCGCGCGCCGGAATTCCTGCCGTTCCTGGTGATGCTGCACCTCGGCACCGCCGCGGCCCTGCTGCTGTTCTTCTGGCGCGACTGGTGGTCGCTGGCGGTCGGCGTGCTGGGGATCGCGTCGCGGCACCAGATCGACGAGAGCCGGCGCGTGTTCCTGCTGATCGTCGTTGCCACGATACCAGCGGTGATCGTCGGCTTTGTGCTGGAGAAGTTCTTCCGCAGCCTGTTCGGCACCCCGGTG
>DATBKQ010000318.1:0-3444 GCA_036555825.1 Acetobacteraceae bacterium | reverse complement strand
CGCGACGGCATCCGCGTGAACGGGGTCGCCCCGGGCTCCGTCGAGTTCCCCGGCGGAAGCTGGGAGAAGCGCAAGTCCGATAACCCGAACCTCTATAACGCGATCCTGCGCTCGATCCCGTTCGGCCGGTTGGGCCACCCCGAGGAGGTGGCCAACGCCGTGCTGTTCCTGGCGTCGCCGCTGGCGTCGTGGATCACCGGCCAGACCATCGTGGTCGATGGCGGCCAGTTGTTATGACTTCGGTGGTGCCGCGTAGGTGGTTGACAGGTACTTGGTGATTGCCGCCGCCGTTGCCTCATCGAACGTCGCGCCATAGGCGTTGCGCATCTTGGCGACCTCGGCCTTCCAGGCGTCCGGCGTCAGGAAGGGCGAGTTCATCCTGATGTAGTTCAGCGTGTGGCACACCGAACAGTTCGAGGTCACCGCATCAAGGCCCGGGCCAGGCTTCAGTGTCACCTTCTCCTGCGCCAAGGCGGGCGCCGCGGCGAACATCATTATGAGCAGCAGGCCCCGGATCATCGGCATCTCCTACGCCACCGTCACCGCGATCTGCTGCGGCACGTTGTTCTGGTAGCCGGCTGGGTTGAATTTCAGCTTGTCCGCCTGGGTCTCGCCGGCATTGTTGGTGGCTCGCGATGACAGGACGTAGCTGCCAGGCTTGATCCTGCCGGTGGCAAAGCTGAACGCACGGAACGAGAAGCGCCCGAGGTCCTTGCCGAGCGTCGCGTCTTTCCAGCTCTTGCCCCCGTCCAGCGAGACCTCGACTTGGCCGATGCCGTGGCCGCGGTCCCATGCCACCCCTTCGATGGTGAATCCGGAGGCAGGCAGCCTTGTCCCCGCGATGGGGTCGGCGACCAGCGAGTTCACCACCATCTCGGTGATCGGCCAAGTCTGCGCGTTATCCTGCGTGGGAAACGGCGCGTCCACCGGGAACATGTCAGCCGGCACGCGGTAGGCCGCCTTCATCCAGAAACTGTCCAGCGGCTTGCTGCTGAGCTGGATGCTGTTGACATGTTTCATCCAGTAGGTGGCGGTCCAGCCCGGCACGATCACCCGCGCCGGATAGCCGTTCAGATGCGGCAGCGGCTTGCCGTTCATCGCCGTGGCGATAATCACCTCGTCCGCCATCGCCTTGTCCAGCGGCAGCGCCTTCATGAAGTCGGGCGTGGTGGGCAACACCGGCCCGTCGGCGCCGCCGAGCCAGACCTCGACGGCACCCTGCTTGACCCCGGCCTTGGCCAGCACATCCTTCAAGCGCGGCCCGCGCCAGGTGGCATTACCCATCGCGCCGTAGCCCCACTGCACACCGGCGACGTGCGGCTGCGAAAGCCCACGGCGGCTGCCGGAACACTGGCACACCGCGGTCACCTGCGCCTGGGGCAGCGAGTGCAGGTCGCTCATGCCCAGCGTCATCGACCGCTCCGCAGCATCGCCGCCGACGCTGAGCGACCATTTGCCGAGCTCGCCCATGCCTGGAATGCCCGCCAGATGATAGCGCACGAAGAACCGGTCATCCGGGGTGATCGCGCTGCGGAACGTCTCGATCGGCGCCTCGTAGTTCGGCGGCCGATCGGCCAGCCGGATCAACGGCTGCTTGCCAGGCAGCGTCTCGAGTCTCGCCTCCTCGCGCGTGCCATCCGGCAGTTGCGGGCTGAGCCAGACAGACCTCTCGGACGCATGGACGGACGTCCGGGCGACAACAGCCCCGCCGACACCGGCCAGGATGTCACGTCGTTTCATGCTCCGCCTCCCATCGCCACTGTCTGCTCCGCCAGCGAGTTGTCAACGCACCGCTCGAACGGAATTTCGCGAGCGAGCGCGCCGCCCGAGAGCATGGCGGCCTGCAGGCGATCGAAGCCCTCGCGTCGCAGCACCGGATCAGGCGCGAACAGGCTCACCGCGCGGTAGCGGTCGATCGCGGCAGCGAAAACGCGCGGTGCTACTTCCGGGAAGAAGTCCGCGAGTGCCCGCGCGACATCGGCGCCTTGTTCGCTCGTGATCCAGTGCAGTGTGCGCGCCATGGCACGTGTCATGCGCAGCAGCTCGTCACGACGCGAAACGAGCAATGGCCGCCGGGCCACGAGGGTGGTATAGGCGGTCAGCCCTCGATCCGCCGCGGCGTACCACACGTGCCCCGCGCCAGATGCGACAAGTTCTTCCACGTGAGGCTGAAACAACTGCGCGGCATCCAGCATGCCGGCCCGCAGCGCCATCGCATTTTCTGCCATGCTTGGCCCGCTGATGCGGTCCAGTCGCGCCGGATCGATGCCGGCACAGCGCAGGTCATCCTGCAGGCAGAGCCAAGGCGTCGGCACCTCGGCCACCGAGGCAAAGCGCACACTGGCCAGGTCCGCCACGCTGAAGTCCGGCCGTGGCTGGCGCCCAACGATGAAGAATGGATCGCGCGCAATCACGTCGCAGAAGCAGACACTGTCCGCCGCCGGGTCCTGCGCATGCGTCAGCAGCACGCGCAGCGGACCACCCCACATCGCATCGATCTCGCCACGGCGCAGCGCCGCTGCGGTGCGCGCGGGATCCGGCGATGGCACCAGTTCCACCGCCACGCCCTCGGCGGCATAGGCGCCGATCGCGTGCGCAGCATAGAACGGCGCATAGAACAGCGCGCGGAAGTTTTCCGACAATCGGATCGCCATGGCCCGATTGGGGCACCGCATTTCGCCATTGGCAAGCCGCGCCCCAGCGCCCATGTTGCGGAGAACAGAGGAGTTGGGTGCATGGACGGGACGCCAGCCGGACTGCGTATCGATATCGTTTCGGACGCCATCTGCCCGTGGTGCTACATCGGCAAGCGCCAGCTTGAGCGCGCCTTGGCCATGTTGGAGACAGAAGGTCTGCGCTTTTCGGTCCACTGGAACCCGTTCCAGCTCAATCCCGACATGCCGAAGGAAGGCCGCGACCGCATGGCCTATCGGGCGCAGAAGTTCGGCAGCGCGGAGAGAGCACGCGAGCTGGACGAAAGAGTTGCGAATGCCGCGGCCGCGGTCGGGCTGGCGTTCCGCACCGACCTGATGCTGCGTACGCCCAACACGCTGGACGCGCATCGGCTGATCTGGTTCGCCGGACGCGAGGGCGTCCAGGATGCGGTGATGGAGGCGGTCTTCGCTGCCTATTTCACCCAGGGCCGCGACATCGGCGATCGCGACATGCTGGCCGAGTGCGGCGTCGAGGGTGGAATGGACCGCGCGGCGGTCGCCGATTTCCTCGCCGGCGACGTGGCGGCGAAGGAGATGCTGGCAGCGGATCGCGCGGCGCGAGAGGCCGGCGTCAATGGCGTGCCGTCGTTCTTCCTGAACGGCTACGGCCTCTATTCCGGCGCAATGCCGGCCGAAACGATGGCCGAGGCGCTGCGCAAGGGACATGAGATCCTGCGCCAGCGCGCCGCCTAGCTTCGATACGGGCGTCGGCTATAGTCGCTCCTGACAA
>DATBKQ010000317.1:0-10348 GCA_036555825.1 Acetobacteraceae bacterium | reverse complement strand
GTCATGCTGGGTCTCGAGGACCTGACCGAGGAAGAACTGAAACGGATCAAGCAGACGTTCGCTGCACTGAACGAATCGCCCGCCGGGGCCGAGAAGGTGCGGCAGGCGGCCGAGGAACTGGAAGACGCCGGCGAAGCGCTCGAGCGGGCAGGCGGGCATTTGTCCGCCTACCCCACGCCGAATGGGCGGCAGCCTGGTTGAGGGTCCGAGCCAGCCTGCTCAGTTGTTCCCAACCGCCTTGCCCAGCGTCTCGCCGATCTCGCGGTGCAGTACCAGGTCGGCATACGGGTCCAGCCCGGTCGGCTCGCGGTTCAGGATCACCAGCCGTGTGCCGTTGCGCGCCGCCATCTCCGGGAAGCCCGCCGCGGGGTAAACCACCAGCGACGAACCGACCGAAATGAACAGGTCGCACGCCAGCGTCTCCTCCTCGGCGCGGATCATCGCCGCCGCCGGCATCGCCTGGCCGAATGAGATGGTGGCCGTCTTCACGTAGCCGCCGCACTTCTCGCACACCGGCGCTTCGCCGGTCCGCTCGAACGCCAGGCGGATATCGGCGATCTCGTAACGCTCCGCGCAATCGAGGCAATGCGCGTAGGTGGTGTTGCCGTGCAGCTCGATCACCTTGCCGGCCGGCACGCCCGACGCCTGGTGCAGCCCGTCGATGTTCTGCGTGATCACGGCGGCGGCCTTGCCGCGATCGATCAGCGTTGCCACCGCGCGATGGCCGCGGTTGGGCTCCGCCTTGCCTATCGTCTCGTCGGTGGCGAACCGCCGGCGCCACGTCTCGCGCCGCGCCTCGTCGGAGCGGAGGAAGTCGGAAAAATCGATCGGCCGCATGCGCGTCCAGATGCCGCCCGGGCTGCGGAAATCGGGAATCCCCGATTCCGTGCTGATCCCGGCGCCGGTGAAGAACACGATCCGCCGCGCCTCCTCGATCATCCGTCGCAGTTCGACAATCTCCGGTTCGTGCGCCATCATACCTCCTCCGCCGAGAGAGCATGCTTTACCACAAGGCAACCTGCGGCAAGGTCGCTCGCAGAGATACCGAGGAACGTCCTTCCGTGCACGAGACCGCCGCGGCCAGACCGGCCAGCCGTCCGGCCTGGCTGATCGAAAGCGCGGATTTCTGGCGCCTGTGGTTCGTCGGCCTGGTCGTCTTCACCGTCCGCTGGGTGGAAACCGTCGCCGTCGGCGTCTTCGTCTACCAGCAGACCGGGTCCGCCTTCATCGTCGCGATGATGACGATGCTGCGATTGCTGCCGATGGGCCTGTTCGGTGCCTTTCTCGGCGCCATCGCCGAACGGGTGGAGCGGCGCGCGACGCTGATCGTCGTGGTCGCCAGCATGGTGGCCACGTCGCTGACGCTGGCGACGCTCGCCTACCTGGATCTGCTCGCGGTCTGGCACCTCGCGGTCGCCAGCTTCATCAACGGCGTGGCCTGGGCCACCGACAATCCGGTGCGGCGGGTGATGATCGGCGAGGCGGTCGGCGCCGCGCAGATGGGCACCGCCATGTCGATCGATGTCGGCGCCAACAACGCGAGCCGCATGGTCGGGCCGACCATCGGCGGCCTGCTGCTTGCCGGCGTCGGCATCCATGGCGTGTTCACGCTCAGCGTCGTGCTCTACACCGTCGCGGTGTTCGCGGCGTGCCGCGTGCGCTATCGCAACCTGTTTCCGCCGGCCAGCACGGAATCGGTGCTGGCGCGCATCGCCGAGGGCGTGCGGCTGGTGCGCGGCGACCGGCGGCTGATCGGCACGCTCACCGTCACCGTCATCTACAATGTGTTCGGCTGGCCGTTCACCAGCATGGTGCCGGTGATCGGCCAGGACCATCTGCTGCTGGGCCCCGAGGGCATTGGCATCCTCGCCAGCATGGACGGCATCGGCGCGTTCGCGGGCGCCGTCCTGATGGCGATGTTCTGCCGCCCGGCATTCTATCGCACCGCCTATGTCGGCGGCGTGATGCTGTACATGCTGATGCTGACCGTGTTCGCCCTGGTGCCGTTGCCGGCCCTGGCGGGTGGCGCGCTGATGATGACCGGCCTGGGCGGCGCCGGCTTCAGCATCATGCAGGCGACCTTGGTCTATCTCGCCTCGCCACCCGAAATGCGCAGCCGCATGCTCGGTGTCCTGTCGGTCTGCATCGGCATCGGGCCCGTCGGCTTTATCGGGCTGGGCTGGCTCGCGGATGCGATCGGCGCGACCTGGGCCACCGCGGCGACCGGGCTCGCCGGCCTGCTGGCGATGCTGTTAGCGCGACCGCTCTGGCGCGCGATTTGACGGCGGCTTTGGGATCGAGCGACAGTTTCCCACCAAAGGGGGAATCATGCGCACGGATATCGCATTCAAGGCGACTGATGGCGTCACTTTGCGCGGTTGGCACTACCGGCCGAATGGTTCCGGCAAACATCCGACCATTGTGTTGGCGCACGGCTTCTCCGCCGTGAAGGAGATGTACCTCGACAAGTATGCCGAGGCGTTCGCTGAATCAGGCTTCGCTTCTATCGTCTATGACAACCGCAACTTTGGTGCGAGTGACGGCGAACCACGGCAGGAAATCGATCCGTGGCTGCAGATCAGAGACTACTCCGATGCGATCACCTTCGCGCGCAGCCTGGAGCACGCCGCTGCTGCTGATCGTGGCAGTGAAAGATCACCTCACCGTATCAGACCTCGCCATAGCGGCATACGAACGCGCGCTTGAGCCGAAGCGTCTCGTGCTGCTGTCAGGCGGACATTTCGATGCCTATGTCGAGGTGTTCGAGCAGTCGGCCGGGGCTGCTTGTGAGTGGTTCCGCACACATCTCAACTGACGTATATCCACCTCGATGGCAGCTTCGATCGTCCGCATGGGCGGCGACATGTAAAGCAGCGCAAAATACTTGCTTTGACGCGGTGCCTTTGCTGAGTTCACCAGAAACCTGGAGGGGATTACGTGCAGAATCGGCATCTTGTGCTTGTTGGCTTCCTCTGTTGCGCACCTCTGTCGGCGCTTACCGGCTGTGCGCCGACGACACCGGTCACGCCGCCCGGCACCACCGCGAGTGCGGAATTCAATGACCAGGCGACCGCCAGGGTCATCGGTATCGACCGGGCGCATCGTGGCCTCACGCTGCAAGCACCCGACGGCCAGGTGGTGCGACTGAACGTCACCGATGCGGTCCGCAACTTCGACCGCATCAATATCGGTGACACGGTCCGCCTGACGGTGCACTCGCGCCTGGAAGTGACCGCCGCCGGCAACCAGTCCCTGCCGGGGGTCATCGTGGACCAGGGCGGCGCGAGGGCCGCACCGGGCGCAAAGCCGGCGGGACTCTGGGCGTTGCGCACGCAGCGCTCGGTGCAGATCGTCAGCGTGGACAAGGTTGGACACACGGTGACGTTCCGCGAACCGGACGGAACGCTGGACAGCTTCACCGTACAGAACCCAGCGAACTACGCAATGGCGGACGGATTGCAGCCAGGCAGCTATGTCACTGTTGTGGAGACGGATGCGGTCGCGGTGTCGGTGGATAAGATCTGACGACGCATAACGGCGTCGGAGCCGTCGCCCCGGTCGCGAGATGCCGGCTATTCGGCCGCAGCCGGCTCCGAACCCGCTCCGTCGAGGTCGAGCGCCATCAGTTCCTCGTCGTAGAACCGGTCGCCCACCTTCAGCGCGCGCCGCTCCACGCCGTAAACCTGAAAGCCCATACGCGTGTATAGCAGCTGCGCCGGTGCGTTGCCGGCCGTCACGGTGAGCTGCAGCACCAGCGCTCCGGCCCCGCGCGCGGCATCGATCACCGCCTGAACCAGCCGGTCGGCAAGACCGGTGCGCCGATGCCCGGCGGCCACGTACATGCTGAACAGATGTGCCTTGTGCCGGACCTTGGGCCCGCTGGGGAGGTGCAGGCCGACCAGCCCTACCATCTCCTCCCGAGCGAATGCGCCGAACCGGGTCAGACCGGGTGTTGTCAGCCGTTCGGCAAACTGCGCTGCGTCCAGCATGCATTCATCCTCGTAGGACGCGGCGAACGCTTCGGGATGCAGCCGCAGCGCGTCGAGCCGCACGCGGCGAAACTCGTCCGCGTCCGCTGTCACGAGTGGGCGCACCAGGTAGTTCATGGCAGCACCGCCGCTATGCGCGACGCGAGTCGCCGTGCCACCTCCTGCTTCGACAGCCGGGGCCAGTCCTCCACCCCCTCCGCGGTGATCAGGTGCACCGTGTTTTCTTCGCCGCCCATGATGCCGGTGGCGGGCGATACATCGTTGGCCACGATCCAGTCGGCGTTCTTGCGTGCGCGCTTGGCCCGCGCATTCGCCATCAGGTCGTCCGTCTCGGCGGCGAAGCCGATCACCAGGCGCGGACGCAAGGGCCCAGGCTCGGCGATGGTCGCAAGGATATCCGGATTGGCCACCAGTTCCAGCGCCGGCGGCGCGCCACCGGGCACCTTCTTGATCTTGCCCGTGGACGCGCGCGTCACATGCCAGTCGGCAACCGCGGCGGCAAACACCGCGACGTCCGCAGGCAGCGCGCCGCGGCACGCATCCAGCATCTGCCGCGCGCTTTCCACGTGCCGCACCACGACCCCTGGCGGATCCGGCACCGATACCGGTCCGCTCACCAGCGTGACCCGCGCGCCCAGGTCCGCGAGCGACGCGGCGATCGCGTGGCCCTGCCGCCCGCTGGACCGGTTGGCGATGTAGCGCACCGGGTCGATCGGCTCATGGGTTGGCCCGCTGGTGACCAGCGCATGACGGCCGGCCAAAGGCCGGCCCGGGGCAAGCAAGGCCTCGATCGCCGCCAGGATCGCCGGCGGCTCGGACAATCGGCCTGGCCCGTATTCATTGCAGGCCATGGCCCCTTCGTCCGGCCCGACGACGCGGATGCCACGCGATGCCAGCAGCGCCATGTTGGCCCGGGTCGCCGCATGCTGCCACATGCGCACGTTCATGGCTGGCGCCACCAGTACCGGCTTGTCGGTCGCCAGCAGCAAGGTCGAGGCAAGGTCGCCGGCCAGCCCGGCCGCCATCTTCGCCAGGATGCCGGCCGAGGCCGGCGCCACCACCACCAGATCGGCGCTGCGCGAAAGCTGGATGTGCCCCATCTCGTTTTCGTCGGTCAGCGAGAACAGGTCGGTGTACACCTTGCTTTCGCTCAGCGCCTGCAACGCCAACGGCGTGACGAACTGCCTGCCCGCCTCGGTCAGCACGCAGGTTACGCCGCAGCCCCGGCCGCGCAGCAGCCGGATCAGCTCCAGCGCCTTGTAGGCGGCGATGCCGCCCGAAACGATCAGCAGCACGCGCCTGCCCGCAAGATCGGTCATGGTCCCCGGCACTTCCTTCCTCGCGAGGGTTTGGCACCGAAATCCATTTCTGCACGAGAATCTCGCACCGAAAAAGCCTCGCCGCTCATGGGGAGATGCGGCTCACCCCGGCAGACGCTATGGTCCGGGGCGAAGAGGTCGAGGAGGTCGGGTTGGATACGCGATCTGACGAAAGCGCATCGACGGCCCAGCAACATGTGCTCGAGGCCGAGCAGTACGTTGCCGATCTGAAGCGCATTCTCGAGGAACTGGTCCGGGACAAGCATCCGGCACAGGCTGATCTGGCGCGACGCGTGCTGCGTACCTTGGAGGAATCGCTGACGCTTGCGCGCGAACACCTTGCTCGCGAGCAGGCGAAGCTCGCGGGGGAAACCGCGGGCTGGAACCACATGGAGGTGCCGGACCCCAATGAAGCGCAGGGTGGCGAGACGGAGCGATGACGGCTACAGCCGCCAGCCCGAATGGATCGCCACGATGCCTCCCGAAAGATTGCGCACGTTCACCCTGGCGAACCCCGCCTGACGCAGCATATCCGCGAGCTTGTCCTGGTCGGGAAACGTCCTGATGCTCTCGGCCAGATAGCGGTAGCTCGCTTCATCACGCGCGACCAACCGCCCCAGCAGCGGCAGCACCCGGAACGACCAGGTATCGTACGCCGGCTGCAGCACCGCGACCTGCATGCGGGAGAACTCCAGGCAGAAGAACCGCCCGCCTGGCCGCAGCACGCGCCGCGCCTCCGCCAGTACAGCGGCCCGGTCGGTGCAGTTGCGCAGCCCGAACGCGATCGACACCCGGTCAACCGTACGATCCGCCAGCGGCAGCCGTTCCGCATCGGCCACCAGCGGCGAGGCCCCGCCGATCAGCCCCCGCTCCAGCGCGCGATCGCGCGCGATCGCCAGCATCGACGCATTGACATCGCTCAGCAGCAGCGGTCCGCCGCCCTGCTCCAGCCAGGCCAGCCCGACGTCGCCGGTCCCGCCCGCCAGGTCCAGCAGCATCCGCCGCGGCGACGGGTCGAGCGCGGTCACCAGCACGCGCTTCCAGGCGCGATGCACTCCCAGCGACATCAGGTCGTTCATCAGGTCGTAGCGCGGCGCCACCCGGTCGAACACCGCCCGCACCATGCCGCGCTTCTCGGCGCGCGGCACCTGGCGGAAACCGAAATCGGTGGTTTCGGTATTGTCGCTCATCCGGCGGATCTATAGCGTGCCGCGCCCCCATGCCGGAACTCCCCGAGGTCGAGACCGTGATGCGTGGCCTCCGCCAACGGCTGGAGGGACGCGTCATCGTGCGCGCCACCGCGCATCGGCCCGACCTGCGCTGGCCGCTCCCCGAGAACCTGCAGCGCCGGCTGACCGGCGCCCGCGTCACCGGCTTCCGCCGCCGCGGCAAGTACATCCTGATGCGGCTGGCGGGCGGCTCCACGGTGCTGCTGCATCTGGGCATGTCCGGCCGCATCGTGCTGACACCGCTGCGGCCCAACATGCCGACCCCGCACGAGCACCTGGTGCTGGAGACCGACGATGGCTGGCGGCTGGGGTTCGTCGATCCGCGCCGCTTCGGCTCGGTGGACCTGGTGGCGACCGTCCAGGAAGAAAGGCACAAACTGCTCGCCGGCCTGGGCCCCGAACCGCTGGACCCGGGCTTCACCCCCGCCTTGCTCGCCGCCTCGCTCGCCGGCAAACGCACCCCGATCAAGGCGGCGCTCCTGGATCAGAAGGTGGTTGCCGGACTGGGCAACATCTACGTCTGCGAGGCGTTGTTCCGCGCCCGGCTCAGCCCTTTGCGCTCGGCGCACACCGTGCCCGGCACGCGCGCCGTCCGATTGGTGCCGGCGATCCAGGAGACGCTGCGGGAGGCGATCGCCGCGGGCGGCTCATCGTTGCGCGACTACGTCCAGCCGGACGGCGAACTCGGCTATTTCCAGCACGCCTGGAAGGTGTATGGCCGCGAGGCAGAGCCCTGCGAACGCTGCCCCGGCCGCCCCGCCTGCCCCGGCATCCGCCGCATCGCCCAGTCGGGTCGCGGCACGTTCTATTGCCCGCGCACCCAGCGGTAGCTATCAAGCCGGTCCCTCAGCGGGAGAGAGCGAAGATGGCCGATTTCCACAACATTCTCGTCGAGACGCATGGCCGCGTCGGGCTGATCCGCCTCAATCGCCCGCAGGCGTTGAACGCGCTGTGCGACGCGCTGATGGACGAGTTGGGCAGCCAGCTCCTGGCGTTCGATCAGGACAAGGCGATCGGGGCCATCGTGCTCACCGGCAACGAGAAGGCGTTCGCCGCCGGCGCCGACATCAAGGAAATGAAGGACCGCACCCACCCGGAGGCGGCGCTGGAGGACTTCATCGGCAAGCGCTGGGAGACGGTGCTGAAGGTGAAGAAGCCGGTGATCGCCGCGGTGGCCGGCTTCGCTCTGGGCGGTGGTTGCGAGCTGGCGATGATGTGCGACTTCATCCTCGCCGCCGACACCGCCCGGTTCGGCCAGCCGGAGATCAATCTGGGCGTGCTGCCCGGCGCCGGCGGCACCCAGCGGCTGACCCGCGCGGTCGGCAAGTCGAAGGCGATGGACATGATCCTGACCGCGCGGATGATGGACGCCGCCGAGGCCGAACGCGCCAACCTGGTCTCGCGCGTGTTCCCCGCCGATCAGCTTATCCCCGAGGCGCTGAAGATCGCCGCGCGCATCGCCGAATTGTCGCCGGTCGCGGTGGCATTCGCGAAGCAGGCGGTGAACCGGGCGTTCGAGACGACGCTGGTGGAAGGCGTACGGTATGAGCGCGCGGTGTTCATGTCGCTGTTCGGCACACACGACCAGCGCGAAGGCATGGCGGCGTTCGCCGAGAAGCGGAAGCCGGCGTTCCGGCTGGGGTGACGACGGACCGCTGACTGGCGGTGCCAGCATAATCGTGTTGCAACGACAACTTGGACCAACTATCCAATTTCAATAGCGAAGCCTTCTTGCCGGAGGCTCCATGAGGGCCACCTGAGCGCGATTGCCTGTGGGCCACGTTGCACCGCGAAGGAACTCTCGACCGATCAGGGCCGAACAGGCGGGAGACTCGCATCAACCAGGCACTTTCCCTGGAGGTGATCGCCGCTTATCTAACCGTGCCACCGCCCATCCCACCGCAGTATTTGCAATTCAGGGTTCAGCCTCTTGCCAGCTATCCCGCAGCGGAACGGGCCGCCGCCGGCAATCTGCAAACTGCCGGGATCAATTTGACGTGGCAGGCGCGATGGGCCGACCCCGCCAACCCGGATGCCGCCCCCCACCCATGTTGACGCCAGGACGAAGACAATAGCCAAGCGCCAGTTTTGGCATCACGCATCGAAGGGACGGCTCATGCTGAACCCGCAGATGAACGCAGATGGACGCCGATAGGACCAGAGATCACGTAGCGACAGCAAACGCGCATTCCAGGATCTGCTCAGACAGAACTTTCAACCGATCCGCGTTCATCTGCGGTTTCAATATCCTCCTTGCCGCATCACGCCGCCGTTCCCGCCTGCTGCGGCAACCTGACGGCACGCGGCACGTTTCCACGCGGATGATCGACCCCACCGGGTCACCCAGAGGAACAGGCCGGAGGTAACGATGAACCTGCTGAAAGCCGCCGCCGTGCTGACCATGCTCGCATCGCCGGCAATGGCACAGACGCCCGCCAATTCCGCGGTCAAAACGCCGAGCGCACAGAACTCCGGCGCGGGCATCCCCGGCCAGCCGGGCAGTAAGAACGGACCCGCAGCGGGCAAGGATCAGACCGCGACCTCGCAGCAGACCAATCCCACCACCTCGCTGCAGGACAGCGCGAAGATTCCGGGCAAACCAGGCGGCAAGAGCGGGTCGGCGGTCATGCCGCCATCGAAATCGGCCAACAAGCGGTAGCGATCGCCCTAGTCCGCCTCCTCGTACGCCTCCTCCTCCTCGCACTCGGTGCCGCACTTGCGGCAGCGGCACGGATCGCAGTGCTGCTTGTGGCAACAGCCCTTGCGGCAATCCTCGCAGCACCTCGCGCAGCAGTCCTCCCAGACCGTGATCGCCATCACATCCACGGTCTTCACCGGCTCGGTCGGATCATCGCTGGCGATCACCAGTTCGCAGGCGCGCGGCAGCCGCTCCGTCGCAATGTAGCGGATCACCACCCCCAGGCACGAGCCGGGATGCAGCGTCGCCGGGAACGGGTTGTTCACCAGCCGCCAGTGCCGGCTCTTGCGCTTGAATGCTACGTTCGTGACGTGCAGCCGGCAGTCGCCGACATTGCAAATGGAAATCGTGCGCTCGACCCGGCAGCATGCCGGCACCGCACCGAATATGGCCGAGCCGGTCACTGCCAGTTTTCCCGCCGGGGCGCTGCCAGACACGGACACATGCTTCGGCCCCATCGGATCATCGCTGTTCACCGTGATGGTGCCTGAGAACACCCCGACCGAGGCCGGCTGGAACCGGATCGGCAGCGCAATCGAGGCGCCGGCGGCGATCACCAGCGGATAGCTGCTCACGCCTGGCAGCACGAACGCGGCCGTGGACGAGGTGAGCCCGAACACCGTCAGATTGCACGGCCCGTTGTTGTGCAGGGTCAGCAGCTCGTCGCGATGCGCGCCCACACAGCATTCGCCGAACGCGCCCTGATCGGCGATCACCGTCTCCAACGCGCCCGCGCCGCGGCGACCCTGCGCCTGCACATCGAGCACCGGCGTCACCGGATCGTTGCTGACGATCCGGATCGTGGCGAACTCCAGCACGCCCGTGGTTGTCGGATTGAACGCGACGGTGAAGTCAACCTGATCGCCCGGCGCGATGGCGAGCGGCGTCGTAGGGGCGGCCAGCACGCTGAAATCGGCGGAGCCACCGACACGCGCCACGCTCAGGATCGTCAGGTCGCGGTTGCCGACGTTGTAGACGCGAATCACCCGATACGCCGGCCCGTGGCAGACCGTGCCGAAATGCAGATCGTCCTGCAGGTTCACGGCGATCGCGGGACCATAGAAGTGCTTCAGCGCGTTCAGCAGCGCGACGCCGCGCGGGCTGCCCCATCCG
>DATBKQ010000316.1:0-1565 GCA_036555825.1 Acetobacteraceae bacterium | reverse complement strand
AGCGCGTGGCAGAATCGCCTCTCGTCACGGTCCGGGTGGCCATCGATGATGGTTACGCGCATGAGGGCCCTGCTCACACGAATGTCTCAGGCGGCAGGCCATCCTGCGGCTGCCTTAACTGTGGCAGATGGTCGCCGATCTTGCACGCTCAGGGCGACTCGCGCGATTGTTCCCTCGGTCTCTCTCAGCGTTGTCGTGCGCCGCCAGTGCGCCGCGCACCCTCCTGCTGAGAACGATCATGTCCTGCTTGGTCACCCCGTCGCTGCGCATGAGGAGCCGCGTGAGTGGATCGCGCAGCAGATCGGCGAACACCATGTCGCCATGGGATGGTTCACACACGATGACCTCCTGGGCTCTGGTACGCTGGCCAATATGGGGGCGATCGTGTTGCGCGACGCTGGTCAAAAGGTGACAGCTTGTTTCAGCGGGGCCGCACAGGAGTGTGCGGTTTCCTCACACCGAGAGCTGGGCCGGCTCGGCATTCGGGTGTTCCGCCGCCGCCGGAAGGGCCTGCAGAAATGCGCCTTGACGCAGAAGCTCCGCCCGCACCTCCCCAACCGGCACCGCCCGCGGCGTCACGCGGTGCCGCACCGCTACGCCCGCCGCGGCGCCCGCCGCCTGGCCGGTCAGCCAGCATTGCGGGATTTCGCGCAGGAACGAATGACTCGCCGCGTCGGACGAGACGTGCCGCCCCGCCACCAGCAACCCGTCCAGGGTACGTGGCAGCAGGCAGCCGTAGGGCACCGACACCGGTGGCAGTTTGGGCGACAGCGACGGCGAGACGCCGATCTCGTCGTCGAACGGGGTCGGATCGCTCCAGCGTTCGCGCGTCAGGCGCGCCACGCCCGGCAGGCGGCGCGAATGGCGCACCCCGAGTTGCGGGGCGGACAGCATCAGGAAGGCCTGCTCGAAGCCCGGCGCGTGGGCGCGGTAGACGTCGAGGTGCTGCGCCATCAGCCGATGGGAGCGGATCTCCACCTCGGTCAGGTCCTGAGTGTCGATCGCGGAATAGCCCGACAGGCGGGGACCCATGAACAGCGCCACGTCGTTGCGCCATGAGACGAACGGGCGCTCGAACAGACCGCCGCACATCGAGCGGCCCCGCTCCATGAAGGCCGAGAAGCCGGCGCTGTCACGGGTCTTGAAGTCGATCCACCGGTTCATGTCGCAGCCGCCCCAGATCCAGGCGGTGTTCATGCAGTGGTGGATGTCGCGCTCCTCGATATCGGTATCGGCGCCGGCGCCGGCGCGGCCAAAGATGTCGCCGTCGCCGGTGCAGTCCACGGTGATGCGGGCACGGATCGCAAGACGCCCTTCCTTGCTCTCGAACACCACGCCGGCGACCGCGCCGTCCTGCATGATCGGCTCGCTGCTCAGGCCGTGCAGCAGCAAGTGGACGCCGCTCTCCAGCACCAGTTCCTGGCTGGGGAGCTTCAGGCGTTCGGGGTCGATCGTTGGCGACCAGGTGACGATGCCGTGGTAGGCGGCGGTGCGCTCGCGCCAGTAGGCGGCGGTGGCCTGATCGGCGCTGCCCCATTCGGTGCGCGGCGGCCCGGCGATGGCGT
>DATBKQ010000315.1:0-1811 GCA_036555825.1 Acetobacteraceae bacterium | reverse complement strand
GCCGCGCATCCGTGCCTACAATGTCGTGGCGATCTTCCAGGTTGGCGAGAACGAATACGACAGCGCCTACGTGTTCCTGCCGCTCGAGGCGGCACAGATCTTCTTCCAGAAGCCGGACTCCGCCACGCAGATCGAGGTGAGCGTCAAGGACCACAACGGCGTTTTCGCTGTACACCGCGCCCTGTTGCAGGCGCTGCAGGGCGACAACGTGCAGATCATCGACTGGACGCAGAGCAACAACAGCTTCTTCGCCGCCGTCCAGGTGGAACAGAACGTCATGTTCCTGATCCTGACACTGATCATCCTTGTGGCTGCCTTCAACGTCATCAGCTCGCTCATCATGATGGTGAAGGACAAGACGCGCGATATCGCGGTGCTGCGCACCCTCGGTGCCCGGCGCGGCGCGGTGATGCGTATCTTCCTGATGTGCGGCGCCTCGGTCGGCTTCACCGGCACGCTGATCGGCCTCATCATCGGCGTGGTGTTCTGCTGGAACATCGACACCATCCAGCACTGGGTGGAGACGATCACCGGCACCTCGGTGTTCAATCCCGAAGTGTATTACCTCACCCATCTGCCGGCGCGGCTCGACTGGCACGAAGTGCTGCAGGTGGTGGTGATGGCGCTGGCGCTGTCGCTGCTGGCCACCTTGTATCCAAGCTGGCGCGCCGCCCGTACCGACCCGGTCGAGGCGCTGCGGCATGAGTGATCCGCTGGTCCTGCGCGACGTGCGCAGGACGTATCGCACCGAGGCCGGCGAGCTTCCCGTGCTGCGCGGTGCCGACCTGGCGCTGCACGGCGGCGAGATCGTCGCCCTGGTCGCGCCGTCCGGGGCGGGCAAGTCGACCCTGCTGCATCTCGCCGGCCTCTTGGAACAGCCGGACGGCGGGTCGGTATTCGTCGACGGCGTCGATGCCGGCGCGCTGCCGGATGCGGCGCGCACCGCGATCCGCCGCGACACGATCGGCTTCGTCTACCAGTTCCATCACCTGCTGGGCGAGTTCACCGCGTTGGAGAACGTCGTCCTGCCGCAGATGATCGCCGGTAGACCGCGCAGGGCCGCGTCCGAACGTGCCATGGCGCTGTTGTCGTCGTTCGGGCTCGCGCCACGCGCTGACCATCTGCCCGGGAAGCTGTCCGGCGGCGAGCAGCAGCGCGTGGCGATCGCGCGTGCCCTGGCCAATGCTCCGCAGGTGCTGCTGGCCGACGAGCCCACCGGCAATCTCGATGTCGATACCGCAGGCGTGGTGTTCGATGAGTTGCTGGCGATGGTACGCCGCGAAAACCTCGCTGCGCTGATCGCGACGCACAATCCGGATCTCGCCGCGCGCATGGATCGCACGGTGACGCTGCGCGAGGGCCGGGTCGTGGCAGTTTGACGACTTGCCGATGCCGGAAACCAGTCCCGGTTCGTTGCACGGTGTCAGGCCTCCGTCTGTTTCAGGCGTAACAGGCAACCACTATCGCCGACATTGTCCGGTCATGCGGTTGCGTCACTCCTGGTCGTGCTGTCAGCTATCGACCAGGACGGTCGGAGGATTCCGATGGACGCGCACTCGCCCCCTGTTCCAGTATCGGATCTCGATTCTTTCGCGGCCGACTACCTGGCCGATCCGCTCCCGGCGCAGGCGTTGCTGCGTGAGGCCGGGCCGGTGGTGCGCCTGAGCCGCTACAACGTCTGGGCGGTTGCACGCTACCAAGAGGTGCGCGAGGTCCTGAACGACTGGCGGACCTTTTCCTCCGCGCGCGGCGTCGGCCTGTCCGACTTCAGTAGGGAAAAGCCCTGGCGCGTGCCCAGTCTGCTGCTGGAA
>DATBKQ010000314.1:0-2243 GCA_036555825.1 Acetobacteraceae bacterium | reverse complement strand
CGCGATCACCGGCATCACGCTGTTCGCGGGTTTCGCCAGCACGGTGGGGTGGCCGACCAGCGCGTTCTTCATCGACGCATTCGGCTGGCGCGGGGCGTGCCTCGCCTGGGCGGTGCTGCATCTGCTGGTCGGGGCGCCGATGAACCGGCTGCTGGTACCCAAGGCCCCCTCGCATATGCCGGAGGCGGTGCATGCGGAAGCCGCGCCGGCCGGCGTGCCATGGACGATGGTGGTGCTGGCCGGCGTATTCGGTGCCTGCTGGTGCGTCTCGACGGCGATGGCGGCACATCTGCCCCGATTGCTCCAGGCGATGGGCACCAGCCAGGCGACGGCGGTGGCCGCGGCGTCGCTGGTAGGACCGGCGCAGGTTGCGGCGCGGCTGGTCGAATTCGGCGTGTTGCGCCGCCTGTCGCCGATGATCTCGGCGCGATTGGCGACCGGGCTGCATCCGATCGGCGCGGCGCTGCTGGCGGCATTCGGGCCGGTGGCGGCGATCCCGTTCGTGCTGCTGCACGGCGCCGGCAACGGCATGCTGACCATCGCGCGCGGCACGCTGCCGTTGGCGCTGTTCGGGCCGGCGGGCTACGGGCTGCGCACCGGTCTCCTGTCGGCACCGGCGCGCATTCTGCAGGGCGGGGCGCCGCTGCTGTTCGGCATCGTGCTGGATGGGGCGGGTCCGCGCGCGGCGCTGCTGCTGTCCGGCAGCCTTACGGGAGCGTCGTTCCTAGCGTTGCTGTCGCTGCGGCGGGAGGTGGGGAGGCCTCAGTAACCGGAATTGCCGATGCCGGCCGGCCATATCACGCACCCGGGACTTGGAGCCCTCCGGTATCGTCGCAAAGTGTTTTTCCGTTTCGTTGAGAATCGGATTCGGCCAAAGCGAACCAGCTCACCTGAGATACGTATCTCTGCAAGACTTCTACAGGCGGGCTGGTGCCCGGCAAGCCGGTTCTGATATTCATCAGGTCATGCGTCGAGGTGGTGTATTGACAAGCCTGTGTAATCCGGACCGGCAATCGGATGGCTGAGCAGGTCTACGAAGGCAGGGACCTGGAGGTCCTTGCGGACATGCCGAACTATCACTCGTGGATCATGAGTTGGTTCAGCCGCCACGTTCGCGGTCGGGTGGTCGAATATGGCGCAGGCACCGGTACATTTTCGCAATACCTCCGGCCACTGGCGCAAAATCTCATACTTGTCGAACCATCACTCAACTTGCATCCCGTCTTGCGGGAACGGTTCCCGGGCGACGCTTCGGTTGTCATCGAGGCGATGACACTCGAGCAGCATGTACAGCAGACCGGCACCGCCGCGATAGACACGGCAGTCCTGGTCAACGTGCTGGAGCACATTGAAGACGACACCAATGCATTGGCGGAGTTGTCGCGCATCGTCAGGCCTGGCGGTCACGTTCTGATCTTTGTGCCCGCTTTGGCATTTCTCATGAGCAAGCTCGATAGGCTTCTTGGCCATTTCCGTCGATACCATCGGGCTGAGCTGACGCAGAAGCTGAACGCAGCCGGTTTGGATGTACTGAGTTGCTGTTACTTTGACTCGCCAGGCATTCTGCCCTGGCTTCTGGTCAACAAGTTGCTTGGGAGTACTTCGTTCAGCCCCGCGTTGGTGAAACTGTACGACCTCGCGGCAGTCCCTGTGGCACGACGTGCCGAGGCGCTGATAACGCCGCCGCTCGGCAAGAACCTCGTGGCGATAGGTCGCTGTGGCGGCGACGTGCCGGAATCGGGCTAGTCGCCATCGCCCGATAAGCGCACCGTATGGTCAGCGGCCACGTCGACAGTCTGCACGCTGACGGGAATCCGCATCCCGAGATTGTGGAACCAAGCGACGCCATCCTGGACCATGGAGATCGCCAGGCGATACGTGCCGGGGACTGGCGGAGGAGCGATGGAAAACGTGATCGGTCGCGAACTGCCGCCAGGGACGTCGAACCCAACAGGCTGGCGCAGGTCCCAGCCGGCCAAGTGTGCCAAGTCTGACAGAGCGGTTTGGTTGTCCACGAAGCGAGGCGACAGACGGACGGGGGTGTGGGTGGTCGAATATGCTGGTAGCGTAAGGGACGATCGATTGATGATGGTGGCCGCGACCACCAAACGGCTGTCATGTAGCTTGAGGCTATCGATCCTCAGACTGATGTTGGTCATCAACTGCGCTGGCAACGGGCCCGCCAACATGGTGACCCCCGGTTGCCGCAACAGTTCCGCCTCATCGCACGGCGGATAGCCGAT
>DATBKQ010000313.1:0-10834 GCA_036555825.1 Acetobacteraceae bacterium | reverse complement strand
AGGTCGAGCGCCAGACGGCGGGCGGCGACAAGCTGCGCGAGGACGACACCGAACACGAAGGCACCGATCAGTCCCGCGGTTGCCGCCGCAGCCTGCCAGTGCGCCTGGCCGATCTCGGCGGCAAGCCGGGTGGAATTGCCGCTCATGAACGAGACGTAGAGCCCGCGCATGAACAGGAAGGCCAGGGCATCGACATACCCCGCCAGCGCCGCCAGGCACATCGCAAGCCCCAGCGGTCGGGCTTCGTAGTTTGTGCTCTGTTCGGCTAGTGCTACGGCGGGACCTCGACACAAGCGTTGGCGGAACCGCCGGCATCATAGAGCCAACGTCCGCCGATGCCGATGGCGCGTACGGCTGCGCCGATGCGTTCGCCGGTCAGAGCGCCGGGATCAACGGGACCGGCACGACATGCACCTGGGCACGCTGCACGCCGGGGATGTTCTCCGCGGCAACGCGAACCGCCTGGCGTCTCTCCTCGGGCTCATCGGAGCCGAACCACAGGTGCACCACGCCGTTGGTGACGATGATGTCCTGTGCCCACACCCTGCCTGCCCAGCGTTGCCGGCCGAGTTCGGCGATCAGCCGCTGACGGATGGCCCGATCGTCCTCGAGCGTGCTAGACGCCGTGGCGGCCGGGATGGCACCCAGCGCCCGCACCAGGTTGGCCCGGCTCACGATGCCGACGATCTTGCCGTCGCGCAGCACCGGCACGCGCTTGATGCGTTTCGTCTCCAGCAGCCTCGCGACATCGGCCAGATCGGCATCCTCGGCGACGGCGACGACATCGCGCGTCATGATGTCCTTCACCGTCCGGCCATGCGACTTGACATAGTCGCGCGCGAGACCCGCGGCGAACTGTTCCAGCCACCACGAGGTCCGGCGCTCACCGCGCCGTTCGGTGCCGAGTTCGGCGCGGTGCAGCAGGTCGCCCTCGCTGACGATGCCGACCATGCGGCCGCCGGCATCGACCACCGGCGCCCCGCTGATGCCGCGCTCGGACAGCAGCTTCGCCAGGTCCTGCACGGTCATGTCGGGGTCGACCGAGACCACGGTCGGCGTCATCACGTCTGCTGCGTGCATCGTTACCTCCCGATCGTTCTGCAGGGCACGTATTGGCGGGGACCTGGGCGTTGTCATTGATCTGGATCAATCGGCGGTTACGGTGCTGTTGCGCCTCGCCTTCCGTCCGACTGTCCTGATCCAGGACGTACTCGAAGATTCTGAATCCCCCCGGCCAGTCCCGGAAACCAGGTTGGGACTTGAGGCGCTCGATTGCCATTTCAGCATTCGCTTCCGTCGAGTATATGCCGATGACCTTATACCAGGTCTCGGTGGCGGCGACCGATGCACGACGGCTGTGCCCTCCTGGCGCCGCCTGTGCCGTTCGCCCGGTTCTGTTTCACACGGAGCACGCGGAGGGCCACTGAGCAGAATTGATAGGCGCTGCGCGCCCGTTGCCGTGCCGCGTTGCGCATACGCGCGCTCGACATGTCTCCGTGGCGCTCTGTGGCCCTCGGCGCCCTCCGTGTGAAACAAGGCAGAACATGCTGCACGGACGGCGGAGTGTTTGGCACCAGCCGTTCCGCTTCCCGGCCGCCGTCGTTCGTTTGGTATGCTAACTAGTTGCGTGTCGATTGGCGGCATCGCCTCCGCCGGGTGCATACTCCCCCTGCCAACAGCGGGAGGCCCGAGCCCGATGCCCATCGGTGGCCGTCAGATGCATCTCGGCGTGTTCGTACTCGGCACCGGCAACCACATGGCGGGGTGGCGCATGCCGGGCGCCTTCGTCACGCACATGGAACTGCCGGCGATGCAGGCGATCGCCCGTATCGCCGAGCGGGGGAAATTCGACCTGGTGTTCATCTCCGATTCGATGGCGATGGACCCGACCGACCATCCATCGTTCATGTGCCGCTTCGAGCCGACGACGCTGATCACCGCGCTCGCCGCCTGCACCACGCATGTCGGCCTGGGCGCCACGGTTTCGACCAGCTTCTCCGAGCCGTACAATGTCGCGCGCATCTTCGGCTCGATCGACCACATCAGCGGCGGCCGGGCGGCGTGGAACGTGGTCACCAGCTCGAACCCGAAGGCTGCGCTCAACTTCAATCTGGAGGAACACATCGAGCACGAGCTGCGCTACGAGCGCGCCAACGAGTTCGTCGATGTGGTGCGCGGGCTGTGGGATTGCTGGGACGATGGCGCGATCGTCGCCGACAAGATCAGCGGCCGGTTCATCGATGCCGCGAAGGTGCGGGCGCTCAACCACCAGGGACGGTTCTTCAAGGTGCGCGGGCCGCTCAACATGGCGCGGTGTCCGCAAGGCCACCCGGTGATCATCCAGGCCGGCGGTTCGCCGTCGGGGCTGGAACTCGCCGCGCGGACGGCGGACGTGGTGTTCTCGGTGGTGCAGGAGCTGGCGCCGGCGCGGGCGGCGTATGCCGGGCTAAAGGGACGCATGGCGAAGTACGGGCGCGATCCGGATACGCTCGCAGTGCTGCCCGGCGTCATGCCGGTGATCGGCGAGAGCGACGGAGAGGCGCGCGAGACGCTGGCGAAGCTGCAAAGCTGGATCACGCCGACCAACGCCGCGACCTTGGTGGCCAGCCGTATCGGCTACGACGTATCCGGTCATCCGCTGGACGGACCGGTGCCGTCGCCGCCGACCGCGCTGAACAGCCAGACATTTCCCAGCGTGCTGTACGAAATGGCGAAGCGCGAGAAGATGACGCTGCGCGACCTGTACAACCTGACCGCGGCGGCGCGCGGGCACTGGGTGGTGTGCGGCACGCCGGCGCGGATCGCCGACACGCTGGAGGAATGGTTCACCCAGGGCGCGGCGGACGGCTACAACATCCTGCCTGCCTGGTTCCCTGGTGCGTTCGACGAGTTTGTCGATCGGGTGGTGCCGGAGCTGCAGCGGCGTGAACTGTTCCGCCGCGACTATGAAGGCACGACATTGCGCGACCACCTGGGGCTGTCGCGCGTGGCGGCGCAGGGGATGCGGGAAGCCGTCGGCGCCGGGTGAGGACGTGCGCTGCGACTTGCCTTACGGCGAACGGATGTACGTGCTGGAGCCAGGCGTTCCCGGTGCCGGCGGTGTGGTCACGACGGTGCCGACCGAGCCGGGGGTCGAGGGCACGACGATCGTCGTCGGCTGAGGCGGCGGCGCCGGCTCGTAGGTGTGAATGGTGCAGCCTGTCAGGCAGGCAGCGAGGGCAAGCAGCCCGAGGCGCATTGGACTTCTCCCAGTGTCTGGAAAGAGCCTACGGAGGGGAGCCGCTCTCGAGATAACCACGTTTCCGTGACGGAACCGCGCGGCTTCCGCGGCAATAGCGGAAGGGGTAGCGTGCCGGCGTAAGCAGCTCTTAGCGGACAGGTGCAAGCATGGACGTCCAGGCAGTCAGCGGGATGGGTCGCCCACGGGGCATGCCGTTCCGGTGCAACAAGATCGGCCACGTCGCGCTCTATGTGCAGGACCCCGAGCGCTCGGCGAAGTTCTACACCGAGGTGATGGGGTTCTCGGTTTCCGATGTATACGAGAGCAACATGATGCCGGGCGGGGCGGTGTTCCTGCGCTGCTCCGCCGACCACCATGGCGTGGCGCTGTTCAAGCTGCCCGAGGGTCAGCCGGCGCATGGCGCGTTCCATCACATGGCCTTCGAGGTTTCCACGTTGGACGAGGTGCTGCGGGCGCGCGAGCATCTGCGCCTGCATGACGTGCCGATCCATTTCGAGGGCCGCCGCCGCGCCGGTTGTCAACTCGCGATCGAGTTCACCGATCCGGACGGGCATAACCTGGAAATCTACTGGAACATCGACCAGGTCGGCACCGACGGCCGCGTGCGCCCGCCCGAGGAGTGGAAGGGCGCCCCCAGCCTGGAGGCCGCGATCGCCGATCCGGTGATGGGGCAGGACACCACGGTGCAGGACCGCGCGCTGCTGCGCGGGTAATGGACGGGGCACCAACCCGGCTGTCCTTCGCCGGGATGGTGCTCGACCCGGATGCGCGCAGCCTGACCGATGCGTCGGGCGCCGACGTGCCGCTGACGCCGTCGGAGTTCACGCTGCTGGCGACTTTCCTGCGCGCCGCCGGGCGCGCTGCCGGCGCGGGCTGCTGGAGGGCAGCGTGCGCAAGGCGGGCGACCGCCTGCGCATCACCGCACAGCTCGCCGAGACGGAAACCGGCGCGCATATCTGGGCCGACCGGTTCGACGGCGTGGTCGAGAACATCTTCGACCTGCAGGACGAGATAACCGCCAGCGTGGTCGGCGCGATCGAGCCGCAGCTTCGCGACGCGGAGCTCAGCCGGGCGCATCGGCAGCGGCCGACCAATCCCACCGCGTACGACCGCTTCCTGCGTGGCATGGCGCGATAGATGGCAGCATGCTGTGTGCATCGCGTGGCACAGGGCTGGAGCGCGCGGCTCCTCGGCCGATCGCCAGCTCGGCGTAGAAATGGCAAGAATCGCGGTGCGATTGGGGCCAAGTGATCCGACCGTGCTCTCGATTGGGGGCCATTCACTCGGCTACCTGACCGATGAATATGATCTTTCACTGTCCTTGACCCAGCAGGCGCTGGCGCTCAATCCGAACCAGCGCAACTGCCTTGCAGTTGGGCAGTTGGGCGCGGCTTTACGCTGGCCACCCCGAGAGGGCGATGGTTCACTTTGGCCGAGGCACCCGGCTGAACCCCATCGATACCAAGCGCTTCATTCTGGATTCCGGCCTCGCCTATGCCTGCATGATGCTGGCTCGATATGACGAGGCTGCGGGCTGGGCGCGGAAATCTCTCGCCAGCGCACCGCACTGGGCATTTGCATCCATCCCGCTTGCAGGAGCCCTGGCCATGCTCGGCCGACGCGAGGAGGCCCAAGTGGTTGTCGGCCAACTGCTCGCGCAAAACCCCGCTACACGGCGCGCCGCCGATCATTCCCTTGCGAAGCCGAGAGACTTCGAATCGGGCGAATTCCGGATGGTTCAGCATGGCGATGAACACGGTTGGCACAGCGGTAAGCACGTTGCAGCGTTCGTCCTGCTGTGCGTGCAGTATCGCCAATGTGTCAAATCCTTCGCCCGGATAGATTACGGTCAATGCCTAACAGGCTGCCGCATACCATACCGCCGCAATGGTACAGGGGCAGCGGCATGCAATACCGATCACCTTCGACGACGCCCAAGCGCTGGCCTTGGAAGAACGCGTTGTTAAGGATGTTGTGGTGCGTCAGCGTTGCCGCCTTGGGCGATCCGGTGGTGCCCGAGGTGAACTGGATGTTGATCGGATCGTCCGGCTGCAAGGTCGTTGTGAGTTTCTCCAGCCGCGCGTGGTCCGCCGGGCCGCCGAGGCGCTTCACGTCATTGAATTGCAGAAACCCCGTCTCTCTCTCTCTTCTTCTGTGGGAACCGAGCATAGCCCGACGATGCAACAGCCGGATTTGGATTGTGTAACAGTGCGGTAAGCTGCCCAGGCCGTTGCCGGGCATCTCTCGGCTACCTATTGTATAGCCGAATTTCGGAGAACCTTGGTGCCAGTGACGCTGCACCGCTGGGGCAATAGCGTGGGTCTGCGCGTCCCCAAGCCGCGGCTCGAACAGCTTGGCCTCGGCAAAGGGTCGAAAGTCGATGTGAAGGTCGAAAACGGCTGCCTGATCATCGGGCCGGAACGCAAGCGGCGCCTCACAATGGCCGAGCTGCTTGAAGGTTGCAGTCCCGACGACCCAGCCGGGAGAAATCGACTGGGGTCCTCCGGTTGGTCGTGAAGTCTGGTAGTGGCCTACCTGCCGGAACGCGGCGATCTGGCCTGGATCAATTTCGATCCGCAGGCAGGACGTGAGCAGGCCAGGAACCGGCCGGCGCTTGTCATCACCGGCGCAGATTGCAATGCCATCACCGGCTTACTCGTCACCTGCCCTGTCACCCGCACCGAGCGCGCTTGGCGCACCCGCGTACCGCTTGTCGGCACCACGACAACGGGCGCGATCATGATCGAACAGGTAAAGAGTATCGGTCGGGCGGTCCGTGGACGCGTGCCACAGGCGCTGCTTGACGACGTGAAATCGCGGATCGCCACCATGCTCGATCTTTGAACCTGAAGGGAACCCGACGTATGACCACCGAATTGCAGATCGCCGCCTGGCTCGCCACCCAGCAGGACGCCATGGTGGCGCTGCTGCGCGAGATGGTGGACATCGACAGCGGCAGCTACAACAAGCAAGGGATCGACGCGGTCGGCGCGGTGGTGCAGCGGTTCATGGCGGCGCACGATATCCCGGTGGACGTGGTGCGCCAGCAGAAGCATGGCGACTGCCTGCGCGCCGCGGTGCCGTGGCACGGTTCGCTGGGCAATGCCGGCGGCAACATCGTGCTGATGGGGCATCGCGACACGGTGTTTCCCGATGGCGAGGCCGGGCGCCGGCCGTTCACGATCCGCGACGGCATCGCCTACGGCCCGGGTGTGGCCGACATGAAGGCGGGGCTGGTGATGAACTGCTTCGTGCTGGCCGCCTTCGCCAAATTCGGCGGGTCACCTGCGCCGCTGCTCGGTCTGTTCACCGGCGACGAAGAGATCGGCAGCCCGGAAGGCCGCGCGGTGATCGAGGCGGAGGCGCGCCGCGCCCGCGTGGTGTTCAACTCCGAACCGGGGCGTGTGTCGGGCAACGTGGTCACGGGGCGCAAGGGCGGCGTGTTCATGGGCTTCCGCATCACCGGCAAGGCGGCGCACTCCGGCGGCAACTTCACCGAGGGCATCAGCGCGATCGAGGAACTGGCGCGCAAGGTGCAGGCGCTGCACGCGATTACCGACCTCGAGCGCGGAACCACGGTGAATGTCGGGCTGGTGAGCGGCGGGCAGAGCGTCAATACGGTGGCGCCATGGGCCGAGGGCCAGATCGATCTGCGCTATGTCAGCCCGCCGGATCGCGAGGACGCGATGGCGCGCATCGGTGCCGTCATCGAGCGCAGTCATGTGCCGGGTACCAGGGCAGAGCTGACGGTGCGGGGCGAATTTCTGCCGCTGGTGCAGACGCCGGCGGCGAAACGGCTGTTCGAACTCTATGTCCAGTCAGCGGCGGACACCGGCTTCGCGGCCGACGGCGAGTTCACCGGCGGCTGCGCCGACTCGGGTTTCACCGCGGGCGTCGGCACGCCGACGATCTGCGCGGTCGGTCCGGTCGGCGGCAAGGCTCACAGTCCGGAGGAGTTCCTGCGGCTGGACAGCCTGGTGACGCGCGCGCAGGCCTGCGCACGCGCCATCCTGCGGCTGGAGCAGACGGGGCTCTAGTCAGCGGTACCAGCCGCGATCGCGATGCCACCAGCCGCGGTGCCAGCCATCGCCATAGGCGACAACCGCGCCGCTGTAATAGGGTCCGCCATAGTAGCCGCCCGTGGAGTAGCCGCCGCCGTAATAGCCGTAGCCCGGATAGTAGACGCAGCCGCCAAGCAATCCGGCGAGCGCCAGTGTGCCGGCGACCAGCAAGGTGCGCAGTCGGAACATCGATGGTCACTCCGATAGCCGTGGCGCCGGGTATGGTTGACGTTCGGGGCGTTTTGGTGGCCCAGGCAAGGCAAAGCGATGTCCCGCCGTATGTAGGCAACGTCGCGATTTCGCCATGTTGGCCGGCGACTTTGAGGACGGTCGAACTCGGCCCCGGCTGCAGGACGCCTCCCGGATGCAGACGCAGACACGCTCGTTCCGCCTGGCGGCCGCGCTGGCCGTTCCGGGCCTGGTGCTGGCGCAATCGCCGCCATCACCGGCGCTGGCACAAGGCGCACCGCCGCCGCAGGCGGGCCTGCCCGACCAGCCGAGTGGCGATCCGCCGGCCCGGGTGGGGCGGTTGGCAAGAGTAAGCGGCACGGTCTCGTTCCATGCGCAGGACCAGGACCGGTGGAGCCCGGCGGTCGCGAATTACCCGGTTACCGCCGGCAATGCGTTCTGGACCCAACCGGACGCGCAGGCGGTCATCGAGGTGTCGGCGAGCCGGATCGTGATGGCGCCATCGACCGAGCTGGACATTGCCGGGCTTACCGACACCGCCTTTCAGGGGACAACGCCGCAAGGCGAGCTGTACCTGCACCTGGTGCCCGTCGCGCAGGGCGAGAGCTATGCGGTGCAGACGCCGCGGGGTTTGGTGACCCTCGCGGAACCTGGACGCTACGGCATTGTTGCCGGCGATACCGAAAGCCCGACCTTGGTCACAGCGATCGAGGGGTCGGCACACGTCGAAGGACCGGGCGTCGGCGTCGATGTCGGCCCGCAGCAGACGGCGAGCATCACCGGCAACGATGCGTTCCAGGCGATGGTCGGCCAGGCACAGCGCGATCCATTCCTGACCACGGCGCTCGCCGGCGATCGGTCCCCGGGGGTGGCCGCGCCGCCGTGGGTCGCCGCGATGCCGGGCGGGAACGACCTGGCGCAACACGGCTCCTGGGCGCCGAACCCGGAATACGGCCAGGTCTGGTATCCGCAGGTGGCGCCCGGCTGGGTGCCGTACCGCGAGGGCAGTTGGGCCTATGTCGAGCCCTGGGGCTGGACCTGGGTGGACGCCGAGCCTTGGGGCTTTGCGCCCTTCCATTACGGTCGCTGGGTCGAGACCGGCGCGCGCTGGGGTTGGGTTCCCGGCGCGGCGGCCGTCACTCCGGTGCCGGTCTATGCCCCGGCGCTGGTGACGTTCCTGGGGGCCGGCGCGGCGGTGGGTCTGGGTGTCGGCATTGGCGCGGTGCTGGCCGAGGGCCGCGTCGGCTGGTGCCCGCTGGGGCCGCATGAGCCGTATCATCCATGGTATCGCGCGAGCGACCGCTACTTCCGGCGGCTCAACGTCACGCACGTGACCAACATCGCCACCATCAACCGCAACGTGACGATCAACAACTTCGTCAACCGACAGGCGACAACCGTGGTGCCGGCGGCGGTGATGACCGCTTCGCGCCCCGTGTCGGCGTCGGTGCAGCGGGTTGATCCGGCTCAGCTTGCGCAGGCGAGGCCGGTTGTCGGCCAGCAGCCGCTCCGCCCGGCGGCCGGCACCCTCGGCGTCACCCCGGCCGTGGCGCGGCAGCTCAATTTGCCGTATCCGGCGCCTTTCGCGCAGCGCGTCGCGCCGGGGCCGGCGATCCATGGCTCGCCTTTCATGGCGACCGGCCCGGTCGCAGGCGCCGTGCCGGGGCGTCAGGCGCTGCCGGCCTTGCATGGTCCAGCCCAAACGCGGGTCCCCGCCGCAGCCATGGCGCATCCCTACGCCGGGACGCCCGCGCTGCGGACACCTCCGGCACCAGGGCAGATCGCTCCGCCAGCCATCCAGCATAACGCCGGCGGCACACCGGCGATCGTTACGCATGCGCCGCAGCCACCGGTCAGTGAGCCCGGCACACCGCCAGGGGGCATTGCGCATACCGTGCCGCTGACCACCGCGCCGCCGCCGGCCGTGAGCCATGCGCCGCCGTTGGTCAATCACCCGCCGCCGCAGGAGCTGTACCGCGGCGGAACGCCGGCGGGGATAACCCGCGTCGTCCCGCCAGTCGTGGCGCCGCCGCCGCCGGTGACACGCGTGCCGCCACCCGTGGTCGCGCACGCCCCACCGCCGGAGCTTCACATGCCACCACCGGTCGTGCATACCCCACCGGCCATGGTCCATGCTGCCCCGCCGCCATCGCCGCCGCCCCAGGTCCATGCACCTCCGCCGCCAGCCGCGCCGCGCGCGCCGCCTCAGGTGCAGAACGCACCCCACAGGCGGCCCGGCGAACCATGAGGTACCTGCTGGCCCTGCTCGGGGCGGCCGGGCTGGCCGGATGCGACAGTTCGCCACAGTCGCTCGGTATCACCGGCCCGGGTGCGCCGGCGGCCCAGTCTCCTGCGGCCGACGAGAGTCCGATCGTCCCGCCGGGCATTTCCAACACGGGCGGCAGCTACCGATACAATATCGGGCCTACGCAGTCCGGCGACCGGTACTTCAATTACAACTGACGAGCGGACCCGATGCCCATCAACCCCGCCGACAGTCCCATTCTTGGCACGCTGTATGGCAGCGACGCGATGCGCGCGGTGTTCGATGAACGGGCGTATTTCCAGCGGATGCTCGATGTGGAAGCGGCGCTGGCCCGCGTGCAGGCGCGGCTCGGGATCATCCCGGCGGACGCGGCGGAGGCGATCTGCCGCGCGGCCCGGGTGGAGAACCTTCGCACCGAGGAACTGGCGGAGAGCGCGCGCAATGTGGGCTATCCGGTGGTGGGGCTGGTGGCCGGTCTGTCGCGCGCGGCGGGCGAGGCGGGACGCTGGACGCACTGGGGCGCCACCACGCAGGACATCATGGACACCGCCACGGTGCTGCAGGTGCGCGAGGGGCTGGCGCTGATCCGCCGCGGACTCGTCAAGATGGTACAGGCTCTGGCGGCGCAGGCGAACCGGCATCGCCACACCGTCATGGCCGGCCGGACGCACCTGCAGCAGGCGCTGCCGACCACGCTTGGCCTGAAGTGCGCGGTGTGGGCGCAGCCGCTGATCACGCACGTCCGGCGGTTGGACGAGCTGCGCCCTCGGGTCGAGGCGGTCAGCTTCGCGGGTGCCGCCGGGACGCTGGCCTCGCTCGGGACTAAGGGAATTGCGGTGATGGAGGGACTTGCGTCGGAACTGGGGCTCGCCGCGCCCGCCGCGCCGTGGCATGTCAGCCGGGACAGTCTGGCGGAGACGGTGGGATTTCTCGGGCTGGTCTGCGGCAGCCTGGCCAAGCTGGCGACCGACGTGATCCTGCTGGCGCAGACCGAGGTCGGCGAACTGGCGGAACCCTATGTCGCCGGACGCGGATCCTCGTCCACCATGCCGCAGAAGCGCAATCCGATCGCCAGCG
>DATBKQ010000312.1:0-6193 GCA_036555825.1 Acetobacteraceae bacterium | reverse complement strand
GCGACCCCGTCTTGCGACCTTTGTAGCTGATCCTTAAGCGAATCGCCGGAACCGCCGCCGCAGAAGTGCGGATCGCGAAGTTCGGTGTTCGTCCGGGAGGCAACCATGTCCGCAGCCTCGCATCGCAGTCCAAATCGCTGGCTCCAGCTTTGGCTGGGCGTCCTGTGCATGGTGCTGATCGCCAACCTCCAATATGGCTGGACGCTGTTCGTCGGCCCGATCCATCAGGCGCATAACTGGAGCATCGCGCAGATCCAGGTCGCGTTCAGCATCTTCATCGCCACCGAGACCTGGCTCACGCCGATCGAAGGCTACATCGTCGATCGCCTGGGCCCGAACAGCGGTCCGCGGCTGATGGTGACGTTCGGCGGCGTGCTGGTCGGCGCGGCGTGGATCATCAATTCCTACGCGAGTTCGCTCGGCCTGTTGTATCTCGGCGCGGCGATCTCCGGCACGGGCGCCGGCGCGATCTACGCCACCTGCGTCGGCAACGCGGTGAAGTGGTTCCCCGACCGGCGCGGTCTCGCGGTGGGCCTCACCGCCGGCGGCTTCGGCGCCGGCGCGGCGCTGACCGTGATCCCGATCCGGCTGGTGATCGAAACGCACGGCTACGCCACCGCTTTCTTCTGGTTCGGCCTGTTCCAGGGCATCGTGCTGCTGATCGCCGCGCATACTCTGTGCGGGCCGGCGGCGGGCACCGTTCTGCCATCCGCCCGGCACGCCGCGGTACCGCAGACCACGCGCAGCCACACCAGCGCGGAGGTGCTGCGCTCGCCGGCGTTCTGGCTGCTGTATCTGATGTTCATCCTGGTATCCGCGAGCGGGCTGATGGCGACCGCGCAGATCGCCCCAATCGCCAGGGATTTCGGCCTGTCCAATACCGCCATTCTGTTCGGCGCCACGGCGCTCAGCGTGGCCCTGGTCGTGGACAGCGTGATGAACGGTCTGGCGCGGCCATTCTTCGGCGCGGTGTCCGACCGCATAGGCCGAGAATACACCATGGCGCTGGCCTTCACCCTGGGTGCGGTCAGCTACTGGCTGCTGGCGCTGTTCGGCACCAACGCGTGGACCTTCGTGCTCTGCGCCGCGCTTGTCTTCTTCACCTGGGGGGAGATCTTCAGCCTGTTTCCGTCCACCTGCACTGATCTGTTCGGCACCAAGTACGCCACCGCCAATGCCATGATGCTCTATACGGCGAAGGGTGTGTCGGCCTTCCTGGTGCCGCTCGCCAACGTGCTGAAGACGGCGACCGGCTCGTGGGAGGCGGTGTTCCTGGTCGCCGCCGGCATGAACATGCTGGTTGTCGTACTCGCTCTCGGCGTGCTGCTGCCCATCCGCCATCGCCACCACCGCCTGCTCGCCGCCACCGGCTGACGCCATCGGCGGCGTCTGCTACCTCGCAATCGCGGAGGGGGCAGACATTGGCCCGTGGACTACGGATCGCCGCCGGCAGCATCGCGATCGGCTGCGTTGTGCTGGCATTGAAGGGCGCCGCCTGGTGGATCACCGGCAGCGCGGCGCTCTATTCCGACGCGCTCGAGACCATCGTCAACGTCGCGGCGAGCGTGATCGCCCTCGGCGCATTGCGCTTCGCCGCGATCCCGCCCGATGCCAATCACCCCTACGGACACGACAAGGTCGAATTCTTCGCGGCCGTGATCGAGGGCGCGCTGATCGTCATCGCGGCGCTGTCGATCTTCCGCCATGCCTGGGAAACCTGGTGGGACCCACGCCCGCTGTCGCAGCCTGTCGAGGGTCTTGCGCTGAACGCCGTGGCGACATTGCTGAACGCCGCGTGGTCGGTGCTGCTGATCCGCGCCGGCAGGCGGCTGCGCTCGCCGGCCCTCGCGGCAGATGGCAGGCACCTGCTGGCGGACGTCGTGACCTCGGTCGGCGTCGCCGTCGGGTTCGGTCTCGTGGTGTTGACCGGCTACCTGCCGTTGGACCCGATCATCGCCGCGGCCACCGGCGTCTACGTGTTGTGGTCCGGCATGGTGATGATTTCCTCTTCGGTTGGCGGGTTGATGGATGCCGCCCCCGAGGCGGGCGTGGTCAGGCGCATCCGCGAACTGGTGGGCGAGAGCGCCGCCGGCGCGATCGAGGCGCACGACCTGCGCATCCGCCACGCCGGCAGGCTGACCTTTCTCGACTTCCATCTGGTTGTACCCGGCTCGATGACCGTCGCGGAATCGCATGCGATCTGTGACCACATCGAGGAGGCCCTGCGGGCCGAAATGCAGCATCTGATGATCACCATCCACGTCGAGCCGGAGGAGAAGGCGAAGCAGCACGGAGTGCCGGTGCTTTGAGCGGCCCACAATTCCCCCCCACCACTCGCGGGAGGGGGATGGGGGGAGGGGGATGGCGATGGCTCCTCTGTGCCCCGCTGCTTTGGTTCCTGTTGCTGCCGGCTCGTGCCGCGGACCGCGTGGTGTCGCTCAATCTGTGCACCGATCAGATGCTGGTGCTGCTGGCGCCGGACAAAATCGCCGCCCTGTCGCCGCTTGCCCGCGACCCGTCCCTGTCGTTCGTTGCGCAACAGGCGGAACGGTTTCCGAGCGTCCGTGCCTCGGCCGAGGCGGTACTGCGGCTGCACCCCGATCTGATCCTGGCCGCGCCCTACGGCGCACAGACCACGCTCGCGGTGCTGCAGGAGGAGCATATCCCCATCCTGCGCATCTTCCTCCCGCGGGACTTCGACGGCATTCGCCAGATGACCCGCCAAATCGCCGACGCACTCGGCGTTCCGGGACGCGGTAAGGCGCTGCTGGCGAGCATGGACGCCGAACTCGCGGCATTGCCGCCACCGCGTCGCCGCATACGCGCTTTGGTCTGGGAGCCACGCGGCTTCACCGCCGGTCCCGGCACACTGACGGATCAGGTGCTGCGCGTGGCCGGTCTGTCCAACGCCGCCGACGGCCATCGTGTCGGCCTGGAGGCCTTGTTGCACCATCCTCCCGACCTGCTGGTCGTGCCGACCGCGCCCGACTACCCGTCGCTGGCCACGACGCTGCTCGAACACCCGGCGCTCGCCGGCATCGAGCAGCGTAGGATCCCGCCGGCGCTGACCATTTGCGCCGGGCCCTTCAGCGCGGACGCCGCGGCGCTGCTCGCGCGATGATCCGCGCGCTGGCGCTGCTGCTCCTGGTCCTGGCGGCGCTCTCCCTGTTCATCGGCGACGCCACTCTCGCGCTCCCCGACAGTCGGATCTTCTGGCAACTCCGGCTGCCGCGAACGCTGCTCGGAGCGCTGGTCGGCGGCGGGTTGGGACTGTCCGGTGCCGTGCTTCAGGGTGCATTGCGCAATCCGCTGGCCGATCCCGGTCTTCTGGGTATCACCGGTACCGCCGGCCTGGGCGCGGTGATCGCATTCTACTGGGGATTGGCGATGGAATTTCCGCCGGCACTGCTCCTGGGCGGGCTGGCGGGAGCCGGGATCGGGGCCGGGTTCCTGCTGGCGTTCGCCGGACGTGCGCCCTCCGGTCCGTCGCTGATTCTGGCGGGGGTCGCGGTGTCGGCGATCGCGTCGGCTCTGCTGGCCCTGGCGCTCGCCTTAGCGCCAAATCCGTTCGCCCTGACCGAGATCACCTTCTGGCTGATGGGCGGCCTCGCCGACCGGCCAATGTGGCAGGTCGAGCTGGCCGCCCCCGTGATCGCGTTGGGCGGCGCGATCCTGCTGAAGCTTGGTCCCGGCCTCGATGCCCTCAGCCTGGGGGAGGAGACGGCGCGCAGCCTGGGTGTGCCCGTCGCCGCCACGTTGCGCATGGCGGCGATCGGTACGGCGTGCGCGGCAGGAGCCGGCACCGCGGTGGCGGGTTCCATCGGCTTCATCGGTCTTGTCGTCCCCCACCTGCTGCGTCCGTGGCTCGGCGAGCGGCCCGCCGCCTTGCTGCCCGCTGCGCCACTGGCGGGCGCCGCCCTGCTGCTTGCAGCGGACATGCTGGTGCGTCTGGCACCCCTGGTGCTGCCGCTCTCCGCCGACCCGCCGGTCGGCGTTCTGACTGCCCTGCTCGGCGCGCCGTTCCTGGTGGCGATCGCCAGGCGGTCCGCGCCGTGATCGGCGTGTCCCGCCTCACTGTGAAGCTGGGCGGCCGGACGGTGCTGTCGGATGTCAGCCTGACCGCGGGCCCGGGCGAACTGGTCGCGCTGTGCGGCCCGAACGGCGCAGGCAAGTCCACCTTGCTGCGCGCGCTGGCCGGACTGCTGCCGGCTACACCGCCCCGGGATCCTCGCCGGGTCGCTTGGCTGCCGCAGGGCGCCCACAGCGCCTGGGGGCTGACGGTCGAGCAGGTCGCCGCGCTGGGCCGCATCCCGCATCGCGACCGCGCCTCGGCACCAGTAACCCGGGGTTTGCAGGTTTGCGGTATCGATATGTTGCGCGCCGCCAGGGTGGATCGCATCTCGGGGGGTGAAGCGAGACGTGCCATGCTGGCGCGCGCATTCGCCACGGAGCCGGATGTGTTCCTGCTGGACGAGCCGACCGCCGATCTGGATCCCGCCGCATCGCACGCCGTCATGCGCCTGTTGCGTGCGACTGCGGATGCCGGGCGCACGGTGATCGTCGTGCTGCACGCGATCGAGCTGGCCTCGCGCTATGCGCATCGCGCCGTCGTGCTCTGCCAGGGGCGCGTGCTCGCCGACCTTCCTCCCGATCGGGCGCTGCCGGTGGCGGCAGCCGCCTTCGGCCTGCCATTCGGCGTCGATGCCTCGCCCAGGTTGCTGCCGCCGTGCTGATGCGTAGCCCGCCATCTGAATTGCTCTCACTGTGGGCGCGCCACCATGGCTTGCGTCCACCGCCGCGCCGCGATGCGAATGGGGGGCGGTTCCGGCGCGCCACTCTCTTGTCACTCGGCGTGCACGCCGGCCTTCTCGCCGCGCTGCTGTTTTGGTTCCACCGCGCGCCGGCGCCCGCCAGCGGGCCGCAGACCGAGGGTGCGGTGGAACTGCTGCTGGTGGAGCACCGGGGGTCTGGCCCTCCCGCTGCGCCGGCAGCACCTACACCTCCCGATACCGTCGAGGCCGCTCCGGTCCCGCCGGTGCCTCCGCCCCCTGCCGTTGTCCAGGCGCCGCCGCTGCCGCCGGTGCCCCGCTCGCCACCGATGCCGCAGGAGGCCGCCAAGGAGGCGTTGCCAACACCCGCCCCGCCAACTCCGCCACCGATCCTCCAGAGTCCCCCAATCCGTCCCCAAACTCAGCAGGCGCCGCGGATCAGCCTCGGCGGGAACGATGAGACCGATGCGATCGCACTCGGGCCCCATGTCATTCCGGCGAGCATCGATGCGAAATACCACAACCGTGAACCCATCTATCCGCCCGATGCGGCGCGACGCTCACAGCAGGGCGCGGTCATCCTGCTGATCCATGTCTCTCCCGATGGACTGCCGGCCGGCGTGGATGTCGAGCAGACCTCCGGCTTCACCTCGCTCGATCGCGCGGCCCGCGAGGCAGTATTGACCTGGCATTTCCTGCCAGCGATCAGGGACGGCAGCCCGATCGCGTTCGACATGGCATTGCGCGTCGTGTTCCATCTCCAGTAAGCCGCGCCGTATGGTACGGATCGACGTGGTGGTGACCCGCGGCGGCGACGCCGGCGAGACGTCGCTTGGCGACGGTTCGCGACAGCGCAAGGACGCGCCGCGCATCGCCGCGATCGGCGCCGTCGATGAAGCCAATGCCGCGATCGGCGTGCTTCGGCTGGCGACACGCGACATGCCGGACATGGATGCCATGCTCGCGCGCATCCAGAACGACCTGTTCGATGTCGGCGCCGACCTCTCGGTGCCCGGCGAGGCGGGCGACCGGTTGCGCATGACCGACGGACCTGTCGGGCGACTGGAGGCCGAGGTGGCAACCATGAATGCGGCCTTGCCAAAACTGACCAGCTTCATCCTGCCGGGCGGCAGCCCCGGTGCCGCGCAGGCGCATCTCGCCCGCACCATCGTCCGGCGCGCCGAGCGCGAGGCCGTGGGCCTGGCCGGTGGCGAGGCAGTGACGCCGGCGCTGCTGCGCTACCTCAACCGCCTCTCCGATCATCTGTTCGTTCTGGCGCGCGTGCTGAACGGCAATGGCGCGGACGATGTGCCGTGGGTGCCTGGGCGCCATAACGTTTGAGCACAGTTGCTGCAACACAACGACAATCCTCGAGCGATACTGGCGAATGCCTTGCATAGGAAACTGTCATTCCTGATAAGTAA
>DATBKQ010000311.1:0-3444 GCA_036555825.1 Acetobacteraceae bacterium | reverse complement strand
AAGGTATTTGCGGCATTGGTGCAATTCGGCGCACCCCTTGAGGGCATGACCGCCTCAGACTTCGCCGAACGCGGCCCGTTCTTTCGCATGGGACGCGAGCCGGTCAGCGTTGACATTCTGACCGAAATTCCGGGCGTCGATTTTGACGCGGCATGGCAGCGCCGCGTCTGGGATTTGGTTGATCCGGCGACCGGGTTGAAGGCCGATTTCATATCAGCGAACGACCTCATAGCTGCCAAATTGGCCGCAGGACGACCACAGGATGTCGCGGACGATTGACCCGCCGGCAATTGCCGTGCTGCTCATTGGCCGGGAACACACCGCGCGAGCAGCATAGGAGTGTGTCCGATGGCGCTCCTCCTCATCGCCGCACTGTTGTGGATTGCCGTGCATATCGGCGTCTCGGGCTCCCGGGTGCGCCATGCTGTCGTCGCCCGAACCGGCGAAGGGCCATTCCGCGGCCTGTTCTCGCTGCTCTCCATCCTGACCCTTGGCTTTCTGGTCTGGGCCTGGAGCCGCAGCGCGACAACCCCGCTTTGGTATGCCCCGCAGTGGCTCCGCTGGATCCTGGTCGTGGTAATGCTGCCGGCGTTCGTGCTGTTCGTCGCCTCGGTGAGCGGGCGCAATCCGACCATGGTCGGCGGCGAGGGGGCGCCGCCGCCACGCGGCGTCCAGCGCATCACGCGGCACCCGATGCTGTGGTCGTTCGCGCTCTGGGCAGCGGTGCACGTCGCCGGTAACGGCGATACCGCGGCGATCGTGTTCTTCGGTGCCTTCCTGGTGACCGCGCTCGCGGGCATGCCATCGATCGATGCGAAGCTGGCGCGACGCGATCCGGCGGTCTGGCAGGCACTGTCGGCAGCGACCTCCATCGTACCGTTTGCCGCCATCGCACAGCGTCGCAACCGGTTCGTCGCGCGCGAGATCGGCTGGCTGACGCCGCTGATCGGCGCGGTCGCTTGGGCCGTGCTGCTGTATCTGCACCCTTGGCTGTTCGGGGCCGCGCCGGTTGCCACGTGAGCCCGCATGCCCGAACGTGGCGGGATGTATCTGAACCACTTCGCCGACACCACCGAGCCGCTCGACATGACCCGTACCGAGGAGTTCGAGTCACTCCTGGCCAGCGCCGCCGACCTCGGCATCGAACATGCGGCCGGCGTGCGCTACGTGTCGCGCAACATCGTGCTGCGGCAGTTGCGCCTGCATTTCCTGGAGTGGGGCGATCCGGGCGCACCGCCGATCGTCCTGCTGCACGGCGGGCATCAGTCGGCGCATTCCTGGGACCTGGTCAGCCTGCACCTGGCGCGGCGCTGGCACGTGCTGGCGCTCGACCAACGGGGGCATGGCGACAGCGAATGGGCGCGCGACGTCGCCTATGGCAACCACGAGATGTCGCTGGATGCCGAGGCATTCATCGCCGCGCTGGCACTGCGTCGGCCGGCGCTGATCGGCCACTCGATGGGCGGGCGCAACGCGATGCTGCTGACCCGGCGCAATCCGTCGCTGCTGCGCGCGCTGGCGATCGTCGATGTCGGGCCCGAAGTGTCGGATCGCGGGCGCGCGGTGATCGCCGGGTTCGTGCGCGAGAACGAGGAGTTCGACGACCTCGATCACTTCGTGCGCAACGTGCAGCGCTACGATCCTTATCGCTCGCGCGCGCACATCGAGCGGACGGTGAAGTACAACATGCTGCAGCGCGCGGACGGCAAGTTCGCCAGCAAGTGCGATGCGAACCCGCGCCGGCTCGGCGTGGTACGCGGCACCGGCCCGCAGGAGAACATCACGCTCGAGGAGGCGCGCGCCTTCGATTTACCGGTGCTGCTGGTGCGCGGCGCCGACTCGCGCATCCTGACCGCCGAGGCCGCCGAGAGGTTTCGCGCCGCGCTGCCGCAGGGCACCCTGGTGACCGTGCCGAACTGCGGCCACAATGTGCACGGCCAGAACACCATCGGATTCATCGAGGCGATAAGCGGGTTCCTCGATGCCACAGGGCGCGAGTAGTACGAAGTGGGGCAACCCCCCGTCGGCCGACAGCCTGGCCGTTATCGGCTACTTCGGCACCACTTTCTGATCCCCGCCTGGTGTGCCAGGCGGCGGGATTACTGGCATCGTCCCCTCGCCCCGCTGTGGCACCGGCTTGCGCATGCCCGGGTCCACCGCCGGCGGCTGCAGCGTCCCCTGCTGCCGCGATAGCCTGTCGCTGAGCGTCTGGCCGGCAGTTCCGTCCTTCGGATCGGCAGGCCGGATCTGCTCCGGCGGCGGCGACGGGGAACTGGGGGGTGCCACCTGCGCATGCGGCTGGGCGGGCGGCGCCGGTTGCGGGTTCTGCGCGCTGGCGATGCCGGGCAATCCCATGGCCGCAAGCGCGCCAATCAGGGCCAGCTTCTGTCGCGTCATCATGTCCCAACGATGGACAGCACGCTGCGTTGCCTGGTCACGCCCATGCGATGGCCTGCGACCGGCCCGCACCGCCTCGCGCCGCGCTTCGCTCGAGGAGCGTGCGTGCTCCTGGAGTAGTGAGCATGTCACACGGCGTGACCCTGGATCGTCTCTTCGCCACGATGGTTGGAAGGAGGCGAGTATGACGGAGGAGGTCCTGATCCTGGGGGGCGGCTACGCCGGCGCGTACGCTGCGCTGGGCGCCGCGCGCGCCCGTGGGGACGCGAGCGTCGGGATCGTACTGGTGTCTGCGGATCCCGATTTCGTGAACCGGCCACGCCTGTACGAGCCAAACCCGGGCGCCCACCTGCGCCAGCCGCTGGCGCCAATGCTCGAACGGATCGGAGCATCATTTCGCTTGGGACGCGTGACCCGCATCGACGTCGCCACACATCGGGTGACCCTGGCCGACGGTGCGACGCTGCCATGGGACCGCCTCGTGATCGCGCTCGGGAGCCAGACCAGGCGTCCGTCGATGCCGGGCATCGAGCGCGCGTTCGACGTCGGCAGCTACGATGGTGCGCTGGCGTTCAATCGTCACCTCAAGACGCTACCGGCCGGCGCGACGATCACGGTGATCGGCAGCGGCTTCACCGGGCTCGAGCTGGCGACCGAGCTCGCCGCGCGATACAGCGTTATCCTGATCGAGCGCGCCGATGTGATTGCGCCAGGCCTCGGCGAGGCACCACGCGAGACCATCGCGCGCGCGCTGAAAGCTCTCGGCGTCGAGGTGCGACTCGGCACGACGCTCGATCGCATCAACGGAGAGACCACGGTGTGGTGCGGCGGCATGGTCGCGCATCCGCTGACACGCACGCTGCACGCGGAGCGCGACGTGCTGGGTCGCCTGCTGACCGAGCCGAGCCTCGCGGTGCGTGGAGTGCGCGACGTCTACGCGGCCGGCGACGTGGCGTTCGCGATGGCGGATGACGAGCATCCCGCGCTGATGTCGTGCCAGCATGCGATCAAGCTCGGCCAGTTCGCCGGCCACAACGCGATGAACGA
>DATBKQ010000310.1:0-20665 GCA_036555825.1 Acetobacteraceae bacterium | reverse complement strand
GGGTCGAGCTGAAGAAGCTGCACGAACGATTGGGCACCACCGCAATCTACGTCACGCACGACCAGGTCGAGGCGATGACGCTGGGTGATCGGGTGGTCGTCATGCGCGACGGCATGGTGCAGCAGGTTGGCGACCCGATGGAGCTCTACAACGAGCCGGCGAATCGCTTTGTCGCCGGCTTCATCGGCTCGCCGTCGATGAATTTCGCGCCGGTCCGCATCGCGGCGGAGAACGGTTCGCTGTGGGCCGAAAGCGAGGACTTTCGCATCAGACTGCCGTCGCCGATTACCACTCGCCTGGGTGTGTATGCCGGCAGGGAGGCGATACTGGGAGTGCGGCCCGAAGATCTGCGCATCGCCAACGGTGCCGATACCAAGGATCTGAGCTTCGACGTCGCGGTCGAGGTGGTGGAGCGGCTTGGCTCGGAGATCCTGCTCGACGTTGCCGCCGGGTCGACGATGATGGTCGCTTCCGTCGAACCGAATGTCACTACGAAGGTGCACGAAAGGGTGCGTCTCGCGATCAACCCCGACCGGATGCACTTTTTCGACAGCCAAACCGAAGTCGCGATCTAACGCGCCAGGCACGCAGTGCCGAACAGGACAAGGGAGGAAACCATGAGCAAAATCCGCCGACGCAAGACATTGCAGCTTTCCGCTGCCAGCGCGCTCGCCGCGGGCACCGGCGGCCTGGCCGGCATCCTGGCGAGCGGACGTGCCCCGGCGTACGCGCAGACGCAGACGATGCATTGGCTTCGCTGGGCCGATTTCGTGCCTGCGTCAGACCAGCTTCTCAAGGGAGAGATCGTCAAGCTGTGTGAGAAAGACCTGGGCATGAAGCTGTCGGTCGAAACGATCAACGCCAACGACATCCAGGCGCGCATCACCGCGGCGATCCAGTCGGGTGCCGGTCCCGATATCTTCATGACGGTCAACAACTGGCCGCAGCTTTATGCCAACAGTTGCGTCGATGTCACCGACGTGACCGATGAGCTGGGCAAGGGGCAGGGCGGCTACTACGACATCTGCAAGGTCATCTGCACGGTGGGCGACAGGTGGATCGGCGTGCCCTGGTGCACCGGCGGCGGCCTGGTCACCTACCGCAAGTCCTGGCTCGCCGAAGCCGGTTCGCCGAACGGCTTTCCCAAGGACTGGGATGAGTTCCGCACCGTCGGCAGGAAGCTGAAGGCGGCCGGGCATCCTTATGGACAGACCGCCGGTCACACGTTCGGCGACGCACCCCTCTGGTGGTATCCGTATCTGTGGTCGTGGGGCGGCAAGGAGGTGGAGGCCGATGGCAAGACCGTGGTGCTCAACACCAAGGAGACCGTCGAGTCGGTGAAGTTCGCTGTCGCGCTATGGAAAGAGACGATGGACGAGGGCGGGCTTGCGTGGGACGATAGCAGCAACAACCGCGCGTTCCTGTCCGGCAGCATCAGCGCCACGAATAATGGTGCGTCGATCTATCTGGAGGCGAAGAAGAAGCCCGACTCCTACCTGACCGAGAAGGGCACGCCGATGAAGGACGACATTTCTCATGCCGGCATCCCGGGCGGCGCCGGTGGGCAGTTCAACCTGCCGGGTCCGCAAACCCATCTGATCATGAAGTACTCGAAGAACCAGGACGCGGCCAAGAAGTTCCTCCGCTGGGCGTCGTCGAAGGAGATCTTCGGGAAGTGGTTCACCTCGCAGCAGGGCTATACCTGCGGCGCCACCAAGGTGTGGGAGGACGATCCCGTGTGGAACGTCGACCCGGTTCTCGCACCGTTCAAGAAGGTCCCGGAAACAGGACGGTTGTTGGGCTACGCGGGAAAACCGAATCAGAAAGCGGCCGAGGTGCAGACCAAGTACATCATCGTCGACATGTACGCGAAGGCGATCCAGGGCATGGATGCGGCGGAATCGGTGAAGGCGGCGCATGCCGAGCTGGTGTCGATCTACGGCGCCTGAGGAGGGAGACGGGCCATGCGGCGCATCCATCGACGCGGGTTATTGAAGCTATCCGCTGCCGGCACGCTGACTGCCGGCGGCGGTATGGCGGGCATACTCGCCAGCGGACGGGCTCCCGCCTTTGCCCAGGGAACTGCGCTGCATTGGCTGAAGTTCGTCGATTTCGTGCCGGTCTCGGATCAGCTCCTCAGGGGGAAGATCAGGGATGACTGCAAGAAGGCGCTCGGTATCGATCTCACGATCGAGACCATCAACGGCGATGGCGTCCAGGCGCGCATCACGTCGGCAATCCAGTCCGGGAGCGGTCCCGATATCATGATGGCGGCCAGCAACTGGGCGCAGCTCTACGCCGACAGCGTGGTCGATGTCAGCGAGATCGCCGAGGAAGTGGGCAAGGCACAGGGCGGGTTCTTCCAGACCTCGCGCGACATTGCCTTCGACGGCAAGCGGTGGATCGCCGTGCCGTTCACCATTCTGGGCGTGCTGTTCGCCAACCGCACGTCCTGGTTCGCCGAGTTCGGCGTCGGTCCCGAAAAATTCCCGGCAACCTGGGACGAATACCGGGCGCTGGGCAAGCAGATGAAGGCCAGGAACCATCCCTATGGTCAGACGCTCGCGCACGCCTTCGGGGACGGGCCGGCGTTCTGGTATCCGTATCTATGGTCCTGGGGCGGCAAGGAGGTGGAGGCCGACGGCAAGACCGTCGCGCTGAGCAGCAAGGCAACTGTCGAGTCGGTCAAGTTTGCGGTCGCCTTCTGGAAGGAGTGCTTCGACGAGGGCGGCATGTCGTGGGACGATGCCGGCAACAATCGCGCCTTCCTGGCGAACACAATCAGTTCCACGAGCAATGGTGCGTCGATCTATCTGCTGGCCAAGGCCAAGGCGGACAGCTACGCAACAGAAACGGGCAAACCGCTGAAGGACGACATGTTCCACGCGCCGCTGCCGAAAGGCCCGGCCGGCCAATTCAGCTATCACGTGCCGTTCTCCAATCTGGTGCCGAACTACGGTAAGAACCAAAAGGCCGCCAAGGATTTCCTCCGCTGGTTCCACACCAAGGACATTTACGGCGCGTGGTTCGCATCGCAGCAGGGGTTTTCGACGGGCACGACCAGGATGTGGGAAGACGATCCGGTCTGGAAGGTGGACCCGATCATGGCGCCGTTCCGCGCCGCGGCGGAAAGCGGGCATTTCGCCGGTTATGCCGGACGAGCCGGCCGCGCGGCCGCCGAGGCAATCAGCAAATTCATCATCGTCGATATGTACGCAAAGGCGGTGCAAGGCATGGTGCCGGAGGAAGCAGTGAAGTGGGCGAATTCAGAACTGCTCAAGATCTACGCCTAAGGTTGCCCCCTGACGACCCGGGGCTGCGCCCGCCTGACGGACGAAAGCATTCCGGCCTAATGCGGGCCGTCTGAACGTGACCGTGCGCACCCCGTGCGTGGCAGACCTCATGCCTTCAAACTGGCGTTCTCCGGGTCCCAGGCTGCACGCGACAAGATAATGGCGGGGCAGCGTCTGTCCATCATCAGGATCTCAAACTGTGTGCCCGGCTGGGCCAGCGCGGGCTCGACATAGGCAAAGGCAAGCGACTGGTTCACGGCATGACCATAAGCGCCGCCGGTGGTCAGACCGACGACTCGGTCGCCGAGATACACTGGTTCGCTGCCGTGGCAGTCGCAGTCGATGGCCGCGACTGACAGATAGACCAACTTACTCGGCGGTCCATCCCGCTGTTCGCGCAGCGTCCCAGGCTTGCCGATGAAGTCCTTGCTGAAATCGATGAAGCGCTCCATGTTTGCAGCGATCAGCGTCACCTCGTTGGTCAATTCCGTACCCCAGGCATGGTAGGCCTTCTCCATACGCAGGCTGTTCATGGCGTATGTGCCGAACAGCATGAGACCGTGCGGTTCGCCCGCGCGCAGCAGTGCTGCGAATACCTGCGGCATCTCGGCCATCGGCATGTGCAGCTCCCATCCCAGCTCGCCGACGTAGTTGATGCGCAACGCGAGCAGCCTCACCCCCGCCAGCGTGATCTGTTTTCCGGTTAACCAGCGAAACATGGGGTTGGAAAGATCGGCGTCGGTGCAGCGCGTAAGCACGTCCCGAGCCCGTGGGCCGGCGAGAATCAGTACGCCATTGGCATCGGTGACATCGCTCACCGTCACCTGTTCGTCCGGTGCGATGCGGCGGCACAACTGGTCGTGGTCGTGCAGCTGTGCCGCGGCGGATGACACAATATAGAAACGGTCGGGGGCAAGCCTCGTGACAGTGATCTCGCTATCGATGAAGCCATTGTTGTTAAGCAAATGGCTGAGAGCGATATTGCCATCTCTGCGCGGCATCCGGTTGGGGCAGGCACGTTCAAGAAACCTGAAGGCGTCGGGCCCGACAATCTCGAATTTGGCGAACGAAGAGAGGTCCATCAGTCCGGCTCGCTCGCGCACCGCCAGGCACTCGTTGCGCACATGGTTCCACCAGTTCGAGCGCTTAAAGGAGAACTGCTCGCCTGTCCCGGTGGGATCGTACCAGCGGGCGCGCTCCCAACCGAACACCTGGCTGAACTGGGCACCGCGGGCACCCAGGGCGTCATGCAACGAGGAGCAACGCAGGTCGCGGCCCACCTTGTGCTGCTCGGCCGGCTTGTAACAATAATACATATGCTGGTAATCGGCGATGCCAACAGCGCGAGTGAACTCTGGCGTCACCCACTCGCCGAAACGACGCGGATCGAACTCGCGCGCGCTGATCTCTGGCTGACCATGTACTATCCATTGCGCCAGGAAACGGCTGATCCCGGCGCCCTGGCAGATGCCCAGCGACGCTCCGCAATGCATCCAGTAGTTGCGGACTGCGGGTGCGGGCCCCGAGAGCGGTGCTCCATCGGGCGTGTGCGCGATCGCACCTGAGATAACACGCTTGATCCCTGTCTGCGCGAACAACGGGAAGCGCTCGGCCGCGCGTTCCAGATGTGGCATGATGCGGTCCAGCTCCGGCGCGACCAGCTCGCTTTCGAAGTCCCAGGCAGGCGGACCATCCCAGCATTCGTGCGCACCAGAGGTCTCATAGGGTCCGAGCAGTATACTGTCGCGCTCCTCGCGGAAGTAGGCATGCGCCCAGGGATCGCGCACCACCGGTAGCTCCGGCTCATGTGCGATCAGTTGCGGTACTGGTTCGGTGATCAGGTAATGATGCAGCATGTTGGCGATCGGCGCATGGTGGCCGGTCCAGGAGGCAATCTCGTTGCAATAGGAGCCGCCAGCGTTCACCACATGCTCGCAGCGCAGCTCGCCCCGATCGGTGGTGACCAGCCATTCACCGGTGTCGAGGCGGCGGATGTCTATCGCCCGCGTGCGCCGGTAAATCTCCGCACCGAGCGCGCGTGCACCGGCGGCCATCGCCATCGTGGCATCGGCGGGCGCAACGTGACCGTCGGTCACGGTCAGGAAGGCGGCCTTTACGTGTTTGGCGTGGAGAAACGGATGATGGCGGGGGATCTCGTTCGGGCCGATGACATGCGCTTCGTAGCCGGCAAGTTGCGCTACCCCGAGTACCTGCTTGAACCAGCTCACCTCCTCATCGGTGCAGGCCAGGCGCAGGCCGCCAGTCGTATGCCAACTGACAGCCTGGCCGGTTTTCGCTTCGAGCGAGGCATAGAGCCGCGTGCCATACACATGCAGCTTTGCAGCATTGAGGGAGTTGATGAAATGCGGGCACTGGCCAGCGGCGTGCCAGGTGGAGCCGGAGGTGAGCTCGGCCTTCTCCAGCAGCACAAGCTCCGTCCAGCCCTCCAGCGCCAGATGATATAGCAGCCCGACGCCCATGATGCCGCCGCCGACGATCGCCACGCGTGCATGTGATTTCATCGCAATTCCTCACCCCGCGTCACAAGCTAAGGCGGATTCGAGGAGAGTGGAAACGGGTCCCATCCTGGAGCCTGTGACTGCCAGATTTCTGCAGTGTCGAGGGTCTATGCACATCTTGACTCGGCTGGAAACGTCCCCGCCGAAGGCAGCCGCTCGATACGGGCTGACGGCAGCTTTGCGCCGCAGCACGAACCCGCTTCGCGAGAGTGACCCAGCGGGAGTCAGATAGAACGTGGGTCCTTCCTAAAGTCATGCCTCGCGCCTACCATCGCGGACAAGGCTCCGGTCTAGGGTCACGCAAACGCTGTCCTGAGGCGCGGGGGCGTCGCGAGAACGCGCCGTCTTTCGAAAAGCGCGAACAGAATGGGGGCTCGCACATGACCGGTATTGCAGAGCGTTGGCGCCTTGCGAGGGTCATCCTCGTTGGGATCATGATGCTATCGGCACAACAACTGTATGCGGCAACGCTTGGGCCGGTGACCGACCCGATTGGCGTAGTACGCATCCCCAAGGGCGCACCGGTCCAGATCGGGGCGTACTGGGTAATGTCCGGTCCCGATACCGCGATGGGGATCGATTCCAAGCGAGGCGCCGAACTTGCTTTCAAGGACATCGGCGGCAAGCTGCTTGATCACCCGATCAAGTTCACGGTGGAGGACGATCAGTGCAACGCCGAGGGTGGCCAGACCGCGGCCACCAAGCTGGCGGCCAACCCGCAGATACTGATCGTGCTGGGCGGGGCCTGCTCGTCGGCCGCGACCCCAGCCGCGCCGATCCTGTGGCAGCAGGGCATCACCAATGTCTGCAACGCATGCTCGGCGCCGGCGCTGACCGCGCCCGATCGCGGGCCGCAATATGCGGGCTTCGGACGCACGATCGCGAGCGATATCGATCAGGGCGCATCCGATGCGAAATACGTCTTCACCGTGCTGCAGGCGAAGACGGTCGTCGCGGTGCACGACGGCAGCCCCTATGCGCAGCAGCTTGCCGCGGTGATGGCGAAGAGCTTCGACGCGATGGGCGGCAAGGTGCTGTCAACCGAGGCGATTGCACCGACCGACGTGGACATGCATCCGGTGCTCACCAAGATCGCCGCGGAGAAGCCGGATGTGATCTACATGCCGATCTTCGTGGCCGCCGCGGCGCAGATGTTGCGGCAGTCCAAGACCATCCCGGGGCTGGAGCATACCACCCTTGTCGGCGGTGGCTCGCTCGCCGCTGCGGAGTTCATCGAGGCGTCCGGGCCCGCGGTCGTCGGCTTCCACATCTGCTATCCGGACGTATCTGTCGATACGATGGGCAAGGCCTATCCGGCATTCGTCGAGGAATACAAGAAGGCCTATGGCGAGGCACCGATCTCCGGCTATCACGCCAACGCCTATGACGCGGCGGAGATGGCCATCAAGGCGATCACCAAGGTGGCGAAGCCCGACAAGGACGGCAACCTTTATGTCGGCAGGCAGGCGCTGCGGGATGCCGTGTTCGCCGAAAAGTTCGATGGGCTGAGCGGGCCGATCGCCTGCGATGCTTACGGCCAGTGCGCCAGATTCAAGCCGGCCGTGTACGAGTTCATCTCCGACGATCCGAAGACATTCTCGATGGGCAAGAACCCGAAAAAGGTGTGGCCGTAGTTTTCACGGCTTCACAAACAGCCGGCGTGGGACGTTCGCGAAGCATTCCATGCCGGTCTCGGTGATCGCGATGCTTTCGGTGATCTCCAGCCCCATCGTCTCAAGCCACAGGCCGGTCATGAAGTGGAACGTCATGCCGGGTCGCAACTCGGTCCTGTCGCCGGGCCGTAGGCTCATGGTCCGCTCGCCCCAGTCCGGCGGATAGCTGAGGCCGATCGAATAGCCCGTGCGATTATCCTTTAAGATGCCGTATCTGCTGAGCACGGCGAAGAATGCATTGGCGATGTCCTCACAGACATTGCCCGGTTTCGCCGCCGCCAGTCCTGCTTCCATGCCCTCCAGCGTTGCCTGCTCTGCGTCGATGAACTGCTGCGTGGGCTTGCCAAGAAACACGGTGCGTGACAGCGGGCAGTGGTATCGTCTGTAGCAGCCGGCCAACTCGAAGAACGTGCCCTCACCCGCGCGCATGGGCCGGTCGTCCCAGGTCAGATGCGGGGCCGAGGCTTCGGCGCCGGAGGCCAGTAAAGGAACGATTGCGGCATAGTCGCCGCCACACCCCTCCACCCCGCGGATAGCGGCATCGTAGATTTCCGCCACCAGATCGCATTTGCGCATCCCTGGCTCGACCTTCTCGACAACGCGCTGATGCATTGCCGTCACGATGCGGCCGGCGCGGCGCATGTAGTCGAGTTCCGCCGGGCTCTTTACCGCACGCTGCCAGTTCACCAGCAGGTGCGAGTCGACAAAGCGCGCAGACGGCAGGTGCGTCACCAGCGATGCGTATGCGGCGGCGGTGAACCAGTAGTTGTCCATCTCCACACCGATGGTCGCGCGTTCCCAGCCGCGGTCCTTGATAAGCCCCGACAGAAAGTCCATCGGATGGTACTCGGCCGACTGCACGTAGTGATCGGGATAACCCACGATGCAGTCGTGTGGTAGCCAGGTAGTGTGTTTGGCGCCGTTCGCGTCCTGCCCGCGGCCGAACCAGACGGGCTCGCCCTCGGTTGGCAGCAGCACGCATTGGTGCACATAGAACGACCAGCCGTCATAGCCGGTCAGCCAATGCATGTTGGATGGATCGCTCACCATCAGCAGCCCGATGTCGGCGCGTGCCATGGCCGTGCGGGTCATGGCAATGCGGCCGTCATATTCCGCGCGGCTGAAGTGGAGTCTTGGCAGGGTCACACGATTCCTCCTTCAGGCCAAACCCGATCTGTACGAATGACCCACTCCAGCCGCCGGCCCTGTCAACTGGCGGGGGTTGCCACGGTTGGCGTCACATGCTCCGGCGCTACATGAGGTCATGGCCTTGGATTCCGACCCTCTGCTGCGTTCCTTCCAGCCCAGGCACGTGAAGCTGCGCAATCGGCTGACGAGCGACCGCACGCACGGCGGCGACATGGCCGTCAACCTATAGATGCAGACGTACAGGTTTGTTGTCGGTCTCGGGTGTATCCGATAGACTGGTGGCGCCCAGTCGGCTGGCCGTTGCAATATCGGCCGGTGGTCCGCACAGAGTTGCGACGCTCGAATCGTGAAGGGAGGGCGCTGAGATGTGGAGTGTCGCGAGTGCCGGCTTTCCCCGCTGATTGCTTGGAGCCACGGATCAGGACGCCGACGATGAAGGCGCGCGTGCTGGCGGCGGCCCTGGACGGGCGCGTGATCGGCGATGCCGATGCCGAGATCTCCCGTGCGGTGCATCCGGCGGAAGCCTCAGGCGACGGCGATGTGGCGATCGCGATCGCACCAGATACAATCCGAACCCTTGGCGACAGCCGAGCGAAGATCGCACTCGTGCTAGAGGGTACGCGGGTCCCACACCAGCGATTTCAGACTGTGATCCTGATGCGCGGGTCTCGCTCCAGTCTGCCGGAGATCACGCGTGTCTTCCGGCATCGTCCCGATGTTCACCCGGGCGTGCATCCGAGCGCTGTGGTTGCGCCGGACGCGGTGATCGGAGAAGGCGCGACGATTGGGCCTTTGGTAGTGATCGGCCAGGACGCATCCGTCGGGCCCCGCTCGATAATCCTGTCGCAAGCGACGCTCGCGGCCGGTGCGACACTCGGCGCCGATTGTCTCGTCTATCCCGGCGTTCGCATCGGCTGGGAATGCCGCGTGGGAGACCGCGCCGTCCTTCACCACAACGCGTCGATCGGCGCGGACGGGTTCAGCTTTGTGCCGACGCGCCCAGGTGCGCTCGAAGCCGCCCGAGGCGCGGGCGGCGCGGTTCAGGCCAATTCTGGGCGCAATGAACTGCAGAAGATCCACACCCTGTCGATCGTTGAGATCGGCGATGATGTCGAGGTCGGTGCGCTGACCGCCATCGACCGGGGCACGCTGAAGCCAACACGGATCGGTTCGGGCACCAAGATCGATGATCTTGTAATGATCGGTCATAACGTCGAGATCGGCATGGACTGCCTGCTCTGCGGACAGGTGGGTCTCGCCGGCGGTGTGATCGTCGGTGACGGCGTGGTGCTCGGAGGACGCGTTGGGGTCGCCGACCACCTGAAGATCGGGGCTTGGGCAGTTGTGGGTGCCGCGGCCTGCGTTGGAACCAACGTCCCCGCTGGCGGCGTGTATGCCGGATATCCAGCAGTGCCGCGAGCGGAGGCGATGGAGAATCTGAAGCTGATGCGGCGCGTACGGCGCCTCATGGCTCGGCTCGCCGAGAGCGGATCGGGAGGCATCGATGGCCTGCAGCCCAACAGAGAAAACAACGGCAGGAGACAATGAGAGAGACGATAGAAGACGTGCTGAGGGGGATGATTGCCAAACAGGCCCACTTGGATCCGTCGGTGATCACGCCGGAATCCGTCTTGTCGGAACTGGGAGTGACGTCACTCGACCTGGTCGAGATCATTATGACGATCGAAGACAAGTACGACGTAACCATACCGGGGGACGCGGTCGAGGCCTGGAACAGTTACAAAACTGTCGCGAATCTCATTGAGCTGGGTCACTCGCTCGGTCTTGAAGGACACCGCAGTGGAGCATGAGCCTATCGTGGTCACCGGCTCCGGGTGTGTGTCCGCACTTGGCCATTCGGTGGCGGCATTCTGGTCGGCTCTGCAAGATGGACGTTGCGGTCTTGGCAAGCTCGACGAATCAGTACCCTCCGATTTGAAACCAGCGATCGTTGGTGCGATTCCGGCTCCTGATCCTCGCCACATGCTCGACGCCCGCCGGTTATCGATGCTGGACCGTTTCAGCGTACTGGCGATTGTTGCAGCCCAGCAGGCATTGACCCAGTCGGGTCTGTCATTGGAGGACGGCGGACACAGAACCGGCTGCGTGGTCGGTGCCGGCACGGCAGGGGGAGAGGCGATCGAGGAGCTGTATCGCAAGATTTACCTCGAAGGCGCGAAGCGGGGGAACGTGTTTACTGTGCCGAGGGTCATGCCCAGTGCGCCGGCAAGTCAGATCAGTATGGCGTACGGCATCCGCGGCCCTGTGTTCACCGTCTCTTCGGCGTGCGCCTCGTCCAACCACGCGATCGCGATGGCTGTGTGGCTGCTGCGCAACTCTGTCATCGATGCAGCGATCGTAGGCGGAACCGAGGCGCCGCTGACATACGGAAGCCTGAAGGCATGGGAGGCGCTGCGCGTCATGGCGCCAGACACATGCCGACCGTTCGATCGGCATCGCAAAGGCCTTGTGCTCGCCGAAGGGGCGGGCATGGTGGTGCTCGAACGGGCGGATCACGCCAAGTCGCGCGGGGCCGAGATCCTGGCGCAGATCGCCGGCGTAGGGATGAGCGCAGACGCCGCCGATCTGGTGGCGCCCACGCTCGAAGGCGCGGCCAGCGCGATCCGGGCGTGTCTCGCCGACGCCAACCTCTCCGTCGATGCCATTGACTATATCAACGCCCACGGTACCGGCACGGTCGCCAACGACATCACGGAGATCGAGGTCATCAAGACGGTATTCGGCGACGAGGCCAAGCGACTGTCGATCTCATCGACAAAATCAATGCACGGCCACGCGCTGGGCGCGAGCGGTTCGCTGGAGTTGATCGCCGTCATCGAGGCGATTCGTCATGGCATTGTTCCACCCACGATCAATATCGAGGAACTCGATCCCGAGTGCGATCTCGACGTGACACCCGGTTGCGCCCGGGCCCGGGCGATCCGGACCGCGGTCAGCAATGCCTTCGCATTCGGCGGGACCAATGCGGTCGTCGCTGTAAAGCGCTTCGATGATTGACGGAGAACATGGCGCCGCGCCCGGAGGTCTGGATCAAGCGCTCAAACAAAGAAGCTAAGGCATGAGAAGGTCAACTTGACCTCATCATGCGTCAGGACGCCACCTGTAGCCGCACCCGAGGCGCCGGCACTTCGTCGTGCTCGAGATGCGCCAGGAACGTCGCGCAGTATTTGCTGGCGGTGGTGTCCCAGACACGCTCGCGCAGGGCGCCGTAGCGATGTAGCCGCTCGGTCAGCGGCATCGTAAGGCCGCGGTGCATCGCGTCGGCAATTTCCTCCGCATCGAACGGATTGACGATCAGCGCGTCCGCCAAATCCTCGGCCGCTCCGGCAAAGCGTGAGAGTATGAGCACGCCGGGGTCGGCAGGGTCCTGTGCGGCGACGTATTCCTTTGCCACGAGGTTCATGCCATCGCGCAACGGCGTGACGATGCCGAGACGCGCAATGCGGAAAAAACCTGCCAACACCTGCCGGCGCACAGGGGTCGTCATATAGCGCAAGGGCACCCAGTCGAACTCCGAGTAACGCCCATTGGTATCGCCGGCGACCCGGTCGAGCTCACGGCGCAGCCGCTGATAGCTGCCGGACTCCTCGCGCGAGCGCGCGGCGATCTGCAGAAAGCTGACCTGCCGCCGGTGCTCGGGATGCTTGGCCAACAGCCGTCCGAACGCCTCGAACCTGTTCACCAGCCCCTTCGAATAGTCGAGCCGATCGACGCCGAATGCGAGCGCACGGCCGCCCAGACTTTCCCGCAGCCGCAGGGTCTCCACGCTTTGCTCCGCCCGCGTCGCAGTATCGGCGAAGGCGTCGGCATCAATGCCGATCGGATCGACGATGGCACGCACATGGCGGCCGCCATGCATGAAGCCGCCATCGTGGATCCTGGTGACCGGCAGGATTTCGCGAACACAGTCGAGGAATGCCCGTTGATACACGTGTGTATGGAAGCCTACCACGTCATATGCGCACATCCCATGCAACATCTCTGCCGCCCGGGGCAAAGCGTGCAGCAGTGCCGAGGGCACGAACGGGGTATGCAGAAAAAACCCGATCCGGTTGCGAACACCCAACCGCCGCAGTTCCTCGGCCAGCGGCAGCAGGTGATAATCGTGCACCCATACCAGATCGTCCGGCCGCAGCAGGCCAACGAGAGCGTCGGCGAATTTGCGGTTCACCGCGCGATAGGCCTCGTAGTCCTCGCGCCGGTACTCCACCAGCCCCAGCCGGAAGTGCAGCAGCGGCCAGAGCACCCCATTGGCGAACGAGACGTAGTAGCCACGGTATTCCGCTTCGGTCAGGTCGATCGTTGCGTAGGTGGTGCCCTCCGAGCGTTGCAGCCGCACTTCGGCCGAGGCCGAGGAACGGCGGCCGCTCCAGCCGAACCAAAGGGTGCCAGGACGGAGCGCGTCGGCCAGCGCCACCGCGAGGCCCCCCGCTCGGGGCCCTCGCTCCGATGGCAACGGGACACGATTTGACACGATCACGAGGCGCGCCACGTTACCTCCCCGCACACGCGTGCTACTTCGGTGACCGGAACGCGCAACGATACCGTCACGCTGCGTGCTCCCCTTTCACTTCGCCGTGAGACGTGATCGCGGCCAACTCCTGCCGCACAAATGCCTGATCTGGCAGGCAAGTCAGCAATGCTCGAAGAACATGCATCGGGAGAGGCCCTTCATCATGCGCATAGCTCAGATTGCCCCGCTGACTGAGTCGGTGCCGCCGCGGCTGTACGGTGGCACCGAACGCGTCGTGTCATTTCTGACGGAACAGTTGGTGGACATGGGCCACGATGTCACGTTGTTCGCAAGTGGCGATTCGGTGACCAGCGCGGAACTTGCCCCGATATGGCCCCGAGCGCTGCGTTTCGACCGGGATTTGCGCGACATGATCGCGCCACATTTACTGATGCTGGAACAGGTCTGCCGCCGCGCCCACGAGTTCGACGTGCTCCACTGTCATCTGGATTACTGGCCGTTCTCACTGTTTGGACGCCAACCCACGCCGTTCCTGACCACGCTGCATGGAAGACTGGACTTGGCGGAATTGCGGCCGATCTACGATTGTTTTCCTGAGATACCATTGGTATCCATCTCCGATGCGCAACGAGCCCCGCTACCTGACGCCAATTTCGTGGCCACTGTCCAGCACGGGTTGCCGCCTGGCCTGCTGACGCCGTGGCCGGTGACGCCGCGCTACCTGGCCTTCCTGGGGCGGATCTGCCCGGAGAAGCGGCCGGATCGCGCAATCCGCATCGCGCGCGAGGTCGGCATCGAGCTGAAGATCGCCGCGAAAGTGGACCGTGTGGACGAGGATTACTTCCGGACGGCGATCCAGCCGATGATGGACGGCCCCGGCGTCGAGTTGATTGGCGAGATCAATGACGCCGCCAAGCCGGAATTCCTCAGCGGTGCGATCGCGCTGCTGGTACCGATCGATTGGCCGGAGCCATTCGGCCTGGTCATGATCGAGGCGATGGCGTGCGGCACACCGGTGATCGCATTCAATCGCGGCTCGGTGCCGGAGATCATCGAGCACGGTGTCAATGGCCTGATCGTGAATGACATGGCCGAGGCGATCGCCGCGGTGCCGCGTGCCGCCGCAATGTCGCGCGCGACGGTGCGCCGCAGTTTCGAGCGCCGGTTCACTGCCCGGCGAATGGCCGAGGATTATCTGGCCGTGTACCGGGGCTTGGTCGCCCGCGCCCGGCCGACGCTGCGGGTGGCAAGCTAGCGCGTGATGACCGGAGGCGGCTGGCTCAGGTCAGCCCGCGCGCCTTCAGCCGCTCCACCAGCAGCCGGCCAAGCTCCTCGGTCGCATCGGCCTGCCGCTCCGGCGGGATGTACTCGGCCAGGGTATGCACCGCGCCTTCGATAAGCACGCCGAGTACCAGGTAGGGGTCGGCGCCGTCAGCGGTGACCAATTGGATCACCCTGGCCAGCATCTCGACGGATCCCGGCTGACGGGACGAGGCCTGATTGGCCTGGCGGATCAGGCGGTCGAGCGAGCGGAAGCGATGTTCTGCCATGGCGGAAGCATGGAGCGGACAGCGTCGAGGTCAACCCCGCGCTCGCCAGTTTCGGCACGGCGTGCTCTGCTGGAATCCAGCAGCAAGAACCGGTGCCGGAAGACCGCCATGCAGATCGTCGATGCGCAAATCCACTTGTGGGGGGCCGGGTTGCCGAGCAACCTCTCGCACCGGCAGGTGACGCACTTCACGGCCGAGGAAGCCATTCCGCTGATGGACGAAGGCGGCGTCGATGCGGCGGTGATCCATCCGCCAGGCTGGGACCCGGCTTCCACCGATATGGCGTTCAAGGCGGTTCGCGACCACCTGGGGCGCTCTGCCATCATGGGATCGTTGCCACTCGATCAGCCGGGTTCAAGAGAACGTATCGCCGGATGGCGGCAACAGCCGGGTATGCTCGGACTGCGCTACACATTTCTGCACGATCCGGCGCGACAATGGCTGGCCGACGGGACCATCGATTGGCTGTGGATCGAGGCCGAGAAGGCGCAGGTTCCCATTGCCATGCTGGCAACGGATTCGCTCGCGGAAATTGGGCGCATTGCCGCGCGTCACCCGGGGCTTCGCCTGACCATCGATCATCTGGGCGGCCGCGGCGGACTGACCACGCTGAAGGACCATGCGGCGATGGCGCACATGCCAGAGCTCGTGGCGTTGGCGAAATACCCCAACGTTGCCGTCAAGGCGACCGGCGCGCCGGGATATTCCGGCGAGCCGTATCCATTCCCGACGATGCAGACATACCTGCGGGAGATCTACGATGCGTTCGGGCCGGAGCGGATGTTCTGGGGGACGGATATCACCAAGATGCCATGTTCGTGGCGGCAATGCGTGACCATGTTCACCGAGGAGCTGCCTTGGCTGAACGAGCAGGACAAGCGCCTCGTGATGGGCGACGCGCTGTGTGCCTGGTGGGGCTGGAACAGGACAGCGTGAAGGGGGGGCCTCGATGCGGAACACGCACGGCAGGCAGGTCGTGGTGGTGATCGGTGCCACGTCCAAGTGGCAGTCGGACGGGCGCAACACCAGGCTGGCGCACGGCAGGGCGCTGGACGACAGCCACCTGTCAGTCGGCGCGCGCTGGGGCGTGGGCGGCGCGATCGCGCAGAAATTCGCCCAGGAAGGTTGCTTCGTTGTCCTGACGACGCGAAGCGAGGCGAATGCCGCGGCGCTGGCGTCAGCCATCCGGGAACAGCGTGGCGAATGCACGATCGTCGAGCTGGACCTGACATCGCAGCAATCCATCGCGGCGGCTTTCGCCAGCATCCGGCAGGATGCCGGCGAGCCGGAGGCGGTGATCTATAACGCGGGCTATCTGGAGGGCCGCGATCTGCCACCTGGCAAGGGAACTGCTTGAGTATATTCCGGTGGAGATGTTCGACACGGCGCATCACATCGCCAGCCGCGGGCCGTTTCTCGTTGCCAAGGAAGTGTTGCCGGCGATGCGGCAGAGGGGGACGGGTTCGCTGTTCTTCTCGAACAACTCCAAGTCGCTGCGTGGCAGGAAGCGCATGACAGGGGAGTCGCTGTATTATCCCAGGGTCATGATGCGTGCGCTGGCGCAGGTGCTGACCGAGGAATACTCGGAGCACGGCGTGCATGTGGCCAACGTGGTGATTGACGGCACCATCGATTCGCCCGGGACCAGGGCGTTGCCCAGGGTGCAGAACCGGCCGGAACTGGTGATAAACCCCATGAAGATTGCCGAGGCGTTCTGGTACCTGCACACGCAGGACCGGTCGTGCTGGACGCATGAGCTGCAGCTTACGCCGTATTCGACGGTGCCGAGTTACTGAACGGGGCGTATTCGACGGTTATCCGGCGGTCGAGGCCCTCACCCGCGCCGGGTTGCCGAACGCGGTAGCCCCGGCAGGCACGTCGCGGGTGACCACGCTGCCGGCGCCGATCAGTGCATCGTCGCCAATCGAGACGCCAGGCAGGATGATCGCGCCCGCTCCGATCCAGACATTGCGCCCGATGCGGACCGGGCGGCCGAACTCCAGGCCGGAGGCTCGCCCCGCGGCATCGCGCGGGTGGTCCGCTGCCAGGATCTGCACCCCAGGTCCGATCTGTGTGCGGTCGCCGATGATGACCTCCACGACATCGAGGATCACACAGTTGAAATTCAGGAAGGCACCGGCGCCGAGGCGAATATTGAAGCCGTAGTCGCAATGGAACGGCGGGCGGACAACAGCACCGTCTCCGACAGCGGCAAAGCGTTCCTCCAGTAGTTTTCGACGCGCCGACGGGGCCATGGCAAGCGGCGCGTTGTAGCGCGCGAGCCACTCATACGTCGCTGTCAGCTCGGTCTGGATGTCAGGTGCGCTGGCGTCGTACAGCTCGCCGGCAAGCATCTTGTCCTTCTCGGTACGCATCAGGCTTGCCTTGCGTTGCGCCTTGCCCGGCCAATCAAGCTGGCGCAATTCTACCGGTTGCCGGGTCCATGACAATCCGGCACCGTCGCCTGCGGTAGCGGAACGTGATGCGGTACAGCCCTGCATCCTGTTCGATGCCGCGCTCCGTTCGTTGCAGAACCGCGCCTCGCCGGACGGCGGCGATGAACGCGGAGGGCTCCAGGTCCAGCAAGGGCGCGACCACGTTCGCATCGACGGTCATTTCGGGGAGCGCGTCCGCATCACCGATGGTCATCTGGCGATCATCTCCATATCCAGGCTGGCGCGTCGCTCGCGGGGAACGACTCCTGGGAGGCACGCTCGACCACGTCGGCAGTTTCTTGGCGACCTGCCACCGCCCGAAGGACTTCGGCGACCAGCGCCGCGTGCACCGGTGCGCGGCGGTTGATCGCCGCGTCGGCGGCCGTGGTCACGCACGTGCAGAACACGGCGTTCACCGCCTCGGTCGCCAGTTCACTCAGCGCGGCGGATTGCCGCTGCGATCGCAGCTCGACGGTGCGTGCTATCGCCGCTTCGAGCGCGTCAGGGTCGATAGGATCGTCGTATTCATGTGGCATTGGTGAACCCCACTTGACGAATTCCAGCGCACCTGGAGATGGGGCGGGCGGCTCTCGCTTGCCAGGGCGATGGAACACGCTTTGTCATCATCAGGTTCCGCGCGTTCGGAAAACTGGTATTGACAATACCACAAAACGGCCACATAACTGGTATCGCAAATATCACTTTCCAGTGTTCGCCGCACTCCGGCGATCGGGGCCCATCTCACGGATGGGTCAGGAGGTTGCAATCATGAGTTCCCTGTCGACTGCCGAGCCTGGCTTTGCCGGCCGCACTCTCGCCGACATCGCGTCCACGCTGCCTGGCGCCACGAAGGTTTTCCGGCAGTACAAACTGGACTTCTGCTGCGGCGGCCGGGTGTCGCTGGCCGACGCCGCGGCCGCGCGAGGGGTCGCACTGCCCAAGGTCGAACGGGAGCTGCAAGATGTCGCCCGATCGGCGACACCTTCCGCGCGCCCTGACGGCGTCGAAGACCTGATCGCGCTGATCGAAACGCGTTATCATGCAGTGCATCGCCGGGAACTGCAGGAGCTGATCAAGCTCGCTCGCCGCGTGGAGGCGGTGCATAGGGCCCATCCCGCGGCGCCGCACGGTATCGGTGACCTGCTGGCGGAAATGGCCGGGGAACTGGAGGTGCACATGAAGAAGGAAGAGTTGATCCTTTTCCCGCTGATGCGCCGCGGCGGCCATCCCATGATCAGTCAGCCGATACAGGCGATGATGGCCGAACATGACGATCACGGGGCGCAACTGCGCAGGCTCGAGCAGGTGACACATGATTATTCCCTCCCCGACGATGCCTGTCCGACCTGGCGGGCGTTGTATGTTGGAGCCAGGAAGCTGGCCGACGATCTGATGGAGCATATCCACATCGAGAACAACGTGCTCTTCCCGCGGTTCGCCGGCTGATGCACGCGGCCGCGCCATGCGCCTGACCGCGTACACGGATTTCACCCTGCGCATGCTGATGTATCTGGCGTTGCGTCCCGAACGGAGCGCGACTGTCGGGGAGATTGCCGGCGCCTATGGCATCTCCGTCGCGCACCTGAACAAGGTGGTGCAGCAGTCGGCGCTTGCCGGGGAAATCGAGACGGCCCGTGGCCGCAATGGCGGTATCCGCCTCGCCAAGCCGCCCGAAGCGATCAACCTGGCCGCGGTCGTGCGCCGCACCGAGCCGGACATGGATCTCGCGCCATGTTTTGCCGACCGCGGGGTCTGCGTTCTGGGCCGTTGCTGCCTCCTGGAGGCGGCGCTGCGCCGGGCTTCCAAGGCGTTCCTCGACGAACTGCGCCGTACGACGCTGGCCGATCTGATTGGTCCGGGCGGGCCAAGCGTCAGGCTGTTCTCGCCTGCCGCGATCCGGCGTTCGGGAACTCCGCGGAAGCAAGCCTTGGCCGGCGCAACCGGGCGGCGCGCGCTCGCCGGCGCGGGGCGACGTTGCGCCGACGCCTGATCGCAGTGCTGGTGACGGTGAACCGCCGCCTCAGCGAATGCGCGGCAGCTCCATGAACGAATGCACCGCGGGGGGCGAGGGCAGGGTCCACTCCAGCGTGGTCGCGCCCTCGCCCCAGTAATTGCTGGCCGCCCGTTCGCCCCAGAACAGCGTGCGCACGACCACGTACAGGAAGACGATGAAGGCGGCCCCGCCGATATAGGCGCCGATCGAGGAGACAAAGTTCCAGCCGGCAAATGCCGCCGGATAGTCCGGATAGCGCCGCGGCATGCCGGAGAGGCCGAGAAAATGCTGCGGGAAGAAGGTCAAATTGACGCCCACGAAGGTCATCCAGAAATGCACCTTGCCCCAGAACTCGGGGTACTGCCGGCCGGACATCTTGCCGATCCAGTAGTAGAAGCCGGCGAAGATGCCGAACACCGAGCCGAGCGACAGCACATAATGGAAGTGCGCGATGACGTAGTAGGTGTTGTGAACGATCTCGTCGATGCCGGCGTTGGCGACCACGATCCCGGTCACGCCGCCGATGGTGAACACGAAGATGAAGCCGAGTGCCCATAGCATCGGCGTCTTGAACTCGATCGAGCCATCCCACATCGTGGCCAGCCACGAGAAGATCTTGACGCCGGTAGGAACGGCGATGACCATCGTCGCCGTCATGAAATAGGCGCGGGTATCGACATCGATTCCCGAGACGAACATGTGGTGCGCCCAGACGATGGCTCCGATGAAGCCGATCGCCACCATTGCGTAAGCCATGCCGAGGTAACCGAAGATCGGCTTCCTGCTGAACGTCGAGACGACGTGGCTGACGATGCCGAACGCCGGCAGGATCATGATGTAGACTTCGGGGTGGCCGAAGAACCAGAACAGGTGCTGGAACAGCACCGGATCGCCGCCGCCCGCCGGATCGAAGAACGCCGTGCCGAAATCGCGATCGCAGATCAGCATGGTGATCGCACCGGCCAGGACCGGAATGGTCAGCAGCAGCAGAAAGGCCGTCACCAGCAGCGACCATACGAACAGCGGCAGTTTGTGCAGCGTCATGCCCGGGGCGCGCATGTTGAAGATGGTGGTGATGAAATTGATCGCGCCGAGCAGTGAACTGACGCCGGCCAGATGCAGGGCGAACAAGGTACAATCCATGCCCATGCCGGGCTCGTACGTGCCGTTGGACAGCGGCGGATAAAGCGTCCATCCGGTACCGGATTCACCCAGAGCGAGGCCGGTCAGTATCAGGCAGAAGGCGGGCGGCAGCAGCCAGAAGCTGATGTTGTTGAGGCGCGGGAAGGCCATGTCCGGCGCACCGATCATCAGCGGCACGAACCAGTTGCCGAAGCCGCCGATCAGTGCCGGCATCAGCGTGAAGAAGATCATCGTCAGGCCATGCGCCGTGATGATCGTGTTCCACTCCTGCCCGGTGCTGACGATGGTGCCGCCGGGATGCTGCAACTGCGCGCGCATCAGGATCGACAGCGCGGCACCCACCGTTCCGGCGCACACGGCGAAGCACAGATACAGTGTGCCGATGTCCTTGTGGTTGGTGCTGCACAGCCATCGC
>DATBKQ010000309.1:0-2956 GCA_036555825.1 Acetobacteraceae bacterium | reverse complement strand
GAACGAACTCGCGCGGCCGGAACGTCTTCGCGGCGGGATCGATATCGTTCATGTATGGCCCCGGGCATCAGCCCGGTCATCGACGCCTGCCACCGGGCTTGTCCCGGTGGTCATGGACGGGCCCGACCCGTCCATCAAAGGCGCTTCCGATGTTGCAGCACCGGCATGTCGCGGCGCACCCGCTCGGTCACCTTGTGATCGATCCGCGCGGTGGCCCAGCCGGTGCCGTCGGACACCTTCGCCGTCACATGGCCCCAGGGATCGACGATCATCGAGTGGCCGTAGGTGAAGCGAGGCTCGCCCTTGCCCTCCAGGTGCTTGCCCCAGGTCGCGGGGGCGGCGAACCAGCACTGTGTCTCGATCGCGCGCGAGCGGATCATCACCTCCCAGTGGTCCTTCCCGGTCGCGAGCGTGAACGCCGAGGGCAGGAAAATCACCTCGGCGCCCTGTTCGCGCAGTTTCCAGAACAGGTCGGGAAAGCGCAGGTCGTAGCAGATCGCGCAGCCGACCCTGGTCCCGTTCGCCGCGTACGTCACCACCTCGTCGCCGGCGCCGTAGGTGTTGCTTTCGCGATAGCCGGTGCCGTCCGGGGCCACGATGTCGAACAGGTGCATCTTGCGGTACCGCGCGATCTCCTGCCCGTCCGGGTCGAACACCACCGTGGTGTTGAACAGCTTTTCCTCGCCCTGCTCGATGATCGATCCGCCGTGCACGTGCACCCGCGCCGCGCGCGCGGTGTCGCGCAGGAACTCGTAGGCCGGCCCACCCGGTTCGTTGGACCCTTTCGGCGGCAGCAATTCGGCGTTCGCATTGCGCACCGTGCGGTCGCCACCCAGGCTGTCCCACACTTCCGGCAAGGAAACGATGTCCGGGCGGTCGGCGTCCACCGCCTCGCCGATCAGATGTCGTGCCTGCGCGATGTTCGCCGCCTTGTCGGCGCCTGGGTTCATCTGGACGACGCTGATACGCATCGGATGCTCCAACGGCAATTGGCTGCGGGCCAGAAGACCGCAAGCGATCGGTGAAGGCAACGGGGCCTGGCGATTCAGCCCGTGCTAGCGGTCCTCCGCCAGCAATTCGTCCAGCGACCAGGGGCACTCCGCCGGCAGTGCCAACGGCGCATTGCCGTCCATGCTATCCGGCAGGGTGCGCAGCGCGCGCCGGTAGATGCGGGCGACGTCGAGGCGTTGTCGCATCGATGGCGTGAAGCGATCCGCAGCGTCGATCGCGAAGCGCCGCCCGTCAGCCTGCCAGGTCGGGACGTCGCGCGCCTCCGGCCAGCCCATTGCTTTCAGCCGGTGCGCGATGGCCTGCATCAGAAGCGAGCTGACCGCGTGGACCTGCTCGCTTCCCACGCTCTCGATCTCCTCGACGACGTTCACCCAGTCGATCTGGTCGTTGACCCGCTCGCCAGCGGCGAGACGGCGCAGCAGCGTCGCCTGGTGCTCCGCCCACTCGACGACATCCGTTTCATAGCGCGCGCTCATGGTCCTACCGCGGCCAGTCGAGTTTCGGCTCGGCGCGGCCTCCCGCCGGCCGGCGATCGGGTTCGCGTTGCGACACCCGGGTCGTCGGTTCGCGGGGTTCACGGTCCTCCAGCTCGTGCGAGGCCGGGGGTATCGGCGGGCGGGTCATGTCCGGCTGGGCGCGGCGCATCTCCGCCCGCGGATCCGGCGCATAGATTTCGTCGTAGTCGGCGGCGCGCGAAACCTCGGGCAGCCGCAGCGAGAGATGGCGGATCTCGCCCTGGATCTCGTCCAGCCGCGCTTCGATCACCTCCATCCGGCTCTTCACGCCGATCACGCTGAACGGCATGAACAGGAAGGCGAGCGCGTACAACAGAGCGGGAACCAGCAGCACGATCGGCACCCACCACGGAAGCCAATCCGGCAGGGCATAGGGGAAGGTCATGGCACAACCCTAGCACCCCACCGCGCCGCGCCGCCATCGTGATATCGGCAGCCTATGCGGTGAAGGTGAAGCTGCTGCCTGTCGCGCAGATCACCAGTTTTTCCGGCATCTCCTGCTTTGCCAGCTCGACGAAATTGGCCCCGCTGCAGTGCATTGGCAGCACGTGCTCAAGGTCGAACCTGTTCAGTTCAGTCATGACCTGGCGCAGGTAGTCGGGGGGCGCCGGTGCCAGATGGAAGCCGCCGACCAACGCATAAATCTTCTCGACGCCGGATACCTCCTGCGCGCGGCGCAGGGTGTTGACGATGCCGGCATGGCCGCATGAGCTGATCACGACCAGGCCGCGGTCGCCAAGGCGGAAGCAGGTGGCATGCTCGTGCCAGTGCTGGTCCGGCACCGGCTTGCCGGCGAGTTCGTCCGGCGTGAAATGGTGGTTGCCGTAGGCACCGGTGTCGCAGCCAATGCCATCCTGGACCCCGAACTCGACCCAGGTGTTCGGCAGTACGTGCTCGATGCTGGTGCGCGGCACGATGCCGGTGGTGAACGCATGGTTCTCGATCACGATCGGCGCCTCGGACAAGACCGGCTCGACGTTCAACTGGCGCAGACGGCGGCGATCAAGTGGCCTGCCAAACTCGGTGAAGCTGCCGTCGCGATTGGGCGAGAAGCGGTGGCAGAAGTCGTCCTCGCCGCCGGCGAACAGGCGCAGGTCCTTGCGCATGCGGGGACGCTGCTGTTCGAGGAATCCCATCAGCCCCCCGACATGATCGTAGTGGCCGTGGCTGATGATCAATGCGTCCACCTGCGCTACGTCGATGTTCAGCAGGTCGAGGTTGTTGGCATAGACATCGGGGGTGAAGCCAAAATCGAGCAGGCAGCGCCGCGTCTCCTGCCCCTTGTGCGATTCGAGGTATAGCGCGAGGCCCCATTCGCTTTGCAGCGTCTTGCCTTCGGCGGCCTGGGGAAATCCCGTGCGCTGCACCGCCAACCCCGGGAATTCCGCGCCGCGCAGGAAGATGTCGTGCGTGTTGTCGGTGATCTCGCG
>DATBKQ010000308.1:0-9521 GCA_036555825.1 Acetobacteraceae bacterium | reverse complement strand
GGCCCAGCCCCAGATCTGATAACCGGTGGCGGCGTTGAGGTCGGTGTTGAGCCAGATCGTCGTGTTGGCCCCGATCTGCACCCCGGCCGGGGCGTTCAGGTCGAAATAAAGCGAACCGTTCTGCGCCTCCGAGTAGAGGCTGTAGCCGGCCTGATCGCCGTAGTCGATCTCCTCCGAGGAGATCCAGTCGGAGAAATTGCCGTCGATGGTGATGGTGGGTTTGCTAATCGCCACGGCTTGAATTCCTCGCTCGACGCCGCGCGGGGCGCGGGGCCTGTTGGTCTTGTGCAACTGCCTGGTTCGGTGTGCGGCGGCAGAGCGCCACCACTAACGGTTCGACAATGTATCGGTGGGATTCAGCGACAAATCCACTAAATTCCCTTGGCAGTGAGACAGCCTTTGGATCAGCACCAAGAAAATTTGTAACCAAAATTGGCTATGATCGCAGCGCGGCCTGGACAATCCGCCTCGCCTGGGCGGATCAGAGGTCTCGGCCTGACGCCATACGCGCCAGGCACAATGCGACTGATGGCTCACCCGCCAAACACCTGCGCTTCGTCGGAGTGGCAGTTGAAATTCGCCGGCGTCTTTCTGGGCTTGTCCTTGCTGTTCGGCACCGTACAGGCGCGCAGCCTGCCAACCCCGATCCCTGCCGGCACCACATGGTACTGGCAGCTGTCCGGCAGCGTGTTCGCCGGTCACGGAGCTGCCAGGATCTACGATATCGACCTGGAAGACAGCTCGGTTGCCCTGATCTCGAAGCTGCGGGACGCCGGGCACACAGTGATCTGCTACTTCTCGGCCGGCAGTTACGAACCTTGGCGCAGCGACGCATCGCAGTTCCCAGGCCCGGCAATCGGCAGGAAGCTGCCGGGCTGGCCGGAGTACTATGTCGACATCCGCGATCCGGGTGTGCGTCGGATCATGCAGGCCCGCATTGACCGTGCCACGAGCAAGGGCTGCAATGGATTCGAGCCCGACGTGCTGGATGCGTTCAGCAATGACTCAGGATTTCCCATCACCGACCGGGACGAGATCGACTACATCCGGTTCCTGGGCAATGAGGGGCATAAGCGCGGTCTGCTGGTGGCATTGAAGAACGACCCGGCGTTGGTGTCCGATGCGGTCGACCTGATGGACTTTGCCATCGTCGAGGAATGTTTCGAACACGACGAGTGTTCGGCATATTCGCCCTTTGTAAGACAGAACAAAGCCGTTCTGGCCGCGGAGTATGCGCCGTTTTCGACAAGCAAGTGCGCCAGGGCGAAGCAACTGGGCTTCTCATTGGTGTTCTATGATCTGAACCTCGACGGTCGCAGATACAGACCCTGCCCGTGACCACTGCGGCATTTCGAGCCAACGGACCCTATCCGAAGGAGTGTGCGTCGCTGGCTTAAACCTAAGGCAGGGTGAGGTCAGATTGACTTGGCCAATCAGAAGCGTCCTGCGCCTAAGGCGCAAGCCATAAGCTGAAGCATCTTTTCGCACAGGATTCTGCGACCTCGACCGCTTCGCCAGCCTGCGGCGCAGAAAGAGGCTGTTATACTCCGTCCGACGGTTCAGCGCTTGGCGAGTACGACAGCACACTCTCCGGCATTGGATGCCGCTCTGCGGCCGCCCCCTCCATCGGTGCGATGCGTTACCCCGGCCTCATCCAAAAGTCGGTCTGGGCAAAGACCATTCCGTGGGGGTAAGCCGATGGGCAACGCTCCATTCCCGTAATGGTCATCCATGCTCCGGCAACATTGGCCTGATTTCGTGCGTTCCTCGTGGAAGATTTGCCAGCACTCAAATAGCGCAACTGCAATCAAGCTGGCCGGCGGGTTCGCGTGGCGCCCAGCAGGGGGCCATTGCGGCTGCGCGCCTGGCAAGCACCCGATCGTTAGCCCCCCAGATCCACCGGACTGGCAGGCCATGAGGGTGGACTGCACCGCACCGGTGCGTGGGACCGAATCGCCAGTCGGCGGGCGATCGGGGTTCTGGATCACGCCGGGAGTTTGACGCTCGCCGATCTCGCCAAGCCGGGCGCTGCGCCGGCTCAGCCCCGCAGCATGCCATTTCACCAAGCTATTGCCAAAAGGAACGATTTATATGTGCGGTATCGTAGGGGTTGTCAGCTCGCGGCAGGTGGCGCCGCTCATTCTCGATTCGCTGCGCCGTCTGGAGTATCGGGGCTATGACAGTGCGGGGATTGCCACGCTGATCGACGGCCGGATCGAGCGCCGCCGTGTGGAAGGCAAGCTAGGTAATCTGGCTGCCGCTCTGGCAGGGTCGCCGATGACCGGCACGGCGGGGATCGGCCATACCCGCTGGGCGACGCACGGCGCGCCGACCGCGAACAATGCGCATCCGCACGGCACCGCGCGGATGGCGGTCGTGCACAACGGCATCATCGAGAACCACGCCGAGTTGCGCGCCGAGCTGGAGGCGGAAGGTCAGCGATTCTCCACGCAAACCGATACGGAGACGGTGGCGCAACTCGTCGATCTGAACCTGCGGCGGGGCATGCCGCCGATCGAGGCGGTGAGGGCGGCGCTCTGCCGGCTGGAAGGTGCCTATGCGCTGGCGATGATCTTCGCCGACAATCCGGAGCTGATCATCTGCGCGCAACACGGCGCGCCGCTGGCCGTCGGGTTCGGCGAGGATGAGATGTTCGTCGGCTCCGATGGCCTCGCATTGGCGCCGCTGACGCAGCGCATCGCTTATCTGAACGATGGCGACTGGGCCACGGTCGATCGGCATGGCGCGCGGTTTTTCGGGTCGGATGGTGCCGAGGTGCGGCGCGAGGCGAAGCTGACGCGGCTCACCGGTTCGGCCATCGGCAAAGGTCACTTCCGACACTTCATGGAGAAGGAGCTGCACGAGCATCCGGCAGTAATTGGCGAGACGTTGGGACGCATGATCGATCCGGCGAGTCGGAGCCTCGTGCTGCCGCCGCTGCCGTTCGACTTCACCAAACTGCCGCGCATCACGATCAGTGCCTGCGGCAGTGCGTTCTATGCCGGGCTGGTCGGCCGCTGCTGGCTGGAGGCGATCGCCCGCATTCCAACCGATGCCGACGTTGCCAGCGAATTCCGCTATCGCGCGCCGCCGCTGGTGGACGGTGGCCTGGGAATCCTGGTCAGCCAATCCGGCGAGACCGCCGACACCATGGCCGCGCTGCATTATCTGCGTGAGCAGCGCCAGCATGTGCTGAGCATTGTGAATGTGCCCGAGAGCCGGATGGCGCGCGCGTCGGACGTGTTGCTGGAGACGGTCGCGGGACCCGAAGTCAGCGTTGCCAGCACCAAGGCGTTCACCGTGCAGCTTTCGGTTCTCGCCTGCCTGACGATTGCGGCGGCACATGCGCGCGGCACGATCTCGGCGCGCCAGGAAGCTGCGATGATCGCCGCGCTGCTGGAGCTGCCAAGCCGCGCGGCCGACGTGCTGGAGATGGACGACGAGATCAAGCAACTGGCGCAACGCATCGCTGGGGCGCGCGACGTGCTGTATCTCGGCCGCGGCAACTGCTTCCCGATCGCGCTGGAAGGCGCGCTGAAGCTGAAGGAGATCAGCTACATCCATGCCGAAGGCTATGCGGCCGGCGAGATGAAGCACGGGCCGATCGCACTGATCGACAGCAAGGTGCCGGTGATCGCCTTGGCGCCGTCCGGACCGTTGTTTGAAAAGACCGCATCCAATCTGCAGGAGGCGGCGGCGCGTGGCGGGCAGGTGATCGTGTTCAGCGATCCCGAGGGGGCTCGGAAGTTGCGCGGCATTGCGGCCGCTACGGTGGTGATGCCGCGGATCGACCCGTTCGCGGCGCCAATCCTGTATGCGATCCCGGTGCAACTGCTGGCCTATCACGTCGCCGTGCTGAAAGGCACCGACGTGGATCAGCCGCGGAACCTGGCGAAATCGGTGACGGTGGAGTGAATGGCGATGCCTCGCGAGATTCGGATGGCACCGCGGGACGCGCAGCTTACCGAGCGGCGCCTGTTCGGCACTGACGGCATTCGCGGCAAGGCGAACACCGCGCCGATGACGGCGGGGACCGCTTTGCGTTTGGGCCAGGCGGCTGGTCTGTGGTTCACCCGCAACAACCAAAGCCACCGTGCGGTGATCGGAAAAGACACCCGGCTGTCCGGCTACATGCTCGAATCGGCACTGACCGCGGGCCTGACCAGTGCCGGGATGAACGTGACACTGCTCGGTCCGGTGCCCACGCCGGCGGTCGCCATGCTGACCCGCTCTCTGCGTGCCGATCTGGGGGTGATGATCTCGGCGTCGCACAATCCGTTTCAGGACAATGGCATCAAGCTGTTCGGGCCGGATGGCGCCAAGTTGTCGGATGCAGCCGAAATCTCGATCGAACAGTTGATGGACACGCCGCTGCACGAGCGTCTGGCGGCGCCAGGCGCGATCGGTCGCGCGAAACGGCTTGACGATGCGCCGGGGCGATATATCGAGGCGGCCAAGCGGAGCTTCCCGCCCGGCCGCCAGTTGGACGGCCTCAAGGTCGTCATCGACTGCGCGCATGGCGCCGCCTATCGAGTCGCGCCGACCGTGCTGTGGGAATTGGGAGCGGCCGTCATTCCGGTCGGTGTTTCTCCCGACGGGTTGAACATCAATCTCGGCTGCGGTTCCACGGTGTCCGATTACATCTGCTCGCAGGTGATCGAGCATGGCGCCGATCTCGGCATCGCGCTGGACGGTGATGCGGACCGGGTGCTGCTCGCCGATGAGCAGGGCCGGGTCATCGACGGCGACCAGATACTCGCGCTGGTCGCTGCCTCCTGGTCAACCACCGGACGGTTGGCGGGGAACGCGGTCGTCGCCACCGTGATGTCGAATCTGGGGCTGGACCGTTTCCTCGCCGGGGCCGGCCTGACTTTGCACCGCACGCGGGTTGGCGATCGGTACGTCGCGGAGCGGATGCGCGCGGCGGGACTGAATGTCGGCGGCGAGCCGTCGGGCCACATCATCCTCGCGGACTTTGCCACCACCGGAGACGGGTTGATCGCCGCCCTGCAAATACTTGCCGCCGTCGTCGAAAAGCAACGACCGGTGAGCGAGGTGTGCCGGATGTTCACGCCGCTGCCGCAGCGGCTGAGCAGCGTGCGGTTCGCCGGCGTCTCGCCGCTGGGCAGCTCAAGCGTCAAGCGTGCCATTGTCGAAGCCGAGACAGAGCTGGGCGGCACCGGGCGGCTGCTGGTGCGTCAAAGCGGCACGGAGCCGGTGATCCGGATCATGGTGGAATGCGAGGACCCGCTGCGGCTGGAAAGCGTGATAGGCCCGCTGCATGACAGCATCGCCTATGCCGCCGGACTGCACTGAGCAGCGGAGCCCCCAAGCGGTCCGGGCCTGTGGACGGCGAAGATTGCTCGAGGTCGGCGCACCTCAGAAGAACCAGGTCAGCGATCCGGCGAATACCGCCGTGCTGCCGGCAGTACGGCCGATGTTGTTGACGTAACCGGCCCGTAGGCCCAGTTCGAAATCGCCCACCGGATAGGTCAGCACGGCCGCCAGGATCGGGCCTGCTTTCCCGTAACGGTCCGCCCCATACCCGGCCGAAAGCTCGTAGGTGAGCGGGCGGCCATGTGTCCCGATGTTCCAGGCGCCGACGTAGTCGAGCACGCCGGCATGCACCTCGCGGTCGGCGATATCGATCCGGTTGAAGGACTGCCCGCTCGAGTTGATGCCCGTCGAGATCTTGTTCACGTATTCGCCGTCCAGCACGTAAGCTACCGAGAGGCCGTGCACGCCGCCGAGATTTGCCAGTCGGAGCTCCCCGTTTACGGTGAGGGTGGTTGCCAGGTTGGGCCAGCCTTGGAGACTGTATCGGTTCGCGCCGAAATCCAGCCGTGCCGTCAGGTCCTGAATGATAAGTTGACGCCGGCCGATCGCAATTCGGTCTCTGGTGCCGTTGTCCACGATGCTCTGAAAGAAGTCCCAGTCAGGCCGGCGGTAGTCGGCACGCAGATAAGTGGTGCCGTAATCGTCGGGTAGCTCGCCGCGAATCCCGACGCCTGGGATCGTCCCGGTCAGGTACGCCGATGCGGCGGCGACGATGCCATTGAGGCTGTCATGCTGCAGCGAAAGCTCGCTTCGCTGGCGCAGACCGGTAATTGACTCGACCGCGCCGCTTGGCTGCTGCACCTGGGAGGCATTCACATGGGCGCCATTGACGGAAACGCCGAGGTGCCAGGCGTCGCCGAAGTTCTGCTGACCGCTCAGGCCGGCGATGGCCGCGGTGGAAATCCCTGAACCCTGGCCGGCGTTGGTTCGGCGGAATTCGAAATCGCTGCGCAGGCGCGGCGCGTGCTCGTGCTCGATGGCGCCAATCGCATCCGCGATCGACGGATCTTCCGGATCGAGCTGCTGCGCCCTTTGATAGAGCGTCAGTGCCTGTCGCCAGCGTCCTGCCGCCTGTTCGACACCCGCAAGCCCGCTCATCGGCTCGGGGTTCTGCGGCATCGTCAAGATCAGGTCGCCGAATTGTTGACGAGCGGCGGAGGCCTGGCCCGTCCGCGCCATGAGTTGAGCGCCCAGCAAGCGCAAGCGCTGCGCCCCTTCCTTGTCCGCCTCGGTCGGAGCCTGAGCTGCGCCCGCCGGGTTGGGCTGCAGCGTCAGCACCACCGCGCCCTGCTCGCTCGTCTTGCTGACCACAACTCCAGGCGCCAGGCGCAGCAGCAAAGTATCGTATCCGACGCTGATACCTTCCAACAATCCCGAGAGCCGGTCCTGCAGCGTCTGGGCGTTGAACTCCGGTAGCGGGTGCGGGAATGACACCAGCACCTCGCGGCCATCCTGCCGCAGTGTGGCCTGCGACGCTGCCTGCATGGGAACGCTGATAAGAAAGCCGCCGTCCGCCGGGGCGAAACCGATGCCTCCTCCCACAGCCGTCAGGGATGTCTGGCTTTGATGGTTGAGCATTATGCTGATGGCGCTGCCTACGCCGGTTGGCGTGCGGGCTTGCGCGGTCTGCACTGCAGGCCCGATCTCGGCCTGCGCATGGTTCGGCCCGGCATTCACGAACGCCAGGAGAGCGAGGCTCGTGGATGTCACCCGACCCGGCATCATTGCCGCACCAGTACTGCCCGAGCCTGCCGCAGTGCCTCCTGCCGGATCCACATGACAACCCCCTCGAAGTGAAACGACTCGCTCTGTTTCGTTGACGGCCAGGTTCCATTCTCGCGCATCAGTTGCAAGATATGACGAGTCTTGCAACGTGCCTTGAGAAAGTTCCTGCTCGGTGCGGCCGGCAAGCCACGCTCTCACCAACCAACCTTGCGCCGGCGCCCTCTGGCGGGTGCTCGGGCGATGTCTGCGGCCGCGCTGGCTGCTGGCGGTGCCGTCAGGAACAGCGGCGCCCGATCAGGGTGCTGGTCGGCACATTCCGGGCTTCGTCCGGACAGAGGCTTGCTGGAGATCGACGCGGTGCTGGCCGCGCAGGTGTTCCTGGCCATCGGTGAGACCGAGCCAACCGGCCAGTGGAATGACCGCGGCGCCCTGGCGATCCCGGCTCCGCCGAGCAGGTGGTCGCTAGCGCGCGATGACCAAAGGCGGAATCGCCGGAGGTCTCAATCGCCCGCTCAACCATGGAACACTAAAGCGGGGACGGTCTCATCCGCAGTCCAGGCAGGAGCGGCCAGTCAGCGCGCCGACGATCCGCCGAGGGATCGCGGGCGCGCTCTTGCACTGTGGCCGGGCCAGATCTGGCATGGCTCGTGGAGCGCTGCCCATGCGATTCCGGCTCCACCATACCGCGTCTACTGGGTCAGGCGTTCCCGTGGATATTCATGTAGGCGCTGCCGCTTGCCGCGTCGGTGCCGAATTGCACGGTGAGGCGGCCGTTGGTCAGATCAGCCTGGGTATATCCAGTGAGCGTCAGCGACGCGGTCGGCCGCGACGGCGCCGTGGCGTGTAGGGTCAGGCCCGTGTAACCGAACGCGCCTTGGTCATCGACCCAGGCAAGCTTGAAGTCCTGCGGTGTGACGCCCCAGATCGTCGCCTCGTCACCTTGGTGGAAGCCGGCAACGGTGCTCCAGGTGTCCGCAAGTGAGCCGCGATCGTCGACAAAGAAGGTATCGGTACCGCTGCCGCCGACCAGGAAGTTCGACCCGGTACCGCCGTCCAGGACGTTGGTGCCGCTGCTGACCGCGATTGCGTCCATGCCGCTGCCCGAGTGGATGAACCAGTTCGGCGTCGACGCGGTAATATTGAGATTATCGCTGCTGATGTTGATGTATTCGCTCTGTAGATTGGCGATCGGTCCCGTGTAATGGTTTGCGACGACCGGCACCGGCGTTTGCGTGCTGGTGTCGAACGCGGCAATGGCGCTGGGTGCGATCTCCAGCCAACCAGGTGGCGTGATCGCCACGTGAGTGAAATCGGCCGTGGCGCCAAGCTGATCGGTCACCGTCGCGCCGTTGAGGTTGATGCCGGTCACCGCCAGCCGCGAGACATCCTGCTTCGGCGCGACGGTGTAGTTGAAGGTCAGCGTGCCTGTACCAGAACCGGACGCGTAGGTGGCGATCGCGCCGTTGTTCAGGGTCAGTGTTGGCGTGCCTCCGCTCACTGTCACCGCCTGGCCCATGGCGACCGTGAGAGTGGCGCTCGCGCCGGCGCCAAGGATTGCATCGGGCGGCAGCGCGGTCACCCCACCGACCGAGGGCTGGGTGTCGATGGTGACGGCCAGGCCTGCCGATGCCGTGCCGATATTGCCGGCCAGGTCCTCTTCGACCGCGGTGATGCTGTGCACCCCTCTTGCCAGGGGCACGGTGTCGGCGACCGACCAGGTCCCGTTCGCCGCGACGGTTCCGGTGCCGAGTACTGTCGCGCCATCGTAGATGGTGATGCGACCTTTGGCCTCGCCCTTGCCGGTGAAGCTCGGCGTCGTGACACCGGTGATGTTGTGTCCGCCCGCCTCCAAGCCCGGCGCCAGCGCCAGATTGGTCGGGGTTGCGGCCAGGGTATCCACGGTCATCGTCAGCGCCGCTGACTTGGGGCCGTTCGGGTCGGGCCCCTGGGCGGTAATCTGGTGGACGCCGTCCGCGAGCTTCGTCGTGGCGGTGATGCTCCATTGACCGTTGGCCCCGACGAGGGCACTGCCGATCGCCGTGGCTCCGTCGAACAGTGTCACCGTGTCTCCGGCCACATAGCTGCCGGTGAAGGTGGGCAGGGTGACCTTGGTGTAGTTGTCCGAGTTGGAGAGGCCGCTATCCGACGCCGTGGCCAGCACGGGGGTTGACGGTGCGAAGCTGATCGTGACGTCGTGTTGGCCCGACCCGACCAGCGACAAATCGAGTTCGTTGCCGGCGAGCTTGGTCACGGTCGCACCGGTGACGACAGGCGTCTGGTTGCCGAGTTTGCCGAGATCGACAACAACCGGACCGTCGCCCACCATGGAGAAGTTGAGGTTGAGACCATCGCCTGTGACTGAGAGCAGGTCGCCGCGCATGGGCAGCGATGCGATGTGGGTGACGGCATCCTGGGTTGCGCCGAGGTTGATGGTGAACGGGCCGCCATTTCTTGGCAGG
>DATBKQ010000307.1:0-3209 GCA_036555825.1 Acetobacteraceae bacterium | reverse complement strand
CTCTACAAGGAGGCGGCCGCGACGTGGACCAGGACGGAGCCGTCGACCGTTCCCACCGGGGTCGCGGTCTTCCCGAAGGAGCTGTCGCCGCCGGTCCGGCGCTTCGCGGACCGCTCCGACAACATCGTGTATTGGTCGGAGTTCGACCACGGCGGTCATTTTGCAGCTTTGGAAGTGCCGGACCTCCTTATCGCTGACGTCCGCGCCTTCTTCCGCGCATTTCGGAATTAGGACTCCGCAGGCAGGTGTCGACAGTCGTCGTGACTGCAACCAGCTCACTCGAGACCGCGCCTTCGAAATGCCAGAACACCGGCATTTCACAGCGAAGGTGGTGTTACAGTCAGGATCTGCACGTGCATTAGCAACTGCGTTTCCGATCTCAAATGCACGTGCATCGGCATGGTCGACCAAGCGGAGCCTGCCATGAAGGCACTGTTGCCTGCGAAGCATCGAGCAATCCTGTGCGCCGACGTGGAGAAGTTCGGTGACCCGAGCCGTACCGATCTGGATCGAGGTGCGGTAAGGCAGGGACTGTACGCCGCCCTTCGGCGTGCGTTCTCCGCTTCTCGCATCCCCTGGGAGGATTGCTACTGCGAGGATCGGGGCGACGGGGTGCTCTTCCTGATCCCGCCGAAAATTCCGAAGAGCCTGCTGGTAGCGCCCTTTCCGCAAGAACTGGCCGCTGCGCTGCGAGCCTACAACCAGGACTGCGGTCCGCACGCCCTTATCCGGCTGCGCGTGGCCCTGCACGCGGGAGAGGTGCGTGAGGACGCGAACGGAGTCGTCGCCTCGTGCATCAATCTGGCCTTCCGGCTGCTCGACGCCGATGCGCTCAAGTCGTCGTTGCGTTCCTCGCCGGGGGTGCTCGCGCTGATCGCCTCCGGGTGGTTCTTCGATGAGGTCATCAAGCACGACCCAGCGCATCGCCCGGAGACGTACGAACGCGTGAACGTGACGGTCAAGGAGACCTCGACGCAAGCTTGGGTCTGCCTTCCCGATCGCGACGACGCGGCGATGGCCCTTCGGGTGCGAGGGGCACGAGAGTCGCCGGATTCGATCAGCGTGCCAAAGCAATTGCCCGCCGCCGTCGGCAACTTCGTCGGGCGCACCCGCGAGCTGACCTCTTTGACCCAGTTGATCGAGGACGGTCGGGAGCATGGCGCGGCCATGATGGTCGCGGCTATCACGGGCACGGCCGGGGTGGGCAAGACGGCGTTGACAGTGCACTGGGCGCATCAAGTACGAGGTCGGTTCCCTGACGGAAATCTCTACATCAACCTGCGCGGCCACGATCCTGGGCCGTCGATCCAGCCCGATCAGGCGCTGGATCGAATGCTGCGAACCTTGGACATCCCCGCCGAGAAGATTCCTGCTGGGTTGGAGGCGAAGGCGGAGCTGTACCGGTCGCTGCTGGCGGGGCGGCGTGTACTGGTGGTGTTGGACAACGCCGCCAGCGACGAGCAGGTTCGGCCGCTGCTGCCCGGTACACCCGGTTGTGTAGTCGTGGTTACCAGCCGCGTTTGGCTTTCGGGGCTTATCGCTCGCGATGGTGCTCATTCGATCAACCTCAATCGGTTGACCAAGGATGAGGCTATTGATCTGCTGAGCCGGATCATAGGAGCTGAGCAGGTCGAGGCCGAGCAGCAAGCGGCGGCCGAGGTCGCGCGCTGGTGTGCCTATCTGCCGTTGGCCTTGCGCGTCGCCGCCGAGCGCGCGGCCGCGCGTCCGCACAGCACGCTTGCCGACGTGGCGAACGAGCTCGCGGGCGGGCGGAACCGGCTCAACTTCCTCGACACCGGCGATGAGTTCAGCACGGCACGTTCAGTGTTCTCCTGGTCCTACCGCGCGCTACCGTCCGATTCGGCCCGGGCTTTCCGGCTGCTGGGGCTGCACCCTGGCCCGGACATCTGCACGCGGGCCGCCGCGGCGCTCATCGGCACGATAGCCGCGGAGGCGCGACGGTTGTTGGAGATGTTGACCGCCAAACATTTGCTGGAGCGAACCGCCCGAGATCGATTCCGCCTGCATGATTTGCTGCGTTGCTATGCCGATGAACGCGCCCGCGACGAGGAAACGGACCGGGCCCGGGCGCGCGCCGTGCGTCGGGTGCTCGTGTGGTATCTGCATACCGCCGGGAACGCGCAGAACATCTCTCGCGACGACTTGTCGGTTCTGTTGCGGGTCGCCGATGACGTCGGCGAGCCGCTTACCTTCACCGGCTATGGCGAAGCGCAGCGGTGGTTCGAAGCCGAGCGTCTCAACCTCATGGCAGCCGTCCGCGAGGCCGCCGAAGGCGGCCATCACGACATCTCCTGGCGGCTTGTCGTCGCTCTGGGTCAATTCTTCTACCAGCGTAAATACTGGCCAGACCTGAACGCAGCACAGCAGATCGGCCTTACGTCGGCCCGACAGCTGGGGGACCGGATTGGAGAGGGTCACATCCTCACCGGCCTCGCGTTCGCCCGCCACGAAAGCGATGTCGACGAGTCCGTCGGCTATTACCGCCAGGCCCGAGCCATCTTTGTGGAAACGCGGGACTTGGTCGGCGAGGGGTCGGCCATCTGCGGGCTCGGTCACATCGCGCGCCGCCTCCGCCGTTTTGATGAATGCATCGGCTACTACCGCCAGGCCCTGGGCATTTTTCGCGAATCCAATAGCAGGGCGGGTGAGTGCTTCGCTCTCATCGGCCTTGGCTACGCGTCGGGCGGTCTTCATGATTTCACGGCCGCGATCGACTATTTCGGTAGGGCCCTCGACATCGTGGGGGGCAATCGGTACTTCGAAGGATGGGCCTGGCATGGTCTCGGCTACGGCTGCCGTAGCCTGCATCGTTTCGATGAGGCCGTCCGCCACTATCAGCGGGCACTCGAGATATTCCGTGAGATAGATGATCTGTGGGGGCAAGGGGAAGCCATCTACAACTTGGGCAAAGCGCACGACGAGTCAGGATGGTCGGAAGTCGCGCAGTGCTGCTGGGCCGAGGCGCTGTCCATCTTCAAGGACCTCCAGGTCCCGCGCGAGTCCGAGATTCGCGCTCGGCTGGTGAGTTTGATGAGCGGGGATCAGACGCGTAGTCGGCCGCGTGGGCGGCGGCAGTAGACGAAGAGTTGGACGTCGGGGGGCATCCGCGGGCTGGCCGGGGCGTACGACAGGTGGCGCAGGTCGAGCACCTCGAAGCCGGCCTCACCGACGAGCGTGCGCAGCTGAGC
>DATBKQ010000306.1:0-3079 GCA_036555825.1 Acetobacteraceae bacterium | reverse complement strand
AGGGTCTGCTGCTCGATGCTCGAGCCAGGCCGATTCCGCCGGCGGTCATCGCGCTAGTGTCGACCTTCATTGAAGGTCGACACGCCGCTCCTTGGTTTGAGTATCCGATTCTCGCGGTGGATCGTGCGTCGCACGCTTGAGGCGGGCTCGTCGGAAAGCGTGAATCGCGCTCTATATCAATGAGTTGCTACCGCATGATCGGATCAACCTGATCCGATCATGCCCTGGTCGCGTCAGGTCGGCTCCACCGGCATCCGCGCGATGCCAAGCCAGGCGATCGGCACCCCGGCCTTCTCCGCCGCCTGCTCGCCCGGCAGCGACGCGTCCCAGTCCATCGCGACGAACCGGCGCGCGGTGACCGAAGCGGCGGCGTCGGAGATCAGCCACAACAGCGGCGGCACCATGATCTCGGGCTGCAGCATGCGCGCGCGGTCCCCGGCATCGTCGCCGACGATCGCGGTGTTGGTCACGCCGCCGGGCACCAGCACGTTCGAGGTGACGCGCGTCCCCTTCAGGTCCGCGGCCAGCACCGCCATCGCGGCCTCGGCCGCCGCCTTGCTCGCGCCGTACAGCAGGTAGCCGCCGCGCACCATGGTGCCGAGGCTGGTGGTGACGGTGATCACGCGCCCGCCTCCCGCCTGCAGCATGTGCGGCACCACCGCGCGCGCCATCATGATCGGCGCGGTGGCGTTCACCGTCAGGAAGCGCTGCCACTGATCCGGGGTGATCTCCCAGAAGCGCAGCGGATTGCGCCGCTGGTCCGGCTTGATCGAGGACTGGCCGATCCCGGCATTGTTCACCAGCACGTCGATCTTGCCGAACCGGCTGAGCACGGCGGAGACGATGGTGTCGAAGGAGTCAGACCGGGCGAGATCGGCCGGAATGGTCTGCATGGTGCCGGGCTTGTCGTGCACCGTGGCCGCGAGCGCGGCGAGGCCGGTGTCGTTGCGATCGACCGCGGCGACATCGACGCCGGCGCCGAGCAGGCCCAGGGTCATGGCGCGGCCGATGCCGCTCGCCGCGCCGGTGACGATGGCCGTCTGTTTGTCTGGCATGAGCCTGTCCTCCCGTTTGCTGCGCCGACTGTCGCACGCGTCCCGATCATGCTCCAACCGCCGGTTCGGCCAGCAGGCACTCGGTCAGGCGTCCGTCGCAGGCAACGCCCACGGGCGCCTCGATGCGGCAGCGATCGGTCACCAGCGGGCAACGCGGATGGAAGCGGCAGCCAGGCGGGATGTTGGCGGGGTCCGGATAGCTTTCGCCCAGGCCGACATCCGGAATGCCCTTGCCCGGCTCCGGCGTCAGCACGGACGCCAGCAGCGCGCGGGTGTAGGGATGGCGAGGATCGCCGAACAGCGCATCCACCGGCGCCTGTTCGACGAAGCGGCCGAGATACATCACCGCCACCTCCGTCGCGATATGCTCCACCACCGCGAGATTGTGGCTGATGAACAGGTAGGTCAGCCGCAGATCGCGCCGCAGCTCGGCCAGCAGGTTGAGGATCTGCGCCTGCACCGAGACATCGAGCGCGCTGGTCGGTTCGTCGCACACCACGATGCGCGGATGCAGCACCAGGGCGCGCGCGATCGCGACGCGCTGCCGCTGTCCGCCTGACAATTGTGCCGGCAATCGGTCCGCCATCTCCGCCGAGATGCCGACGCGCGCCAGCATCTCCATCACCCGGTCGCGCTGTTGTGCCCCCGGCACATTGCCCTGCGCCGCGAGCGGCAGGCCGACGATGTCGCGCACCCGCTGGCGGGGATTGAGCGAGGAGAACGGGTCCTGAAACACCGGCTGGATCAGCCGGGCGCGCTCGCGCCGATCCATCGCGGCAAGGCCGCGGCCATCGACCAGCACCTCGCCTTCGCTCGGCGGCAACAGCCCCAGAATGATGCGCGCCAGGGTCGATTTGCCGCAGCCCGATTCGCCGACAATGCCGAGTACGTGGCCGGGCGCGAGAGCCAACGACACGCCGTCAACGGCGCGCACCACGCGCTCGGGCGCCAGCATGCCGGCACGCGTGTGGAAGACGCGGCGGAGATTGCGGACCTCGACGGCGTACGTCATGCGGCTTCGGCCCGCGTCCAGTCAGGCGGCAGCCGGCAGAGATAATCGTGGCCGGGCGCCGTACTCTGCCGCGGCACACTGCGCGCGCACTCCGGCATGGCGTGCGCGCAGCGGTCGCGGAACGCGCAGCCCACGAAATCCGGCGCAATGCGCGGCACCACGCCGGGGATGCTGCCCAAAGGAGCGTCGCGCCGCGCGCTGCCCGGCACCGGAATGCAGCGCAGCAGTCCCCGTGTATACGGATGTGTCGGCGCCGCGAACAGCGCGCCGGCCGGCGCGCTCTCCACCACCTCGCCGGCGTACATCACCGAGACGCGGTCCGCCATGCGCGCGACGATGCCCAGATCGTGCGTGATCAGCAGCAAGGCCAGCCCCAGCTCGCGCTGCAGCCTTTGCAGTAGCCGAAGAATCTGCGCCTGAACCGTCACGTCCAGCGCCGTGGTGGGCTCGTCCGCGATCAGCAGTTCCGGCTCGCACATCAGCGCCATCGAGATCATCACCCGCTGGCGCAGCCCGCCCGAGAGCTGGTGCGGGTACTGCTTCAGCCGCATGCCCGGCGCGGTGATGCCGACCCGGTCCAGCAGTTCCGCGGCGCGGTCGAGTGCCGCGGCGCGCGGGACGCGGCGATGGCGTTCGAACACCTCGGCCATCTGCGAGCCGATGGTGTAGGCCGGGTTCAGGCTGGTCATCGGCTCCTGAAAGATCATCGCCATGCGGTCGCCGCGCAGCCGCGCCATGCCGCGTTCGGAAAGCCGCGTGAGGTCATGCTCGTGAAAGCGCAGGATGTCGGCGCTGCGGTGCGCGGTGTGCGGCAGCAGGCCCATGATGGCGAGCGCGGTCACCGACTTGCCGCAGCCCGATTCGCCGACCAGGCAGTGGGTCTCGCCGCGGTTCACCGTCAGCGACACGCCGCGCGCCGCGGCAACGCCGGTGCCGAAGGTGACGCGCAGGTTGGTGGTCTCGAGCACTGGCGTCATGCCGGCCGCCCGGTGCCAAGCAGGTCGCGCAGGCC
>DATBKQ010000305.1:0-6946 GCA_036555825.1 Acetobacteraceae bacterium | reverse complement strand
CTCGCGAGGGTCGAGTACCTCGGTTGGCACACCGGGCACATGCTCCGGGATGGCGAGCCCGAAGAACCGCTCTTTACGGAACCGTGTCCGCGCCAGCGACCCGTCGAGCGCGGCGCGCAGCAGAGCCCGGGTGTGGCGAATGCTCATCCGCTGGCCGACGCCATACTGTCCGCCGCTCCAGCCGGTGTTGACCAGCCAGCAGTCGGCCTCGTGCCGGGCGATCAGCTCGGCCAGCATCCGCCCGTAGACCTCGGGCCGCCGCGGCAGGAACGGCGCGCCGAAGCAGGTGCTGAAGGTGGCCTGCGGCTCGGCGCCCAGTCCCTTCTCGGTCCCCGCCACCAGTGCGGTGTAGCCGGACAGGAAATGGTACATCGCCTGCGCCGGCGTCAGTCTGGCGATCGGCGGCATCACACCGAACGCATCGCAGGTCAGCATCACAACGTTGCGGGCATGGCCGGCGCGCAGCGACATTTCGATATTGGGAATGTATTCGACGGGATAGGCCGAACGCGTGTTCTCGGTCAGCGACTGATCCGTCAGGTCCAGCCGGCCATAGGCATCGGCGACGACATTCTCCAGCACGGTTCCGAAGCGATGACTGGCGGCCCAGATCTCCGGTTCCGCCTCGGCCGACAGGTTGATCACCTTGGCGTAGCAGCCGCCTTCGAAGTTGAACACGCCGTCTTCGCCCCAGCCATGCTCATCGTCGCCGATCAGTTTGCGATGTGGGTCGGATGACAGCGTGGTCTTGCCGGTCCCCGACAGGCCGAAGAACAATGCCACGTCGCCTTCGCTGCCAACGTTGGCGCTGCAGTGCATCGGCAGCACGCCCTTGGCCGGAAGCAGCCAGTTCATCACGGTGAAGATCGACTTCTTCACCTCGCCCGCGTATTCGGTGCCGGCGATGATGATGACCCTCTGCTCGAATGACAGCGCTATGGCGGTGCTGCTTCGCACGCCGTCGATCGCCGGGTCGGTCTGAAAATGCGGCGCATGCAGAATGACGTAGTCCGGCTGAAAATTCGCGAGCTCCTCGGGTCCGGGTCGGATGAAGATGTTGCGCGCGAATAGCGCCTGCCAGGCGCCGGTGGTGACCAGGCGCACCCGCACGCGGTGCGCCGGGTCCGCGCCGGCGTAGAGGTCCTGGACGAACAGCTCCTGTCCTTGCAGATAAGCCTGTACCCGTGCCTTGAGGACGGTGAACCGTTCCGGCGGCAGAGGATTGTTGACCCTGCCCCACCAGATCGCGTCGGTGACGGAAGGCTCGTCCACCACGAACTTGTCCCGGGCGGAGCGGCCCGTGTGCTGACCGGTCTGCACGACCAGTGCCCCATCGATGGATAGCCGTCCCTCGTTGCGTCGGAGCGCTTCGGCAACCAGTGCCGGCGCAGCGAGGTTGGCATGCACCGAGCGTGATGCGTGAACCCCGGTGCCGCTGAGCGCTTCCGCGGCAAAGGCCCTGGCGCTCTTGTGCCTCGGATGAGCGTTGTCAGCGGCAAACGGCAACGGCTTTCCTCCCTGAATCTTTTCTGTGGAACGTAGGGTAAGAGGCCGATGATAAGGGTGAAACTGTGCAATGATCCAGTCTGACCACAGACGTTTGAATTGTGCGTTGCACCATGTGCTAAAGTGGTATGCGGTCCGGCTTCCTTCCGAATCCGGCCGAAGGATGGCAGCCTGCCCGGACGACTTCGGCACAGCGGACCCGACGATGAAGCACTGGCGCATCGAGGACGTGGCCTGGGATCGTTTCGTTCCCGCGCTGGCGGACCCCGAGCTGATACCCCTGGTCAAGGCCGCCGCGATGGTGGAGCGGAACGGCACGGACTACGCGATCTATCTCAATCGCGTATTCGAAGACGATCCCGACTTCCGTCAGGCGGCCGACTACTGGGCCGAGGAGGAGGTGCAGCACGGCGACGCACTCGGCCGCTGGGCGATGCTCGCCGATCCATCATGGGACTACGAGGCGGCGTTCGCCCGCTACAAGGCCGGCTTCAAACTGCCGCTCGATGCCGAGGCCTCGATCCGCGGGTCGCGCACCGGCGAGTTGATCGCTCGCTGCATGGTGGAAACCGGCACCTCCAGCTACTACAGCGCGCTCGCGGAGGCGACCAAGGAACCGGTCCTGCAACAGATCTGCCGGCACATCGCGGCGGACGAGTTCCGGCACTACAAGTTGTTCTACGACCACATGCGCCGCTATCTGAGACGCGAGAACATCGGGTTGCTGCACCGGCTGCGCATCGCCGCGGGCCGCATCGGTGAAAGCGAGGATGACGAACTGGCCTATGCCTGGCACTGCGGCAACGAGCCGGCAGAGCGGGGTTTCCAGCGGGCGCGCTGCACCGCGGCGTACATGGCGCGGGCGATGGCGTTCTATCGCTTCCGCCACGTCGAGCGCGGCATGGGCATGATCTTCAAGGCGGTCGGACTGCCGCCGCGCGGGCGGTTGTCGGAGCTGTCGGCCAAGGCGGCGTGGCGGCTGATCCAGTGGCGGCGCCAGCGCTTTGCCGCGCGGCTGGCTGGCTGATCCTGTATCGGCCAGCCTCCCGGCTGACAGGGATAAGCTCTTCGTCTCGCGCGCGGCTCGCCACACCAAACCTTTTGTATGTTGGATTTGTGCCGGAACGGCGGGCGGGCCCGAAAATGGGGCCACGGAAAACACGGATAACGCTGATGATCCTTCTTTGCGCTCATCCGCGTTCATCTGGGGTTTCATTTCCAATGATGCTCACGGGGCCGGTGGTAGGCGGGGACCGGTGACGGCGGGAACCGTGATCAGAGGGCGTTGATCGCCGCCCCCACCACCGCGGCGGCAATGACAAGGACCGCCAGGGCACGGAACGGGCTGGCCAGCGCGGGTCCGCGCGTGCCCATCGGCAGATATTTTTCGCCGGTGATCATCGGCCGGACCAGGTCATGCCGCTTCAGCACCGCATAGGCCAGGATCGCCACAACGTGCAGCGCCACGGCGATCTGGATCAGCTTGAAGTTCACCGCATGGATGTGCGACAGCCAGTCGCTCCAGTGCTTGCCGACATAGCCGAACAACGGCCCCTCGGTTGCGCCATCGTCGTTGGCGCACAGTCCCGTCCCCACCTGCACCGCGAGCAGCGCCAGCATCACCAGCACCATCCAGCCACCCGCTGCGTTGTGGCCGATCTCGGTGTCCGGCTCGCGCCGGTGCAGGTGGGCAAGGTGGCGGAGGGCGGCCATCGGGCTCTTCAGGAACCGGGAGAACCGCGACGTCTCGCTGCCGATGAAGCCCCATGTCAGCCGGAACAGCAGCAGTGCGATCATGCTGTAGCCGCTCAGGAAGTGGATGGTCATCCAGCCGAGGCTTTCGGACAGCCAGCTCACGCCGAGCAGCACGACGATCGCCCAGTGGAACAGGCGGGTCGGCGCGTCCCAGACACGGATCGGCAGTATCGGTTCACCCACGGGTGACGCCTCGGGATAGTCCTGCGTGTTCAGCTTGCCGCAGCGGCGTCAGCGCGTCACCTGTGACCGTAATCCGATATCGTGAGGCCGACCTCATCCATGAGTTCGAGATAGGGCCCAAGCTCCAGGGCGAAGCGGGTCAGCTCGGTGACCAAGCCGGCGGCGGTGATCGGCAGCCCGATCGGGGTCTCGGTGTCCAGCCAGAAACGATGATCGGCCAGCAGCGCCACCCGCCACCCCGGAGGCAGGATGCGTTCCAGCCAGTGCAACAGCGCGAAACTGCGGGGGCGAAGCGCCTGGTCGGGCGAGCGGGCCGTGCTGGGGACACGTGCCAGCGCGACCTGCAGGACCAACCGGCCGGTGCCTCGGTCAGCGCGATCGAACCGCACCTGGATCAGACGATTGTGGCAACGGAAGTGGAACCTGGGTGCCATAGCCGGATTGGCCGGCGTCAGGCGGCCTTCGCCGTCCACCGAAAACGGACCAAGCGTGAACGGTGCGTCGAACGGCATGGGGCGGGGCTCCCGGGGCGCCGACAGTCTTGCTCCCCCAAGGTGAAGCTTCCATAAACCGGGCCGCGCATGTCCCTGGCAGACGACATCGGCCACGTACTTGCTCCGCCACATCCTGGCGGGCGACCGTTCGTCCTTGGCGGCCTTATCGCCATACTGATCGGACTGGTTCTGGCAGCGTGGCTTGCCTGGCTCGGCCTGTTGTTCACCCTGTTCTGCCTGTTCTTCTTTCGCGACCCAGAGCGTGTGCCGCCCGGCCGCCCGGGAGCCCTGGTCGCGCCCGCCGATGGCCGCGTGGCGTCGGTCGCGCCAGCCGTCCCGCCCGTGGAACTGGGCCTCGGAGCCAACCCACGCTGGCGGGTTTCGATCTTCCTTTCGCTGATCAATGTCCATGTGAACCGGGTTCCGGCCGACGGCATCGTCACGCGGATCGCCTACCGGCACGGCAGCTTCGTCAATGCCAGTCTCGACAAGGCAAGCGAGGCGAACGAGCGCAACGCGGTGGCGCTGCGGCTGGCCGACGGCCGCGAGATTGCCTTCGTGCAGATCGCCGGCCTGATTGCCCGGCGCATCGTCTGCGACCTGCGCGAAGGCGACGCCGTTCGCGCCGGCCAAAGATATGGTATAATCCGGTTCGGCAGCCGGACGGATCTGTACTTGCCCGAAGGGGTGCGGCCGCTGGTCGCTGCCGGCCAAACCATGATCGGAGGCGAAACCGTGATTGCGGAACTGCCGCTATGAGCGGCGCGCCGCGCCCTGATTGGCAGAGTGGACGTGTGTCGCCGATCAGCCGGATCAGGCGGCTGCGGCCGCGCGCGCGGCCACGCTTCAAGGGCCAGTCCTTCAACCGCATCGTGCCCAACCTGCTGACCCTGATCGGACTGTGCGCCGGACTGACCGCGATCCGCTTCGCGTACGAGGGCCGGTTCGGTGCCGCCGCGGTGGCCATCGTGGTCGCTGGTGCCATCGATGGGCTGGACGGGCGGCTGGCACGGCTGCTGAAGGCCACCTCGCGGTTCGGCGCCGAGTTGGACAGCCTGGCGGATTTCCTGTGCTTCGGCGTCGCTCCGGCGTTCATGCTGTTCTGCTGGTCGCTGCAATGGGCGGGCGGTATCGGCTACGTGCCGTGCCTGATCTTTGCCGTGTGCATGGCGCTACGGCTGGCGCGGTTCAATGCCGCGCTGGATGGCGCGCCGGGCCCGGCATACATCTATAACTTCTTCACCGGCGTCCCAGCCCCCGCGGGCGCTGGGGTGGTGCTGTTTCCGCTGTTTCTTGGGTTGGAAGCGCGCCAGATCGGATGGGACTGGCTGTTGGCCATCGCGCAGTTCCCCCTGTTCTGCGCCCTGGTGCTGGTGGGCACCGCCTTCCTGCTGGTATCCACCCTGCCGGTCTGGAGCTTCAAGAACTTCAAGGTGCCGCACGAGTATGTGCTGCCGATGCTGCTGGGCGCCGTGACCTTCGCCGCCGTGCTGGTCGCGGAGCCTTGGGCGGCACTGGCGGCGGCGGGCCTGATCTATGTGGGGATGCTGCCGTTCAGCGTGCGCAGCTTCCGGCGGTTACGGCAGGAGGCGGAGGAGATGCGCGAGTTGGAGGCGCCGTGAGGGATGCAGGTGCGCCTCGCCCGCGCGGGAGAGCGTGAAGCGGCCGTCGCTCGACTGGCTGAGCGGTGGGGTGATCCCGTCATCGCACGGTCGCAGGTCTTCCCGATCGATGGCTGCGAGATATTCATTGCGGGCGACATGGCGGGGCTCGCGGCGGTGTCCCGCCACGACAAACCGATCGCCGAACTGGTGGCGATCAATGCCTTCACGCCGTTCCAGGGCGTCGGGTCGTACCTGTTGCGGGCGATCGTCGGTTCGCTCGATGGTTTCGATGCGCTGCGTCTGACCACGACCAACGATAACCTGGACGCGTTGCGCTTCTACCAGAGGCGCGGCTTTCGGCTGACGGCGCTGCGGCCTGGCGCCATCGATGCGATGAGGCTGCAGAAACCGCGAATCTCGCTCACCGGCCGCTATGGCATCCCGATCCGGGACGAGCTGGACCTTTGCCTCGAGCTGTGAGGTTCAGGCTGCCGCGACTGCCGCTGTGAAGCTGGCGCGTAATCCAGCCGCTGACAGGCCGCGCGTGATCAGCACGATGCGTGTAGCGCGGTCCGGCTGCACCACACGGTCGAGATGCAGCGGTGGATGCAGCACGTGATGCACGCCTTGCAGCACGATGGGGCGTATCTCGCCTTCGAGCCAGACAATGCCCTTCAGCCGCAGGAGCGCATCGCCGCGCAGCGACAGGATCGAATCGAGCCAGGTGCGCAGCGCACACCAGGAGAGAGCGCCGTCATGGCGCAGCACCACCGAGGCGATCTGTTCGCCATGGCGGAACGGCAGATGCCGGTGGCCGTGGCTGTCCAGCGGCCGCAGCAACTGTTCCAGCCGATCGCTGTCTGGGCCAAGATTGAACACATCCGCGGCATCGACTGCACCGGCAACCACATGGCGCAGCAGCGCCGTGGCGTTCAGACCGGCGATGCGTGCTTCCGTCTCGGCGATCTGCTCGCGGCTGGCGAGGTCGGTCTTGGTGAGCAGGATGCGGTCGGCCATTGCCACCTGCCGCCGCGCCTCCGGCTGTCGCCCGAGCTGCATCGGGCCGTGCAGTGCATCGACGGTGGTAACGATGCCGTCGAGACGGCAGGCATGGCGCGCACCGGGCTCCGCCAGCAGCGCATGCGCCACGGGCGCGGGGTCGGCGAGCCCGGTGGTCTCGATCGCGATGCGGCGGAAGGGCGGGAGCTCGCCCGAATCGCGACGCTGCCACAGCACGTCCAGCGTGTCGGCGATGTCGCCGCATACCGTGCAGCAGATGCAGCCGTTCTTCAGCAGCACGGCGTCCTCGATCGCCTGTTCGATCAGCAGGTGGTCCAGCCCGACCGCGCCGAACTCGTTGACGATCACCACGGTGTCGGCGAGCGAGGGCTGGCGCAGCAGGTG
>DATBKQ010000304.1:0-4776 GCA_036555825.1 Acetobacteraceae bacterium | reverse complement strand
ACCGGCCGCGACAATGCCGCGTTCAGCGAAGGCATTCGCGATGCGGCGAGCGTGCCGCCGCGGCGTCGCCGCGTCGTGGTGGCCAGCAGGCTGGCCGTGGTGAGCAGCGCCAGTCCGGCAATGCACAGGTTGACCCCGCGCCAGCCGATCCAGGATCCGACCCACGCCGCCAGCGGCACACCGATCAGCAATGTCAGCGACTGCCCGCTCATAACCCAGCCGAGTGCCCGCCCTTGCTGCGTCGGCAGCACCCGCACCGACACCTCAGTGAAGATCGTGCCGCTGAAAAGGCCGCAGAATGCGCCGGCGATGGTGGCCCAGACGGCAACCCCGAGAAAGCTGCCGGCGTGGGCAATCCCGGTGGCGGCCACCGCCAGCCCAAGCGGGCCGCCCAGCAGAAACGGTCGCGTTCCCCATCGGTCGGCACCCGCGCCGGCGAAGATCGAGGTGATGCCCCAGGTGATGGAGTTGATGGCGACCAGATTGGCGATCAGCGGCACGCTCGCGTCGAGGTCGCGTGCCATGTCGATCAGGAACGGCGCGCGCGTCGTCCCGCTGGCAGCAACGGTGAACATCGCCAGCGACGCGGCAATCAGCAACGGCCATGGCATCCGCTCCCGCGTGGCGAGGCGGCTGGCGATCGGACGAAGCATTCCCACCATGCGGCAGTCTTCACATCGCGGCGTGTTTGACGTTGGTGCCGAGTGGTACTACGGTTTTATCGTGAAGAACATCGCTGCGCTGGTGCGTCGGTTTTTGATCGATCTTGTCGCGGGCGAGACCGAGGCCGAGCGGCTGAAACGGCAGGAACGGGTCTTGCGTGAGCGGGTCACGCGGTTTCGCGCCGGTGACCGGCTGAGCCGTCAGGCAGTGCACCGCCGTGGCGACTGACCGCGTTGCGGTCGCGAACTCTACACCGAAGACCTGACACACGGACGCGAGGTCCAGGGCGTGCGGAGCATCGGTCCATTCCGGTAGAGCAGAGTCGGTCAGGCACAACTTCCCCTTTTACCGGATCATAGTACACTCCTGGTCAGGAAAAGGGCCGCCGCGGGTGGCCCGGTAACAAGGGAGAACGACAAGAAATGACGTACGACCTGTTGATCCGTCATGGCCGCATCGTCGATGGCTCGGGGATGCCCGCATTTCGCGGCGACCTCGCCGTGAAGGACGGCAAGATCGTCGAAATCGGCAGGATCGATGGCGGCGCGGCGCGCACCATCGATGCGGATGGCCTGGCGGTGGCACCAGGTTTCATCGACAACCACTGCCACTACGATGCGCAGGTCACCTGGGACCCGCTGTGCACCTTTTCGCCGCAGCACGGCGCCACCACGGTGGTCATCGGCAACTGCTCGCTGTCGCTCGCGCCGGTGCGGCGCGGCAAGGGAGAGCGGATGGCCGAATTCCTCTCCTACGTCGAAGCCATCCCGATGGAGGTACTGCGCACCGTCGATGTGAACTGGGAGACCTTCCCGCAGTACATGGACCGGCTCGACAGGAATCTCGGGGTCAACGTCGGCACGCTGATCGGCCACACCGCGGTGCGCTACTACGCCATGGGCGAGGACTGCCAGAAGCGCGCCGCGACCGACGATGAAATCAAGGCCATGCAGCAGGTGGTGCGCGACGGCATGCAGGCCGGTGCCATCGGCTTCTCCGGTTCGCGGCAGAAGGGACACTTCGATCCGCAGGGCGTGCCGATCCCGGCGCTGTGGGCCGACGAGAAGGAGATCTTCGCTCTCGCCGATGTGCTGCGCGAACTCGGCACCGGCACCGTGCAGATGGGCGGCGGCGTCGATCCGGAACTGAGCGACGGGCTGATGGCGCGGCTTGCCGAGGCCTGCGGCCGGCCGGTGATCTACAACAGCCTGAGCCAGACCGTGCGCACCGGCGACAAGTGGAAGCAGCACATCGCCCGAGTTGACGAAACGGCGCGCGCTGGCATCCGGGCCTATCCGATGTGCAGCCCCAATCGCGTGACGCAGGACTTCACCATGAAGAACTGCCAGGTGTTCCGCGGGCTGCCGACCTGGCATCCGATCCTGATCGCGTCCGACGCGGAGAAGATGCGCGCCTATGCCGATCCGCAGGTGCGCGAGAAGCTGCACGCCGAGGCGGTGGAGCGGTCGGTGCCGACCACCGGCGCCATCGGGTTCTCGAAAACCTGGTGGGACTACATGTGGGTCAACGAACCGGCGCTGGAAAAGAACCGGCACCTGCAGTTCAAGACCATCGGCGAGATCGCCAAAATGCAGAACAAGCGGGTGATCGACGCGTTCCTCGATCTGGTGGTCGACGAGAAGCTGGAGACCCGCTTCCTGCAGGCCGAGAACAACATCGACGACGAGGCGGTGAAGACCATCCTCACCTATCCGAACGCGTTCATCGGTCTGGGCGATGGCGGCGCGCACGTGCAGTTCCACGGCGGCTACGGCTACACCACGCGGCTGCTCGGCGAATGGGTGCGCGAGAAGAAGGCGATGACGTTGGAACAGGCGGTGAAGCGGCTGACGTTCGAGTCCGCTTCGCTGTTCGGCATCAGCGACCGCGGCCTGCTGCGCGAGGGCCTGGCCGCCGACATCGTGCTGTTCGACCCGGACACCGTACAGCCAGGGAAGGAGACCGTGGTGCACGACTTCCCCGCCGGCGGCTGGCGCATCAAGGAACCGGCCGAGGGCATTCACATGACGATCGTGAACGGCCAGGTGCTGCTGGAGGACGGCAAGCACACCGGCGCGCTGCCGGGCCGCGTCGTGCGCAATTCGTGGTACCAGACGCACCGGAACTGACGTTCCGCGCTGGCGCAGGGCCGGCCCACCCGGCCTTGCGCTCGTGAGGGTTAGTTGACCGGTAGTGCATCAGTTCGTATTTCGGCTATGGCTGGGAAACAGGATTTCGCTGCGTAATTGCATGGGTCTACCTTCGACAGAATTAAGCGCATCGCCTGCCTTACTAAGCTCGCAACTACGCTCCCATCGGTCGAACGCCGCCGGAAATTGATCGTTAGCAATGCGTCGAATCTCGGTAATTCACACTGGGAGACGGTGCAGTTGACAGTAAGGTAATTCCTCCTTACATAACCGCGTAAGCTGGGATTTCTGGGGCATGCCGACTTTAACCGTTACCGCGAAAGGTCAAGTGACCTTACGCAAGGACCTGCTGGCGCATCTGGGCGTCAGACCCGGTGACAGGATCAGCGTCGAGAAGCTGCCGGACGGCCGCGTGCAGGTAAGCGCTGCCCGCCCGAGAGGACGTATCACTGACGTGTTCAACGCGCTGAAGCGGCCCAGCACGAGGCGCTTGTCCATCGACGAGATTAAGCAGATTGCCGCCGAGGGGTGGGCTGGTAAGCGGTGAGGATCGCCGCCGATACCAACGTCCTCGTGCGCGCCATGACCGGCGATGATGCGAGACAGGCCGTTGTCGCACAGCGTGAACTGGCCAACGCGGAGCTGGTCTGCATCGCCACACCGGCGCTCTGCGAACTCGTATGGGTCTTATCCAGGGGACACAAAATCCCAGCCTCGGAGATCGTGTCAGTGATCCGCAGGCTCATCGAAGCGGAGAACGTGGCGGTCAACCGGCCGGCCGTGGAAGCAGGACTGCAACTGCTCGAAGCCGGCAGCGATTTTGCCGATGGCGTCATCGCCTATGAAGGCGAGTGGCTAGGGGCGGAGACCTTCGTCTCATTCGACAGGGAGGCGGTGGCGCTCCTGACAGCAAGCGGCCGGCCAGCGCGCCTTCTCGCGCGCGGCCGCGCGATCCCGTAAGCTTCGGCCAGACCCACCCACAACGAGAGGAAGCACGCCATGCAATTCGGCGCGTCGATGTTCTTCACCGACTACTCGATGACCTCCGCGGAACTCGCCCAGGCGCTGGAGGCCCGCGGCTTCGAATCGGTCTGGGCGCCGGAGCATTCCCACATCCCGACCTCGCGCCGCTCACCGTATCCGGGCGGCGGCGATCTGCCGAAACAGTACTACGACGCGATGGACCCGTTCGTCACCCTGACCGCGGCGGCGATGGCAACCAGGTCGCTGAAGGTCGGCACCGGCGTCTGCCTGCTCAACCAGCGCGATCCGATCCAGACCGCCAAGCTGGTCGCATCGATCGACCAGGTCTCCGGCGGGCGTTTCCTGTTCGGCATCGGCATCGGCTGGAACGCCGAGGAGATGGAGGACCACGGCACCGCGTTCACCACGCGCGCCAAGCTGGTGCGCGAGCGCGTCGAGGCGATGAAGGCGATCTGGACGAAATCGAAGGCGGAATACCACGGCGAATTCGTCAACTTCCCCGAGATGATGGCCTGGCCGAAATGCGTGCAGAAGCCGCATGCGCCGGTGATCGTCGGCGGCGCCTTCCCGCAGGCGGCGCGTCGCGCCATTCGCTATGGCGACGGCTGGATCCCGCTGGCCGGCCGCGGCGACATCATGACCGCGATCGGCAAGTTCCGCGAGATGCTGAAAGCGGCGGGGCGCGAGGAAGCCTCCTGCCCGATCACGTTGTTCGGCTGCGCCGACGATGCCGACACGCTGAAACGCTATCGCGACGCGGGCGTGGTGCGCGCCTGCGTCAGCCTGCCGGCGGAAAAGGGCGACACGGTGCTCCCCATCCTCGACAGGTGGGCGGGGCTGATCCGGCAGGTCAACGCGTAAGGAGTCGTGCGCGCCTACTGAGCAGGACATGAGGATCGCCATTCTGAGTCTGCTCGACGGTGCACAGCAGGCGCGCGGTGCGGTCGCCGTCATCGATGTGTTCCGCGCGTTCACCACG
>DATBKQ010000303.1:0-2435 GCA_036555825.1 Acetobacteraceae bacterium | reverse complement strand
GCGCGGCGCAGGGCGGCAAGGGGCCCCGCCTGGCGGTCGCGCCCGACGGCACGCCGCCGGCGCAAGGACCCGGCGTGCTGCTGGAACTGGCATCGCAGTATCCCGAGGCCCCGATTCTGCTAGACGATAGTGCGGTCGCGGCCAGGCTGCGGCCGGTTCTGGGCGAGAGACTCCGGCTGGTGCCCAGGGCGTTCGATCCGGAGATCGACGAGCAGGTCGCGGCACTGGCACAGGCCGACGTCGAATTGGTGGACGGTGCACGGCTGCGTATCCATCCCACGCCGGCCCTGGTTGCGATCGACGTCGATCTCGGCGGCGCGCTGGCCGCGGGCGGTCGCAAATACGCCGCGCACCTTGCCGCAAACCGGGCACTGCTGCCGGCGGTGGCGCGGCAGATCAGGCTCCGCAACCTCTCTGGTGCGATCCTGGTGGACCTGGCGGGATTGCCGGCGCGGCGGCGCATCGCCCTGGCGCCGGCCCTGAACGACGCCTTGGGGCGCGACCCGCTGCGGCCGCGTCTGCTGGGCTTCACCCGGCTGGGGCTTGCCGAGATCGTGCGGCCGCGGGTGCACCCGCCGTTGCATGAATTGCTCGTCGGGCCGCACGCCGCCGGACTTGCCGCCCTGCGCCGGATTGCGATCGAGACCTTGGCGCGGCCACATTTGCTGCCGGTACTGCGGGCGGCACCCGAGGTTGTCGCTGCGCTTCAGGCGGACCCCGAGGCACTGCCGGATCTTGCAAGGCGCACCGGGCGCGCCTTGATGATGCGTTCCGATCCGTCGATCGCGGCCGCGAAATGGAGCATTGAGTATCGAGATGCCTGAGCGGAGACCATCCGAGCCGTCGTGTCCGATCTGCGGCAGGCCTGTCGTGAAGGAATTCCGGCCGTTCTGTAGCCGCCGATGCGCCGATGTCGATCTGGGCCGTTGGCTCACCGGCCAGTATCGGGTCCCGGCCGTGGAGGAGGAAGGCGAGGAGGGTGGCGAGCCAGCTTGATCGGCGGGGCCGCATGGTCTATGGCCAGCCGCCCGGCTGCCCAGGTAGCTCAGTTGGTAGAGCATGCGACTGAAAATCGCAGTGTCGGTGGTTCGATTCCGCCCCTGGGCACCATTTCCTTGAATGGCGCGCGGCTGGGTTGGCGGCCATTGCTGCTGATCATCACGGCGGGCGCGCTTCTGGCCGGATGCACCCGCCCATCCGACGAGTACCTGGCCACGCATGGCTACTGGTATCACGACGCCAATCACCAGGGGGGAGGGGGCGGGATCGCGAGCCCGCAGGCAATATACAATGCGACCCATGGCACGTGGCTGTGGCCACCAGCAGAAGTCGATATACCCGACTGACATCCCCCCCGGCGGCTGATCGCCCCGTCAGTTCGGCAGCTCGCCCTCCTGCCTTAGCATCCGGATCGCCTCGCGTAACGCCGCCGCGGTGGCGGCGACATCGTCCCTGGTGTGCGTGCAGGACAGCAGCCCGCCACCGCGCGGGTTGAGATCGACGCCGTTCACCAGCATCCCCAGGCGGAGCTTGTTGATCAGTCCCTTCGGCTGGTTCTTCATGTCCTCGAGCGGAATCCGTGCCGGATCGAAGCTGTACGGCCCGATGCCCGGGATGCCGCTCGGGTTGACGAACAGATGGAAGCCCGAGAACGTGCCGTACACCGCCCAGGGCACCTTCGCTTCCGCCAGCACCGCGTTCAGCTTCTCGCGCAACTCGGCGGCGGTGGCCGAGGCATCGTCCGACGCATTGGTCTCGGCGATCACCGTCAGTGCGGCTGTGCCCGCCGCCGCGGACACCGGGTTCGCGTTGAACGTGCCCGGATGGGCGATCTTCTCTCGCCCGGTGCGCGCTGCGGCCTGGAAATCCAGGAGGTCCAGCACGTCCTTGCGGCCGGCGATGCAAGCGCCGGGCAGGCCGCCAGCGACGATCTTGGCAAAGCTGGACAGGTCGGGGCGCACATTGAACGCCATCTGGGCGCCGCCCTTGGTGGCGCGGAAGCCGGTGACCACCTCGTCGAAGATCAGCAGCGCGCCGTGTTGCGTGCATAGCCGGCGCAGTTCTCGCGCGAACTCCGCGCCCAGCGGCACCTGGCCGAACGACGAGCCGGTGGGCTCGTAGATCACCCCGCAGATATCGGGGTTGGTGGCGAACGCGGCGCGCGCGCCCTCGACATCGCCGGGGTCCAGCAGAATCGACTTCTCCGCCACGCCAGGCAGCACGCCCGGCGTGGGCGAGCCGTCGAAGTGGTTGGTGTAGCCGCTCGCCATCTGGTCGTGCCAGCCATGGAAGTGGCCCTTGAACCGCATCAGCGTCTGCTTGCCGGTGAAGGCGCGCGCGAGACGCACCGCCATCAAGGTGGCCTCGGTGCCGGACGAGGTGAAGCGGATGCGTTCGGCCGAGGGCACCAGACGCTGGATCGCCTTCGCCCACTG
>DATBKQ010000302.1:0-2956 GCA_036555825.1 Acetobacteraceae bacterium | reverse complement strand
GTTGCTCGAGATGCGGTGCGTGGCCGGCGGCGCGCAGTGTCTCGACGCGTGCGTTGGGCAGCAGGCGCGCGTAGGCCGCGACATAATCGGCGGACACCAGGCCATCGCTCTCGCCGCGCAGGAACAGCGTCGGCGCCGTGACGCGGTGCAGCCGGTGGCGCAGCTTGGGATTGTGCATATACGGCTCCCAGACCAGCAGCGCCGTCGTCTCGCGGTTGCGCACGCGGATCGCCAGCTCTTCGTCGCTGAGCCGCGACGGATCGACCTGCATCCGCTCCGGATCGTGATAGGAGATGCGTTCCAGTTCGTCCGCGGGCATGGCGTAGATGTCCGGGATGTCGAGCCGGTCGGGCGGGCCGACCTTCACGCCCTCCGGCGCCACCAGCACCATCCGGCGCACGCGCTCGGGCGCTTTGGTCGCCAGCTCCGCGGCAATCCAGCCGCCGATCGAGCAGCCGACGATGTCGGCCTGCCGCAACCCCAGCCGGTCCATCAGCGCGAGGTGGATGTGGGCGATGTCGTCGCAGGTATCGAGCCAGTCGGGCAGGCTGGATCGGCCGAACCCGGGATGCGACGGCGCGATCAGCCGATGCCTGGCCGACAACAGGCGGACGAACGGCTGGTCGGGTTCGAAGCCGCCGCCGTTGTGCAGGAACAGAAGCGGCGGTCCTTCGCCTGCCTCGAACAGCTCGAGTTCCACACCCGCGAGCGCAAGGACCTGGCGTTGCAAGGGCCGACCTCCTGATATCGGCCGAAAGGCTAGCGCCGATCCGGGAAGAGGTCACGGGCGCCACGTTGGAGTGTCCGTCATTTGACACCGATGACAGCGCCATGGGTACCTGTCAGAGGCACTTGACGGGCACTGGAGAACCCCGCGTCGAGCATCCAACCCATGCAATCAGCGCCGGTGAAATCGAAGCCACCACGTGTCTCGATCAGCATGTTGAGGCTCATCAGCAGCCCGGGCAGATGGGTCCGCCGTTCGTTGTCGATCAGCATTTCATAGACGATCAGCGCGCCACCCGGCGGCAACGCCCCGTGCGCCTTGCCGATCAGCATGCGCTTGGTCGGGAGGTCCCAATCATGCAGGATCATGCCCATCACCAGCACATCCGCTGGCGGCAGACCGTCCTGAAAGAAGTCGCCCGCCAGGAAGCGCACGCGCTCCGAAAGTCCATTCTCCGCAACGAAGCGCGCGAAGATCGGCTTCACGACCGGCAGATCGAAGCCAATGGCGGCCAGATGTGGATAGGCCTGCGCAAGGCGGACGGGTATGCAGCCCTGCGCCGTTCCGATGTCGGCGACACTGCCGACGTCGTGCCATGGGAAGGCGCGTGCAAGCGCGTCCGCCACCGGGGCGGCCTGGCTGGTCATCGCACGAAGAAATACTTCCAACCGGACCGGATCGGCATAGAGGCTGCCGAACAGGTCACCGCCGGTCTTTGCCTCGTTCTGCGGTTCTCCGGTCCGCAGCGCCTCGGTCAGCGAGCCCCAGAAGCCGAACAGACGGGCGTTGAGCATCTCTATAAGGCCGCCGATGTAGTCGGGCTTGGCGGGATCGAGAAAGCGCGCCGCCTCGGGCCCGTTGCTGTAGAGGCCAGCCGCGTCGCGTTGCAGCATGTCCTGCGCCACGAGGGCATCGAAGAAATCGCGTGCCGCGCGCTCATGCAGTCCTAATCTGAGGCGCAATCCTGTCGCATCCAACGGGCGGTCAGCGAGTGTGGCAAACACGCCGAGCTCAACCGCGCTGAGCAGCACCTTTGATGACAGGAAGCCGAGGGCAGTCTGCATGATCCGGTCATGCGTGACGTCGCGTCCCATGGGGACGGCGGATGCGGTCATCGGTCCCTCCTTGGTGATATTTTGCCGGAAGGTTACTCGAGACAGCCTCTGGGCTGTCCTGCATGTTTCACGCGCGGTCTTGCACGAAACGCTCAGCGCCACCTACCAACGGCTTTGCGGTACGCGGCCGGCGTAGTGCCTTTGCTGCGTTTGAACAGCCGCGTCATATGCTCCTGGTTGGCGAAGCCGCAGGCAAGCGCGATGTCCACCAGGCTGGTCTCGGTCTCCCGCAGCAGTCTCTCGGCGCGCTCAATCCGGAGTTGCATGAGGTACTGGTGCGGTGCTCGGCCAACTATCGCGCCGAACTGGCGAGCGAAATGGCTGGGGCTGAGGCATGTTGCCGCGGCGATTGCCGGCAGCCCGATCGAATGCTGAAGGTTCGCCTCCATGAAATCGATGGCGCGGGAAAGTTGGCCAATCGGCACTCGTGCGCGGGTCTCCCCGTGGCGCTGAAACCGCGGCGCTGATGAGTGGCGGTGGATCAACCGCGCGGCGATGGCGCGTGTCAAATAGTCCACAAATGGCGTCGCCGAGGGATTGGCGTCACCCAGTGCGTCGCGCACCCCGAGCATCAGGCGCTCGATCAGGGGATCGCGCTCGCCGAACAGCGGCAGGATCTCGACCCGTGCCGGGTCGCCGATCAACATGTCGCCCGCGACTTCCTGCAGCAGGGCGCGGCGAAGATACAGGTGAAGCGTGTTCAGCGTGCCGGCGACGCGCACGCCGAAGTCCAGACCGCCCGGCATCATGAACAGACCACCGGCGGGAATGAGGCGGCTCACCTCCCCCTTGGCGACGCGGCGATGGACGGGAACGAGGCCATCGAGATGCAGCACGATGAGCTGGTCATCGACCGCGTCACAGGCCGCTTCGAAGGGGGTTTCCCGCTGCGCCGAGGCGTACAGGGAATGCCAGCCGCGATTGTCGCTTGACGCCAACACGCGAACGCCCGGGCGGGCGAGAATCCCGTGCGTTTCACGAACGGTAAAGCCGTCGAGAGCAGGCGGCATCACAACACTCGCGGATATCGCAGGCAGGCGCTGGCTGGACAGCCCGCACATATCTGCCTTGGATACGCCCACCGTCAAGGAGAAACGCGGATGCTGTCTGCGGA
>DATBKQ010000301.1:0-9429 GCA_036555825.1 Acetobacteraceae bacterium | reverse complement strand
GCGGAGGTAGCTTTCCACCTCGAACATCTCGCCGAACAGCCCGATCGCCTCGGACGGATCCTTCGGCGCGTTCTGCAGGCGCCGGCCGAACTTTCGCGTCATCGCCTGCTCGGAAAGATAGGTGATGTGCGCGCACATCCGCGCCACCGCCAAGCCGCGCGCGGGCACCCGCCCGCTCGCCCAGTAGCGCCCACCGTCCCAGTCGGGATCGGCGAAGATCGCCTGACGGCCCACTTCGTGAAAGGCGATGTTCTGCGCCGAGTGATACGCCGCGCAGGCGATCGGCAGGGCGGCGAACACCGCGTCCGGGTAGCTCGCGGCCCATTGCAGCACCTGCATGCCGCCCATCGAGCCACCCATCACCGCGAACAGCCGTGGAATGCCCAGACGGTCGATCAGCATCTTCTGCGCGCGCACCATGTCGCCGACAGTGACCGGCGGGAAGTCGGTCCCCCACGGCCCGACGCCATCGTCCCGCAGACTGCGCGGCCCGGACGAGCCCATGCAGCCGCCCAGCACGTTGGCGCAGATCACGAAGTAGCGGTCGGTGTCCACCGGCAGCCCGGGGCCGACCACCAGGTCCCACCAGCCGTCCTTGCCAGTGACCGGGTGGCGCTCGGCGACATATTGATCGCCGGTCAGCGCGTGGCAAACCATGATCGCATTGGAGCGCGCCGCGTTGAGCGTACCATAGGTCCGGTAGGCGACGGTCATCGGCCGCAGCCGCACGCCGCAGTCCAGCGTCATTCCTTCCTCGAAAGTGACGGTGGGGTTGTGCTCGGTGGCGGCGAGTGCGGTGGCCGTGTCCATCCGGTATTTGCATAGGCCGGGTCCCGGCGGCTCGCAATGGTCCGGACGCTGTTTGCACCAGAGGCCGCTTCGGCTATCAGTGCCGGCTCCGTTGCGGCCGGTACGATGCCCAGTTCACTCCCGCTCGATGCTCCACCAGCTCCGGCCGCCGCCGCGGAGGAGCCGCCCGTGCCGGATGCCTGGCAGGGCGATCTCGCCGCGCTGCGCGCCGAACTGGACCGCATCGACGACAGCCTGCACGATCTGCTGCTGCAGCGCGCCCGGGTGGTGGAGCAGGTGGCGAGGTCGGGCAAGCGCGGCGCCTACCGGCCTGGTCGCGAGGCCGCGATCATCCGGCGCCTGCTGCACCGGCATCAGGGCGCGCTGCCGCCGCAGACCATCGTGCGGTTGTGGCGCGAACTGCTGGCGGGAACCACTGCAATGCAGGGACCGTTCGCCGTTGCGGTGTACGAGCCGGACGCGGGCGCGGCGTTCACCCAGGCGGCACGCGAGCACTTCGGCGCACTGACGCCGCTGACCGCCTTTGCCCGTGCCTCGCAGGCGATGGCCGAGGTGAGCCGGGGCATCGCCGCGGTCGGGGTGCTGCCGCGGCCGTCGGAGACCGATGGCGCGCCGGACCCCTGGTGGACCGCCATGCTGCAGCAGGAGCAGCCGCGCCTCCACATCGTCGCGCGGCTGCCGTTCTGGGCGCCGCGGCCCGACGGCGCGCCCGAGGGCCAGGCGCTGGCGATCGCCGCGACCGAACCGGACCCGTCCGGCCGCGACCGCTCGGTGCTGGGGCTGGAACTCGACGCCCATGTCAGTCGGGCACGCGTCGCCGCGGTGCTGACCGCGGCGGGGCTGGCACCCGAGACGGTGGTCCTGCACCGCGACGGCGTCGCCCATGCGCTGGTCGAGCTGGCCGGCTTCGTGACCGACGAGGACCCTCGCCTGGCCCGGCTGGATGCGGCGCTGCGTCGGCCGGTGGTGCTGGGCGCCTACGCAATCCCCGAGACCGGAGCCGCCGCATGACCACGCCTCGCCCACGCCCCGAAGTGCTGGAGATCTCGCCCTATGTCGGCGGCGAGTCCACCGTGCCGGGGGTCAACCGGGTGCTGAAGCTCTCGTCGAACGAGGGCGCGTTCGGCGTGCCGCCCGGGGCGCAGGAAGCCTATCGGCGCGCGACCGAGGAGCTGTACCGCTATCCGGACGGGGATGCGACGGAACTGCGCCGGGCGATCGGCGCGCGCTTCAAGCTGGACTGGGAGCGCATCGTCTGCGGCTGCGGCTCGGACGACCTGATCTACCAGCTCTGCCTCGCCTATGGCGGGCACGGCCGCGACATCGTCATGAGCGCGCACGGCTTCGCCATCTACCACATCGCCGGCACCTACGCCGGCAGCCGGGTGATCAAGACGCCGGAGCGGAACCTGACCGCCGATGTCGACGCGATGCTGGCGGCGGTGTCGCCCTCGACGCGTCTGGTGTTCCTCGCCAACCCGAACAACCCGACCGGCAGCATGCTGCCTTACGAGGAGGTGGCACGGCTGCGCGCCGGCCTGCCGCAGGAGGTGCTGCTGGTGCTGGACGCGGCCTATGCCGAGTACATCGACCGGCCCGATTACGACCCGGGCATCCGCATCGTGGACGCGACCGACAACACGGTGATGCTGCGGACGTTCTCGAAGATCTTCGGCCTTGGCGGGATGCGGATCGGTTGGGCGTACGGACCGCCCGCGGTGATCGACGTGTTCAACCGGGTGCGGGCGCCGTTCAACATCACGATCGCCTCGCAGGCGGCGGCGATCGCCGCGCTGGCCGAGCCGGGCTGGGTGGAGAAGGGCCGCGCGCACAACAAGGAGTGGCGCGCGAAGCTGGCCGCCGGACTGACCGCGGCGGGTATCAAGGTGTGGCCGTCCGAGGGCAACTTCGTGCTGGCCGACTTCGGCACTGCCGAGCGCGCCAAGGCAGCGGATGCGTTCCTGCGCTCGCGCGGGGCGATCACGCGTCCGGTCGGCGGCTACGGCCTGCCGCATTGCCTGCGCATCACGGTGGGCATCGCCGAGGAGGTGGAGATCGTGATCGCGGTGCTGACCGAGTTCGGATCCCAGGGACCAGCGCGTGCCTGAACCGCTGTTCCGGCGGTTGGCGCTGATCGGCATCGGGCTGATCGGCAGCTCGGTGGCGCGCATCGCGCGCGAGCGCGGCGACCTGGCGGGCGAGGTGGTGGTGACGGCGCGCACCGCGAAGACGCTGGCGCGGGTGCGCGAGCTGGGCTTCGCCGACCGGGTCGAGGCGGATGCAGCGCGCGCCGTCGTGGGTGCGGACTGCGTGATGCTGTGCGCGCCGGTGGGCGCGTTCGGCGACATCGCCCTGGCGATCGCACCTCGGCTGGAGCCGGGTTGCGTGGTGACTGACGTGGGGTCCACCAAGCAGTCGGTGATCCGCGACATCGGGCCGCTGGTGCCGGCGGGGGTGCACTTCGTGCCGGCGCACCCGGTGGCGGGCACCGAGTTCTCCGGTCCGGACGCGGGGTTTACCACCTTGTTCGAGGGCCGCTGGGCGCTGGTCACGCCGCCGCCCGGGACCGACGAGGTGGCGGTGGCGAAGGTGGAGGAACTCTGGCGCCGCTGCGGGTCGATGGTGCAGCGGATGGAGCCGGGGCACCACGACCGGGTGCTGGCGGTGGTGTCGCACCTGCCGCACCTGATCGCCTTCACCATCTGCGGCACCGCCGATGACCTGGAAGGCGAGACGCGGCAGGAGGTGCTGCAGTTCGCCGCCTCGGGGTTCCGCGACTTCACCCGCATTGCCGCCTCCGATCCGGTGATGTGGCGCGACATCTTTCTGAACAACCGCGAGGCGCTGTTGGAGATGCTGGCGCGCTTCGTCGAGGACGCGCAGGCGATGTCGCGCGCGGTGCGCTGGGGGGATGCGGGCTATATCGAGGACATGGTGGAGCGCGGGCGCAAGATCCGCCGCAGCCTGATCGAGCTGAAGCAGGCGTAGCGTGGGATGTATGGAACCACGGATGAACACGGATAACACGGATTCGATCTGCGCTTCCGCTGCCGCCCAACCGTAATGGCCCGCGCAGACGGGCCATCCACGTCTTCATCCCGGCGAGTGACTATTCTGCCGCCTGACGCTCGGGCGCTGCGGCCGGAGCAAGCGCCTGGGCAAGCAGCGCGTTGAGGCGGCGGGTGCGGGCGGTGTCGTGCGATACGAGGCTGACCTCCAGCCGGTCGCACAGCGCCATCAGTTCATCGACCTTGGCGACAGACCGCCGGCCCGCGTTCCCCGCCGATTGCAGGTCGTTCAGAATCTGCTCGTAGATGTCCCGGAAATGCTGGCGGTCGGCCAGGTTGTTGAAGTCGATGCCGTTGATCCTGTTGATCACCTGCCGCACGCTCAGGCTCTTCAGCCCAGGAAACAGCTCGGCATTGACGAAGTTCAGCAGCGCCTCGCCGGTGATGCCTTCCGGATCGGCCGCCCAGGCGCGCCATTGGAACCGCCCGGGAACCGGCGAGCGGTAGTCCGGCCGTAACAGTCCTGGTCGTCGATGATCTTCAGGAAGAACATCCAGCACAACTGGCTGATGCGCTGCGCGTTGCACGAGCATCCGTGTTATCCGTGTTATCCGTGTTATCCGTGGTTTCTCATCCAGGCAGACACTACGCGCTCTCCTGATACAGCGCCGATTGCATCTCGCGCACCGCCTGCTCGAATCCGCTCCTGCCGCCGAACGCGCGAACAAGCTGCAGCGGCGTGCCGAGTGCGATGAACGGGGCGATGCGCAGCACGTTCGTGTCATCCAGGTTCAGCACACCCTCGCTCTCGTCGAGATATTCGACGCGTTCGGCGACGATCGCGGCCGCGACGCCGTCCACATAAATCTTCTTTCTCGCACCAGCCGCGGTCGCCGGCGGCGTGATATCGGCCGGGCCGTCCAACCACAACCTCGTCCGCTCCCGGTTGATCCGGCAGCGTCTCGCCCTCGTCGCCGGTGGACGGCGCATCGTCCGGCGGCGTGATCGGCTCGTCCTCGCGCGGCTCATGGATCTGCACCGGCTCGCCATCGAACTCCGGATCGGCGAAGTGGTTCGTGGCACCGCGGAAATCGATCAGGGTGAAATAGAATTTTCGCGTGTCCTCGTGCACGCGGGTGCCGCGCCCGACGATCTGCTTGAATTCCGTCATCGAGCCCACCTCGCGATCGAGCGCGATCAACCGGCAGGTCTGCACATCCGCGCCGGTCGACAGCAGGCGCGACGTGGTGACCAGCACCGGATACGGCGACTCCGGATCGATGAAGTTGCTGAGCTGCTGCTTGCCCTCGCGCGCGGCATGCTCCCGGCCCTTCTCCGGCCGATAACCCTCCACATCGCGGTCGATGTGCACCTTGACCACCTTATAGGGCGCCAGGAACCCGTCGCGAATGCCCTGCTTGAGCGAATAGGAGTAAACCGGCGGGCCGAAATACTCGATGTTGGAGACGTAGCGGGTCTCCTTCGGCGTCGCGGTCAGGCCGATCTGCGTCGCGGCGGAAAAGCATTCCAGGACGTCCCGCCACGCGGAGCCCTCGGCCGCGCTGCCGCGGTGGCACTCGTCGATCACGATCAGGTCGAAGAACCCGGGCGAGAATTCGCGGTACAGCTTCTGCCGCTCCTCGGGACCGGTGATCGAAGCCCGGTGGTCCTCGCCTTCCGCCAAGTCCGCGCCGCCTGACCCATTCCATGCGGCAGCATCTCGGAAATCGCAACGACGGGACGCAGATGATCCTACCCGATGGCGGGCGATCCCTTGCATGCCTGAATGATTGGGGCTTGAAGGGACAGAGAGTCGCAAAGGCCTGCCTGTCATGCCTCCGATCGTCGGCATTCCCGCCTGCGCGCGCCTTGTGGTGAACGGACAGCTCCGGCACGACACGCCGGCGCGCTATCCGGCCGCGGTGCTGGGCGGCGCGGGGGCGGTGCCGATCCTGATCCCGCCGCTGGGCGAGGCGGCGCTCGCAGTGCTCGATGCGATCGATGGCCTGCTGCTGCCGGGCAGCCCCTCCAACGTGCATCCGTCGCACTACGCCGGCGGCGACAGCGCAACACCCCAACAGCATGACCTGGAGCGCGACGCGACGACATTGCGGCTGATCCCGGAGGCGCTAGCGCGCGGCATCCCGCTGCTGGCGATCTGCCGCGGCATCCAGGAGCTGAACGTGGCACTCGGCGGCACGCTCCACCAGCAGGTGCACGCGATGCCGGCGCGGATGGACCATCGGCCGGGACCGGGCACGATCGAGGAGAAGTACGGACCGAGCCATCTGGTGTTCCTGTCGGGCGAACTGGCGAAGATCGTCGGTGCCACGAAGATCCTGGTGAACTCGCTGCACGGCCAGGCGATCGACGCCTTGGCGCCGGGCCTCGCGGTCGAGGCGGTGGCGCCGGACCACACGATCGAAGGGGTACGGGTCGAACATGCGAAGGGGTTCGCGCTAGGGGTGCAATGGCACCCGGAATGGGGCTACGCCGACGACAGCGCGAGCCTGGCGCTGTTCCGCGCCTTCGGCGACGCGTGCCGGGCGTATCGCTCAGGACTGCGAAAGGTGGCGTAGATGGATCTGCAACTGACGGGCAAGCGGGCGCTGATCACTGGGGGCTCGAAGGGGATCGGCCGGGCGACGGCCGAGGTGCTGGCGGACGAAGGCTGCGACGTGACGCTGGTGGCGCGCGACCGAGGCGCGCTGGACGAGGCGGCGGCGGCGATCCGCGCACGGCGGCAGGTGAACGTGCGGACGATCTCGGCCGATCTGTCTTCGGATGCCGCGGTGCGGCGCGTCGCGGCCGAAGCCGGCACGCTGGATATCCTGGTGAACAACGCGGGTGCGATTCCGCCCGGCGATCTGCTGGCGGTGGATGACGAAACCTGGCGGCGGGCCTGGGACCTGAAGGTGCTCGGCTACATCTCGTTCTGCCGCGCCGTGTACGCACAGATGAAGGCGCGGCGGGCGGGGGTGATCGTCAACATTATCGGCGCTGCGGGCGAGAGCTTTCCCACCGGCTATATCGCCGGCGCGGCAGGCAACGCGTCGCTGATGGCGTTCACCCGCGCGCTGGGCAAGGGCGCGCCGGCGGACGGGCTGCGCGTGGTGGCGATCAACCCCGGACCGGTGGAGACCGACCGGCTGGTGATGCTGCGCCGCGCCGAGGCGCAGGCGAAGTTCGGCGATGCGGAGCGCTGGCGGGAGCTGACGGCGAACATGCCGTTCGGGCGCGCCGCGACGTCCAGGGAGATCGGCAACGCCGTGGCGTTCCTCGCCAGCCCGCTGTCCGCCTACACGACGGGAACAGTGCTGACGATCAACGGCGGGGGGTGATGCGGCGGCACGCGAGGCCCGCGACGGCTATCTGGCAGCAGGACACTGGGCGGTGGCGAACGATTGGTAGGCGCATATGGACGGCGGACTGGTGTTGCTCGAATCCGGGCTGGCGATCCCGGACGGCGTGGGAATGTCATTCGTCGGCGGGGCTGGCTGGGGGACCGCGGGCGGCAAGCCCGCGACCGGCGCGTCGGCCATCTGCTGCGCTGCCTCCTCCACCTGCATGCTGCGCCGGGCACTCACCGCGTGAATCAGGCAGGTGATGACGAGGACAAGCAGCACACCGGCCGCCACGGTACTCCAGGAGAAGGGATGGAAGCGGTTCTCCTCCTCGGCACACCATCGGTGACAGAATTCCCGGCTCGGATAAGGTTCTTCGAAGACCACGTCGAGCAACGGGTCGCGCGGCTGGCCGGGCAGCCGCTTCAGTTCGGCCGCGACCCATTCCCGGCCCCTGGCCTGCAGGGCGGCCCGCCAGACGGCCTCGGGCGTGGTTGAGGTGATGGCTCGCACATTCTCCTCGCCGGAGAGATCGTCCGGCAGAATACATCCGAGGGTAGCGGGAATAAAGCCAGTCTTCGCTGGCCGGCCCGCGGTTCGAATGTGGGCCCGCGACCGAGTTCACACCTAGGTTCGTGGCGGCTCGATCAGGCATCGTTCAGCGACGGTCACTGCCTTGCGGTTGTTCGCGGCCATGGTGCCCGTGGTGAGGGCCGAGGATGAACCTAGGGGATTCGGGGAGCTGAAGCTGCCCGTGCGTGATGTTCGGAACCTGGATGGTCCCCTGCGGGTCGAGCGCGATTGTTGCCGTGCCACCATCCACCGTGTTGATGAGGCTGCCGTCCGATTGCGGGTGGGACTGGAAGGTGTCCAGCGGGGTGTGCGCCTTCACCTCCAGCAGGTCTCCCGGCTTGATCGAGCCATCGAGAAGGACGGTGCCCTCCAGGGTCGGCGTCATGCGATCCACGAAGTCGGCGGTTCGCAGCATGGTGTTGGGATCGAGGCTCATCGACGCCGACACCATCGAGCCGGTCGCCAGCACGATGTCGTTGGTCAGTCCGTTGGAGAAGGCGGGATCGCTGGTCTCGCTGACACTCGGCGTGCCGTCGTTGTTTCCGGGATCGGCCCACAAGGCGAAGTTCAGGCTTAGAAACGTATTGGCGGTGGCGGTGGCATCCGGATTGGTGATGTTGGTCCCGTCAATGGTGAGGAACAGCCCATAGTGCTTGTCGAAACCCGCTGGCGTCACTGGCTGGCCGTTGTTTTCGAAGCCGGTGACCGGCATGAGGAAGTGCAGGGAACCTGTCAGGTTGGGCGAGATGACCGCCCGCAGATAGTTGTTCGCCTCGAGCGTATCCACCGGCGTGAAGTGGTCCATACCCAGTCTCCCCCTGCGTTGTGACGCCACATGGCGCTTGGGGGCTATCGGTCCGGGCAGGGCTAAACCGCAATCAGCGGCCGGCCAATCCAGGGCTAAAACACGATCAACGGCCGCTAAATGTTGCCAAGCAGCGGCATAATCAAACACTTGCAGACGCCGGATGTGACGCACTTCACACCTTGGCGGCGCCGCCGTAGCCTACGTTCCATTGCCGCGCGCCGCTTGGGGGAGGCGAGGCATGGATGCGCCCGTCGCCGGCGAGACGTTGGGGTTCGAGGGGTGGCGGTTCGATATGCGGGCCGGCGATCTGCTGCGCCAGGACCCTGAGGGGGGCTGGACGCCGGTCGCCATCGGCACCCGCGCGCGTGACATTCTGGCACTGCTACTGCAACGGCCGGGCGCGCTGGTGTCCAAGGACGCGATCATGGGCGCGGTGTGGCCCAACGTTGCGGTAGAGCCGAACAACCTGACGGTGCAGATCGCGGCGCTGCGCCGGACGCTGGACGAGGGCCGGGCGGGCGGCAGTTGCATCGAGACGGTGCCGGGCCGGGGCTATCGGTTCATCCCGCGCGTGACCCATCAATCGGAGACGCAGGCCGAGCCGCCGCCCGCGCCGGTCGCCGAGTCGAAGGCGCTGCCGGCGCGCGTGCGGCGGCTGCCTAGCCGGCCGCGGCTCTGGTCGGTGGCGGGGTCGTGTGCCGTGGCGATGGCGGCGCTGCTGGCGGTTGCGGTGTGGCAGGGTGGCTGGCGCACCGGCCAGCCGGCGCCACCGCGGCTGTCGCTGGTGGTGCTGCCGTTCCAGAACCTGAGCGGCGATGCGAAGGACGACTATCTGGCGGACGGCGTCACCGACGATCTGACCACGGAACTCTCGCACATTCCCGAT
>DATBKQ010000300.1:0-15402 GCA_036555825.1 Acetobacteraceae bacterium | reverse complement strand
CTCTCGGCGATCCTCCAGTTCCGTTCGGTCAGATAGCGGTCAGCGAGACGTTGCGTACTCGCCAGCCGCGTCCCCGCTGGCAGCGCGACGTTGCGCCGATACTTGCCGGTCAGCAGCCCGCTCGCGAGCGGAAAGAACGGCAGCAGTCCCAGGCCCAGCCTGCGCATCGCCGGCATCAACTCCGCCTCCGGCTTGCGGAACACCAGCGAGTATTCATCCTGGCACGAAACGAACCCATTGAGACCGCAGGTCTTCGCCGTCCAGTGCGCCTCCATGACCTGCCAGGCCGGGAAGTTGGAACAGCCGACGTAGCGCACCTTTCCCTCGCGGATCAGGTCGTCGAGCGCACGCAGCGTCTCCTCGATCGGGGTGCGCGGGTCGGGCTGATGCATCTGGTAGAGATCGATCCAGTCGGTGCGCAGCCGGCGCAGGCTGTCTTCCACCTCGGCCATGATGTAGCGGCGCGAGCCGCCGATCTTTACATCCACGTCGTCCATCGGCATGCCGAACTTTGTCGCAAGCACGATGCGCTTGCGATCGTCGCCGAGGATCTGGCCCATGCAGGTCTCCGAGCCGCCGCGCTCGCCGTAGGTGTCGGCGGTGTCCAACAGCGTGATGCCGAGGTCCAACGCCTTGTGGATCACCTTGCGGGTCGCTTCCAGGTCGATACGGCCGCCGAAGTTGTTGCAGCCGAGACCAATCGCAGACACGCGCAGGCCGGATGCGCCTAGGTTGCGGATTTCCAACGCGGGGTTCCTTGTTCAGAAGGTCAGCAGGCGGGCGACATCCTTGCCGCGTTCCGCCGGTGCGTCAAAGTCGAGCGCCGGCCCCACCGGCACGATGCCGGTTGGATTGATGCGTTTGTGGCTCTTGTAATAGTGCCGCTTGATGTGATCGAAGTTGACGGTTGGGGCGATGCCGGGGATCTGGTAGATGTCCCGCGTGTAGGCCCACAGGTTCTTGTAGTCCGCGATCCGCCGTATATTGCACTTGAAGTGGCCGTGATACACGGGGTCGAACCGCACCAGCGTGGTGAACAGGCGGATATCCGCTTCGGTGAACGTGTCCTCGCATAGGAAGCGCGACTGCGACAGATGCTCTTCCAGCCAGTCCAGCGTCTCGAACAGCGGTGCCACCGCTTCCTCATAGGCGGATTGCGTGGTGGCGAAGCCGGCCTTGTAAACGCCGTTGTTGAGCGTGTCGTAGATGCGCGCGTTCAGCGCATCGATCTCTTCGCGCTTGTCCTTCGGATAATAATCGCCGGGCTGCGCACCGACCGCGTCGAACGCGCTGTTGAACATCCGGATGATCTCGGATGATTCGTTGTTGACGATGGTCTGTGTGTGCTGGTCCCACAGCACGGGAACACTGGCACGGCCGGAGTAGCGGGCATCGGCGCGGCTGTAGATTTCGTGCAGGTAGCGGCTGTTGAACAGCGGATCGGGGATCACCCCCTCGCCGGGCGAGAATGTCCAGCCCTGTTCCGCCAATAGCCAGTGTGTGACGGATACCGGAACGATCTGTTCCAGCCCCTTCAGGGCGCGCAGGATCAGCGTGCGGTGCGCCCAGGGGCAGGCGAGCGATACGTAGAGGTGGTATCGCCCGGCGGCGGCAGAGAACCCGTCGCTGCCGGTCGGACCGGGGCGGCCGTCGGGCGTCACCCAGTTCCGGAAGGTGGTCTGTGCCCGTTCGAACCGGCCGGCGGCGCGGGCGGGTTCGGCTTTCGCCGGTTCAGGTGCCTGCTCATGCCAGACGCCATCGATCAGCACGCCCATGGGTGGTCCCCTGTCATCCCCGATACGGGCCATGCTACTCCGCGGCGATGGCCGGCGCGATTCACTGTGTCGCGGTCAGCCGCCCCGGCGCGTCCTGTTCGGCGATCTCGGTGACCAGCTTGCGCGTCATCGCCTCGCCGAACGTATGGAAGTCGTGCACTTCCAGCACGAAGCTGGCGGGACCGCCGATAACATTCTGCCGATAATAGTTCGGCAGACCACCGGGCGGCTGCACGTGGGCATAGGTCCAGGACACCGGATGATCGTTGATGATCGCCAATCCATTGATCGTGATGCCGGCCTCGACCGCATCGTCGCGCGCTTCGGATACGTCGCGTCCGGCATTGTTGGTGCCGTCGCCGCACACATCGATCACCCGCCGCTGCGCCTCGAAGCCGCTTTCGGCGAGCAGCTGCACCGCGCGGTCGATGCCGGAACTGATCGCGGTGCGGCCCCAGAAAGAGCGCGGTGCCGCAACGAGCTTTTCGGCAAATGCCTGCGCCGATGGCTGGTCGTGGATGAGTTGCCAGTCGAGGACGGTGCGCACCTCGAAGCTGGAGGCGAATTCGACATAGGCCACGGCGATCGCGCCGATGCTGCCGCCCTGGATCGCCTCAATCACCTGCCTGGAGGTGAATGCCGAGGCGTAACCGTCCTTCTCCAGCTTGAATTCGGAATCATCGATGCTGCGTGAAACGTCCGATACCAGCACGAGCGTCAGATCGACACTGTCGGCGGCGCGCGCCGGCGCGGCGAACGCGATACAGGCGGCGGACAGCCAGACGAGAGCGCGCATGGCCGATGTCTCCAGGTGGCCCGGTCATCATGCGGCGGCGCCCTGGAAGGTCAATCCAATTTCGCGCTGCGCTGTTGTATCCCGACGTTTCCGCCTCAAGCGATCGCGCTACTGGCTGGCCCAGACGATCCGATGCATCCAGGCGACCTCGACCAGGTCGAAGCTGTAGTTGGGGTGCGCGGGGTTGAGGCTGCGCAATTCGATCCGGCGCGCCGAGCGGCGGGCAAGCTGTTTGGTCATCACTTCGCCGGAGAGGATGCGCACCACCACCCGGTCGCCGCGCCGGATCGGCGCGGACGGCGAGACGATCACCATATCGCCATCGCGATAGACCGGCTCCATCGAGTCACCGGCGATTTCCAGTGCATAGGCGTTCGGATCGCCGATTTCCGGCAGCGTCACTTCGTCCCAGCCGCCGCCGACAGGGTAGCCGCCATCGTCGAAATATCCGTCGCCGCCGGCCTGAGCGAAGCCAATCAGCGGGATGCGCCGTGTCGCATTGCGCGCCGCCCCGTTGGAGGCGAGCGCCCGGGCACCGGAAACCAGCGCGGTGAAGGCCTCCAGGCTGGCGCCGGTGGCGTCCAGTACCTTCGCGACGCTTTCCGTACTCGGCCATCGGGCGCGGCCATCCGGCATGCGCCGCTTCGAGGGGTTGAAGGTGGTCGGATCCAAACCCGCCCGCCGGGCAAGGCCCGAGGCGGAGAGGCCGTTCTCGGCGGCGAGCGTGTCCAGCGCGCGCCAGATTTCGTCGTGCTTCATGAGCGGGGCCCGGGTGCGAATCGGTGGGTGGGCAGTGTCCTAGGATTCCGGGCAGGATGGAATAGGAAAAAACGCGGCGTGGGAGACCCTCGTCCTAGGGACCGTAATTCAACCTGATATTGCCGAAATCGTCCAGCGAAGCGCCGGCGCCGAGTGGTACCAGGCAGGTCGCGTCATACTCCTGGACGATCAGCGGACCGTGCCGCGTTTTCCCGGCCAGGCTGGCACGACCTATCACGGGAACCTCGACCCAGCCGAGATCCGGAAACCAGGCGCGGCGGCTTGCGGGGACGTCGACAGGCGATGGCGGGATGCTTTCCGGCAGACGTGGACGGTCGGGAATGCCTCGCGCGATGACCGACAGCCCGACCAGCTCCACCGGCTCATCTGGCGGTGCCCGGAAGCCATGGTCGCGCTGGTGCGCGTCGCCGAACAGGTCGGCGAACGAGGCCAGCGGATCACCGTCCGGCAGCGGCACCTCGATTTCGCTCGACTGCCCGACATAGCGGGCCAACGCCGCGCGGCGGAACTGGCGCCGGCGAGGAGGGAAGCCGTCGCGTCCCAACCTGACGGCACCCGCCGCCGCGAGTGCGTCGAGGATCGCGGCAACCCGGGCCGCATCGGACTGGTCCAGACGCATGCGAAGGCTCTGGCTGGCGTGATGTTCGGTGTCGGCCACCAGCAGCCCGAAGGCACTGAACACGCCTGGCAGCGGCGGGACGATCACGCGCGTGATGCCAAGTTCGGCGGCGATCGCGGCGGCGAACAGCGGGCCATTGCCGCCGAAGGCCAGCAGCGCGAACTGGCGCGGGTCGCGCCCGCGCTCCACCGACACGGCGCGGATCGCCCGCATCATGGATGCCGAGGCCAGGCGCAACATGCCGTAGGCGGCTTCCTCGACCGAGTTGTGCAGCGGCTCCGCCAAGGTGCGCGCAACAGCATTGCGCGCTGCCGCCGTATCCAGCCGTAGCGCGCCACCGACCAGCCCAGCCGGGTCGAGATAGCCCAGCACCAGGTTGCAGTCGGTGATGGTCGGCTCGGTTCCGCCGCGACGGTAACAGACCGGTCCCGGATCGGCCCCCGCGCTGTCGGGACCGATCTTCGGTGCACCGGCCGGGTCGAGCCGGCAGATCGAGCCGCCGCCGGCTCCCACCTCGGCAAGGTCGATCGCGGGAAGCTTCAGCAGGTATCCCGCGCCGACCAGCAGGCGCGAGCCCGCCATCACGCCGGCGCCTACCTCGAGCGCCTCGCTGCGCAACACCTCGCCATTCTCCACCAGTCCGGCCTTCGCCGTCGTGCCGCCCATGTCGAAGGTGATGAAGCGAGGTTCAGCGAGCTTCCTTGCGAGCGCCGCCCCGCCGACAACGCCGGCCGCAGGTCCGCTTTCGATGATGTGCGCCGGCGCGGTCGCGGCGAATTCCGCGGATGCCAGTCCACCGTTGGACTGCATGAGCCGGAGCGGCGCCTCTACGCCGAGTGCGCGCAGCCGGGCGGCGAGCGATGTGACGTAGGCGCGCACCACAGGCTGCACATAGGCGTTGATGACTGTCGTGCTGGTGCGCGGATATTCCTTGATCTCCGGCAGGATCTCATGACTGACCGAGATCGCCACCGCGGGCAGCGCCGCACGCACGGCATCGGCCACCGCGCGTTCATGGGCGGGATTGGCGTAGGCGTGCAGCAGGCAGATGGCGACGCTCTGTACCTCCTCGCGCCGCAGCATATCGATCGCCGCGGCAACGCTGCTGATATCGAGCGGCACGGCAACCGAGCCGTCGGGGCGAAGCTTCTCGGTCACCTCCAGCCGCAGCCGCCGTTCCACCAGCGCGGGGGGCTTGCTCCAGTGCAGGTCGTACAGCACCGGCATGCGCAGGTCGCGAATCTCCAGGATGTCGCGAAAGCCCTTGGTGGTGATCAGCGCCGTGCGCGCACCTTTGCCCTCGAGGATGGTGTTCGATCCGATCGTCGTTCCATGCAGCACGTCGGAAATGCTCGTGTGCGCGGGCAACAGGCCACGCAGACCATCGATGATGGCATCAGCGAAATCGGCAGGCGTGGACGCGATCTTGTAGGTCAGCACACGGCCGTCCTCGGTGATCGCCACCAGGTCGGTGAACGTTCCGCCGATATCAATGCCGATGCGCTGGATCATTCCCCGGCCGCCGTAGTCGTCCGATTGGTACTTGACTACACGGATTGCTTCCGGTCCAGCGCTAACCGGATCGACCTGGCGAGGTCGCCATGCCGGTACGGCTTCAGCAGCAGCGGCACATCCGGGCGGTTGCTGCCGGGGCGATGTATATTGGCATAGCCCGATGTCATCAGCACCTTCAAGTTACCGCGGATGTCGCGTGCCCGGCTGACCAGTTCGAAGCCGTTCATGCCGCCCGGCATGACCACGTCGCTGAACAGCAGGTCGATGGCACGGTTGTCACGCACGATATCGAGCGCCGATCGTCCATCGCGGGCGGTCAAAACCTTGTAGCCAAGCTCGCCGATCGTCGCGGCCGCCAACTCCAGCACCTCGGGGTTGTCCTCGACGACAAGCACCGTCTCGTCGCCGGTGGGCGCGCTCCCGTGCGGCTCGTCGCCGCTGTCGCTGGCCCGCAGGACGTCCTCGCACCGCGGCAGATAGAGGCGGAATGTCGTGCCGACCGCCGGCGTGCTGTCGAGTTCGATATGGCCACCCGACTGTTTGACGAAGCCGTAGACCTGGCTGAGCCCGAGCCCGGTGCCCTTGCCGACCTCCTTCGTCGTGAAGAACGGCTCGAAGGCGTGCGCGGCGATGTCGGGATGCATGCCGATGCCGGTGTCGGCGATCGATACCAGCACGTAGTCGCCCGGAGTGAGATCGGGCGAGCGCCTGGCCTGCTCGGGACTGATGATCGCGTTCGCGGTCGCGATATCCAGCCGCCCGCCGCGCGGCATCGCGTCCCGGGCGTTGACGACAAGGTTCAGGATCGCCGCCTCGAACTGCGGAGCGTCGATCCGGCTGGACCACAGGTCCGGCGCGAAATTCAAATTCAGCACATTCGCCTCGCCCAGGGCGCGGCGCAGAAATGGCTCGGAGGCAACCAGCACCTCATCCAGCGTCACGATGTCCAGGGTGAAGGTGCTGCGGCGGGCGAAGGCCAGAAGCTGCTGGGTGAGCTTGGTCGCGCGCCCCGCGGCGGAGTCGGACGCCTTCAGGAGGCGGACAATCTTCGCACGAGGCAGCTCGCCGCCCGCTTCGAAGGCAGCGCGGATCATGTCCAGGCTGCCGACGATGACGGCAAGCAGATTGTTGAAGTCGTGTGCGATCCCGCCGGTCAACTGGCCCACCACCTCGAGCTTCTGGGAATGCCACAGCAGCTCCTCGGTCTTGCGCCGTTCGGCGACTTCCAGTTCCAGGCGGCGATTTGTCTCGGTCAACTCGCGGGTGCGGTCCGCGACCTGCTGTTCCAGCGCATCGTTCAGCCGGCGCAGTTCCTGTTCCGCTCCCCGCATCCGCAGCAGCGCCTGCGCGGTTGCGACGAGTTCCCCTGGCTCGAACGGCTCGACCAGGAAGCTGTCCGCGCCGCTGTCCAGCGCCACGGCCCGATCGTGCGGGCTGGTCGACGCGGCGGATGTCTGCAGGACGACGATCCCCGGGTCCCATGCCTTTATGCGCTGACTCACCTCGACGCCGTCGATGTCGGGGAGCATGACGTCGAGCAGGACCAGGTCCGGCGCATCCGAGCAACAATGCTCGATCGCCTCTGCGCCCTTGGCGGCCTCGGTGACATGGTAGCCATGTCGGCGCAGAACATGCGCCTTCAGATACCGTCCGGCGTCGTCATCATCGACCACGAGGATCTTCGCACCAGGGCGGTTCATTGCGCACCAGCGCCAGTGTCCGCCCGCAGAACGCCGCCAATGGCGTCGATCAGCACCTCGGGCGAAAGATCCGACTTCGACAGTATCGGGGTGCCGGAAAGCGAAGCGTGCTGGCGCGGATCGAGCAATGCCGATGTCAGCACAATGACCGGCAACTCGCGGTAAGCCGAACCCTGCCGAAGGCGCCCAAGGAACTCAATTCCGTCCATTTCCGGCATGGTCAGATCCAGAAGGACCACGTCCGGACGGCATTCCGGCAGGCGATCCAGCGCGTCTTTGCCGTTGCGGGCGATCGACACACGATAACGGCCTCGTGGCAGCAGTTGGCGCACAAGATAGTGGGTCACCTCTTCGTCATCGACAAGCAACACCCGCGTGAGCGAATGCCGGCCCGTGGCGCGGTCCAGCGCCTCGATCAGCCGCTGCCGATCCACCGGCTTGGCGAGGTAGTCATCCGCGCCGAGATGCACGGCCTTGCGTGCCTCGCCGGTTGCGGAGGTCACGATCACCGGTATGTCGCGTGCGGCCTCCTGTTCCCGGAGTTCGAGCAGCAGGCGCCAGCTTTCGTCGCCGACCAGCACGATGTCGAGCAGGATCGCCTCCGGCCGGACCGACTGCATAAGGCGCCTGGCACCTCGCACCGAGCGCGCGACCATCGGCTGGTAAACGGAGCTCGCAAGCAGGCGTTCGATGGCGAGTGCATCCGCCGGATCATCTTCCACCACGAGCACTGGTATTCGCCCGGGCTCGACCGGGCAAGCCTCCTCGGGCTCCGGCGGTTCGCTGGCGCGATGGACGCGCGGCACGGTGACCGTGAAGGTCGATCCCTGGCCAGGTGCGCTCTCGGCGGTGACGGTTCCGCCGAGCAGCTCCGCAAGTCTTCTCGCCAGCGGCAGCCCGAGACCGGTGCCTTTTGCGCGCCCCTGCAATGGGTGGGCAACCTGGCCGAATTCCTCGAATATGATATCCATATCGCTGGCAGCGATACCGATGCCGGTATCACGGACATGCAGGCTTACCGTGTCGGTCAGCGGGTCGGCAGTGGCCCACACACGGACCTCGCCTTTCTCGGTAAACTTGATCGAGTTGGAGATGAAGTTGCGCAATATTTGCGAGAGCTTGCCCTCGTCGGTGTCGAGCGGTGGCACATGTTCCGGGTCCTCGAACACCAGCGCCATGCCATCATTGATCAAAAGAGGTCGCAGCATGCCGCGCAGTGCGCCGAACAGCGACACGATGGAGAATTGCGAGGCGACCACGGTTGTCTTGCCTGCTTCCACCTTGGCAAGGTCGAGCAGGTCATCGACCAACTGCGTCAGGTTCTCGGCTGCCTTGCCGATGAAGGCGACCTGAGTTTCCTGTTCCGCCGTCAGTTCGCCATCGCTGCGGGAAAACAGCAGCCGCGACAGCGCCATGATCGAGTTCAGCGGCGTGCGGAATTCATGACTCATGTGAGAGAGGAATTTCGATTTCAGCTCATCCGCGCGGCGCAAATGGCCGGCCCGTTCGTCCAGCTCCGCATACAGCGCCACGACACCGCGGTTGGTATCCTGCAGTTCCTGATTGAGCCGCTGCAGGTCCTCCTGGCGCGCGCGCAGCTCCTCGAGCTGCAGCAGGATCTGCTGGTTCTGTCTGGTGATTTCCGCGACGGCATCGGCGGGGCCGTCGGCGGCCAGTGTTGCCGTGATGCGCCGGATGAGCGCCGGCGTCATCCTTGGGGCACTGGCTGGCAGCGTCTTTTGCAGATGTACCGCCGTACCCTCGCCGAGCCTGGACACGACGTGGAATCCGTCCATGAGGCGGCGTGCGCCAAGCAGGCCGATGCCCATCCCGGTCGCCGACCTGCGGGTCCCGGACAGCACCGCGTCGAGGTCGGGGATGCCGGGGCCGTGATCGCGCACGACGACCTCGAACCCGAGCCGATCCGCTGCGCCGGCCAGACGGAAGTTGATGTAGCCGCCCCGCGCGTACTCATACGCATTGCGCGCAATCTCCGAGACTGCCGTGGTGATGCGCGTCTGGTCCTGCGCGTCGAAGCCGACCAGTTCCGCGAGCCGGCGTGTCCTGCTACGGACCTGCACGATGTCGGTCTCGACCGCTATCGCGATCCGCAGCAGGCAGATATCCATGCGGTTAATCCGCGCCCCGTATCACGACCACCGATGCGTCATCGCGTGACCGCCGATGATCGCGCAGCAGAACTCCGGCTATCAGCGATGGATGCTGCGCCGCGAGCCCCGGATAGTGCGCAAGATCCCACCGGCTGGTCAGTCCATCGGAATGCATGATCACCAGGGGCTCTCCGGTGAATTCATAAGTGAATTCGCGTATGCGAGGCGCGACATGTCCAGCGGTGCCGTTCAGCGATACCATATGACGCGGCTTGCCCTCGCTTGCCAGCACCGCGGAGATGTTCCCCAGACCGGCAAAACGGATTACGCCCGCCGCGCTGTCGATCCGTGCCACGGCGACGGCGGCACCACGCGTCGGTGTCAGGGCGCGATGGATGCCTTCGACCAGGTCCTTGCAACCAGCCTGCGACGCATTCGTCTCGAAGGTTCGGATGGCGGCCTCGGTGGCGCGCGCCGCCTCGACACCGTGGCCGGAGCCGTCCACCAGCATGATGGTGCGACCGTGTTCAGCATCGCTCCACGACCAATTGTCGCCGCAGACCTGTTCGCCCGGATACGGCGCCAGCGCGGCACCCAGTGCGGCGCGCTTGCACGTTACGTGCGCTGCGGTGAAGCGGCACATCACTGCGCAGCCCTGACCGGGGCGAGAGTAGATCCGCATGGTGTCCGCGAGCCTGGCGATCGCCCCAAGGCCATTCCCGGGGCTTCCGGCGGTCGAGTAGCCATCTTCCATGCACCGGGCGGGGTTGCTCATGCCGCTGCCGCGATCCAGTGCAAGCAGTTCCAGTCCCACTGCGCCGGGGTCATTATAACGACCGGCGTGGAGGTGACCCCCGCCCGCGTGTTTCAACAGGTTCGTAGCAAGCTCGGTCACCACGATGGCCAGTTCATCGATGCGTGCCTGACGCAATCCTAACCGGCCGGCAAGGTCCCTCACCCGGCGGCGCGCCTCGGCGATCTGGCTCGCATCATGGACCTCCGCGAACATGTTATGTCCATCGCGCGATGGTTACGGAAGTACCCAATCCTGGCGAGGACTTGATGTCGAACTCATTGCAGAGGCGCTTCGCACCGCTGAGACCAAGCCCCAGACCATTGGCCGTCGTGTAGCCGTCCTTCATCGCCAGGCCGATATCCGGGATCCCCGGTCCATCATCGGTGAATGTGAGTCTGACGCCACGGCGCCGGCCGTTGTGCAGGACTTCGATGCGAAGTTCACCGCCGCCGCCGTAATCGACGGTGTTCCGGGCGATCTCGCTCGCCGCGGTGACGATCTTCGTCTGGTCCACCAGGCTGAAGCCGGCAGTGACGGCACGGAGGCGAACCGCCTGGCGCGCCCTTACCACGTCGTCGGGCGTGCGCAGCGGCATCGTCTCATCATTCTCGGTCTGCATCGTCGCGCCCGGGGTTGTCGATGATGCGCCGTATCAGGGCGAGGCCCTTGTCCACGTTGAGCGCGGTGCGCACACCTGTGAGACTCAGTCCCAGCTCGACCAGGGTAATTGCCACGGCGGGGCGCATACCGACGACCACGGTGACCGCATCCAGCACGCGCGACATCGCCGCGACATTGTTCAGCATGCGCCCGATGAAGGAATCGACGATCTCCAGCGCCGAAATGTCGATCATCACTCCGCGGGCACGATCGGCCACGATGCGTTGCGTCAGGTCATCCTGCAGCGCCAGGGCAAGCCGGTCATGCATGTCCACCTGGATCGAGACCAACAGGCAGTCGCCGATGCGCATGATGGGGATTTCAGCCATTCATCATGACCCCGGGGCAACCGGGCGCCTCCGCTCGGTGATCGTCTTGCCGGAACGGCGCAACGCCAGCGCGAGCGCATCCGCCATCGTCGCCTTCGAGACCACGTTGAGCTCCAGGCCGAGATGGACGATCGTTTGCGCAATCTGCGGACGGATGCCGCTGAGGATGCAGTCGGCACCCATCAGCCGCGCGGCCGAGACGGTCTTGATGAGGTGCTGCGCGACGAGGGTATCGACGGTCGGAACCCCAGTGATGTCGATGATGGCGATCTCGGCCCCCGAAGTCACGATGTGCTGCAGCAGGTTCTCCATGACGATCTGCGTGCGCGCGCTGTCGAGCGTGCCGATCAAAGGCAGGGCAAGGATGCCCTCCCACAGTTCGACCACGGGAGTGGACAATTCGAGAAGCTCCTGCTGCTGCCGCCTGATCACCTCCTCGCGGGTCTTGGCGTAGCACTCGATGGAATAGAGGCCCAGGCGGTCGATCAGGGCGCTGGCAACCCAGGTCTCGCGGGCAAGGCCATCGGGATTGTCTCGAAGCTCGGCGCGCAGCAGGGCGAAGAGCGGCTCCTTCAGCGAAAAGATAAAGACTGCTGTTTGCGCGGGACTGAACCCCTGGACCGCCCTGTCGCGCGACAGGTCCTCCAGCAGTTCGCGGATGGATTGCCATTCCGGCGCGTCTATGTCCTCGAGCTGGGTGATCCCGGCGCCGCGGCGAAGCTGCTCGAGAAACCGGTGTGCGAGTTCGGCGACTTCCGCATCCCGCCGGCTGCCAGTATACTTGCCATCGCGGCGCTGACAGGCCAGCCACTCGCTCAAGAGCTGTTGAAAATGCCGGTCGATCAGCTCGAGAACCAGGCTTTTTCGGTCAGGCATTTCCCACCTTTTGGCCGGCGCGGGCCGCTATGCGCCGCTGATCGTGCGCGCGGCGCGCGCAAAGTAAATCCGGATGAGACTTGCGTCCACTATCCAGGGGCCTTATAGCCGCTTAGTGATGTGGCACTCCTCGGCTACGAACGAAATGGCGCTCCGGCCGCTGAACGCTGGCAGGTCCCGCATCCTGGTTGTCGAGGATGATGTCACGTTCGGGCAAGCCCTACGTCAGGTCCTGACGCACGCGGGGTATGATGTCGCCGTTGCGGCCGACTTCCGTATGGCTCTCGGGGTGCTGGAGGACGAACAGCCGTTGGCCCTGCTGCTGGTCGACATCGTGATGCCGAACGGCGTCAACGGCCTTGCCCTGTCACGGATGGCTCGGCTGCGGCGCCGCAACCTGAAGGTGGTGTATGTGACCGGGTACGACATTCCGGGCCTGGAGAAACAACTGCTGGGCCCGGTCCTGCGCAAGCCGATTGAGAACAGTGTGCTGATCGAAGAGATCGAGAGGACACTGGCTGCCTAACGGGTCATCACGCGCTAGCCGGTCGCGGGATCGTCATCGCGGCGCGTTCTCATGCTGCCGCGCAGCGCCTCGGTTGCGACCTGGTCGATCTGCGGCGGATCGCCATGCACGACCACACCGTAGTCGCGTGCCGCGGCCGCCGGCGTGACCAATCCATCCCGAAGATCCTTCGCGACCAAGGCCGGATCGCGCGTCAGCGGGTCGCCATAGCCGCCGGCGCCCGGCAGCTCATGCCGGAACACCTGTCCCTTGCGCAGGGTCATGGTCAGTTTCGCGTGCAACTTCTCTTCGGTCGGCAAGCCCGGGTCCAGGATATTGCGGCCAGGCGCCCCCGGTCCGCCGCCCTGCAGCCCGTACGGCCGATGCGTCTGCCGGTCGGCGCGCACCTGCAGGATCCCTTCATCCGCCAACATGCGCCAGGTCTTGCGCTGCGACATCCCGCCTCGGAACCTGCCGGCCCCGCCGCTGTCGGGGATGAATTCGTAGTCGATGACCTCCAGCGGATTTTCCGCCTCGATCACCTCGACGGAAAAGCTCGCCATGTTGGCGAACATCGAGGTGTTGCCGTCCAGTCCGTCGGCCCAGGGACGCGCTCCCCAGCAGCCCGACAGGAAGTCCACGTAGATGAACGGCCGCAGCTCCCTGTCGTAGCCACCGATGGTGACGCCGGTATTGCCGCCTTCGCCGGCCGCCATGACGCGGTCCGGATAGAGCTTGGCGAGTGCGCCGAAGCAGCAATCGACGCCGCGAAATCCGGTCAATCCGCGCGCCGCGCAGGCTGCCGGCAGCTTCCCATTGGTGATGGTTCCCGGCGGGGCGATCACCTCGATCGGACGGAACACGCCGTCGTTGTTCGGCATATTGATCGACAGGATCGACTTCACCGCGGTGAAGCTCATGGCGGCGGTGTAGCTCCAGGTGTTGTTGATCGCGCCCTTCACCTGCGGTGCGCTGCCGGTCCAATCGACCTGCATAGCATCGCCATGCTTGCGCACCGTGCACACCAGCGGGATCGGCTTGCCGATATCGATCTGGTCATCGTCGATCCAGTCGGTGAATGTCGCCTCGCCGTCCGGCAGCTCCATCAGGCAGTGGCGCGTTAGCCGCTCGGAGTAGTCCATCGTCTCGCGCATCAGCGCCACGACGCCCTCGGCGCCATAGCGGCCGACCAGATCCGTCATGCCGCGCGCGGCGATCTCGCACGCCGCAAGCTGGCTGCGGATATCCCCAAGCACGCGCCCGGGCAGCCGCACATTGCGATCGATCATGCGGAACAGCGTGCTGTTCGGCCGGCCACGCTCATACAGCTTGAGCGGCGGAATCCGCAGCCCCTCGGCATAGATCTCGGTGCTGTCCGAGGCATTGGAGCCGGGCACGCGCCCGCCGACGTCGGTGTGGTGACAGATCGTCGCGGCGTAGGCGATCGGCTTTTCTCCCCCGGCGAACAGCGGCCGGAAGATGAAAATGTCCGGCAGGTGCATGCCGCCGTCATACGGATCGTTGTTGATCAATATGTCGCCCTCGGCGATGTCGTCGCCGAAGTGGCGCAGCATCGCCTGGAGTGCGACGGGGATGGAACAGAGATGGCCGGGCAGCGCCAGTCCCTGCGCGGCCAACCGGCCGCGCGCATCGCACAGCGCGGCGCTGTAGTCCATGATGTTCTTCAGAACGCCGGAATAGGCGGTGCGGTAGATCGTCAGTACCATCTCGTCGCCGAGTGCGGCGATGGCGTTGCGGAACAGCTCCCCGGTGATCGGATCGGTGGTTTGCATGGCGCCATCCGACCACTGCCGGCCGGCGCTGACAACCGTTCGTGAGCATGGTAACTGACAGCCATGCAGGCACCATCGCTCGGTCCCCCGCCGCTGCTGCGCGCCGGGTGCATGGAATTCCCCGTGCATCATGTGCGCGGCGGAACATCGACCGGACTGGTGATCGCCGAGTGCTGGGCACCACGCGAGCAATCGTTGCGCGAGGAACTGCTGCGGCATCTGATGGGTCTGCCGCTGGAAGGCACGCTCCCCGGCAACCGGCAGATCACCGGGCTGGGGCGCATCGTGCCGACGGGAAACAAGGTGTTCTTCGCCCGGCTGGAGGCGGAGGGAAACCGCCGGCGCATCGTCAGCACGTTCGCGCAGCTCGCGGCCGACAAGGCCGCGATCGACTGGAGCGTGAACTGCGGCAACATGACCGCCGCACTGCCGCTTTGGGCACTGGACACTGGCCACGCCGAGGCCGGCGGCGAGGCGTTCGAGATCGACATCTTCAATACCAATACCGGTGTCACGGCAGGCTCCCGCATGCGGTTCGCGCCCGATGGCGGCTTCGTTCCGGCCGAGATCCCTGGCGTCGATGGCGCATTTCCCGCGGTGGACCTGTTCCTTGCCAACCCGGTCGGGGCCAAGACCGGGCGTCTGCTGCCGACGGATCGATCGACGGATGATATCGCCGGTTATGCGGTCTCCTGCGTTGATGTCGCGGTACCGATGGTGATCGCGCGTGCCGGCGATTTCGGCAAGACGGCGCGGGAGCCGCCCGAGGCGCTGGAAGGCGACCGCGACTTCATGGCGGCGCTCCGCGCGGTGTGGGTCGAGGCCGGGTTGCGCATGGGGCTGAAGACGACCGGCGGCCGGCCGATGACAGCGGAGCAGCTCGCACAGAGCGAGACGATCCCGAAAGTGTGCATCGTCGGGCCGCCATCAGGATCGGGCCATATCGCCGTGCGCTATTTCACGCCGCAGACCGCGCACCGTTCCATGGCCGTGTCCGGCGGCTGCTGTCTGGCGGCGGCCGCGCTGATTCCAGGCTCGGTTGCGCACGAGTTCGCGCAAGGACTGCCGCCGGTGCCGCGCGAGTTTGCCGAGGTGGACGTCGGAATCGAAAACCCGGCCGGCGTCCTGGAGGCGACGATCGAGGCAC
>DATBKQ010000299.1:0-4833 GCA_036555825.1 Acetobacteraceae bacterium | reverse complement strand
TGGTTGCTGAAGCTGGCGCTCATCACGAAGCTCGGATGCCCGGTCGCATTCCCCAGGTTCACCAGCCGGCCCTCGCTCAGCACGATCAGCCGCTTGCCGTCCGGGAACACCACTTCGTCGACCTGCGGCTTGACGTTCTCCCACTTGTAGTTGCGCAGCGCCTCGATCTGGATCTCGGAATCGAAGTGCCCGATGTTGCACACGACCGCCCGGTGCTTCATCCGCCGCATGTGGTCCAGCGTGATGACATCGACGTTTCCGGTGGCCGTGACGAAAATGTCGCCGATCGGCGCGGCATCGTCCATTGTGGTGACCTGATAGCCCTCCATGGCCGCCTGCAAGGCACAGATCGGATCGACCTCGGTCACCATCACGCGGCACCCGGCGTTGCGCAGCGAGGCCGCCGAGCCCTTGCCGACATCGCCGAACCCGTTCACCACCGCGACCTTGCCGGCCATCATCACGTCGGTGCCCCGGCGGATGCCGTCCACCAGCGACTCCCGGCAGCCGTACAGGTTGTCGAATTTCGACTTCGTCACGCTGTCGTTGACGTTGATCGCCGGGGTCAGCAGCGTGCCGTCGCGCGCCATGTCGCGCAGGCGGTGCACGCCGGTGGTGGTCTCCTCGGAAATGCCGCGTACGTCGGCCAGCAATTCGGGATGCTTCTGGTGCATCAGCAGCGTCAGGTCGCCGCCATCGTCCAGGATCATGTTGGGCGTCCATTGTCCCCCTTGGCCATCCGGGCCGTGCACCGTCTGCTCGATGCACCACCAGAACTCGTCCTCGTTCATGCCCTTCCAGGCGAACACCGGCACCCCCGCCGCGGCTACCGCCGCCGCCGCGTGGTCCTGGGTCGAGAAGATGTTGCACGACGACCAGCGGACCGTGGCGCCCAGCGCCCGCAGCGTCCCGATCAGCACCGCCGTCTGCACCGTCATGTGCAGGCAGCCGGCGATTCGGGCGCCGGCCAGCGGCTTGGCGGCACCATATTCTTCGCGTATCGCCATCAGTCCGGGCATCTCGTCCTCGGCCATGGCGATTTCCTTGTGCCCCCACTCGGCCAGGGAGATGTCCTTCACCTTATAGTCGGGGGTCGCCATGTCGGGTCACTCCTGCCGGGTGGCGCCGCTATATAAAGATATCTGCATGTTTGGCAATCGCCACAAAGGAATGGGACATGACCGAGCGCGTACTTCTGCTGACCGGAGCGAGCCGCGGCATCGGCCATGCCACGGTCAAGGCGTTCAGCGACGCGGGCTGGCGCGTGCTGACCATCTCGCGCCAGCCGTTCGACCCGCGCTGTCCCTGGGAGGGGGGCGCCAAGAACCACATCCAGCTCGATCTGGCGGATATCGCCCGGATCCACGCCGAAATGCCGCGACTGCGCGAGGCCGTCGGCGAACGGCTCGATGCTCTGGTCAACAATGCCGCGATCTCGCCCAAGCACACCGATGGCAGCAAGATCAGGGCGCTGGAGATGACGCATGCCGACTGGCTGCACATCTTCAACGTCAACCTGTTCGCCTGCGTGGCGCTGGTACAGGGACTGCGGACGCCGCTGGAGAGCGCGCACGGCACCGTGGTGAACATGACCTCCATCGTGGGCTCGCGCGTGCATCCGTTCGCCTCGGCGGCGTATGCCGCTTCCAAGGCGGCGCTGTGGGCCGTCACGCGCGAACTGGCGGCCGATCTCGGGGCAGCCGGAGTGCGGGTGAACGCGGTGTCGCCCGGCGAGATCGATACTGGCATCCTGTCGCCGGGCACCGAGACCATCGTGGAGAACGACATTCCGCTGCACCGGCTGGGCAAGCCCAGGGAGGTGGCGGACCTGCTGCTGTTCCTGTGCGGCGGTTCCGGCAGCTACATTTCCGGCTCGGAAATCCACATCGACGGCGGCCAGCGGGTGTAGCCCGGCCATGCCTCTGGCGCATTCCGATCGCGGACGCGGCGGACACGATCTGGAGCAGCACCTGCGATGCACGGCCAGTCAGGCGGCCGAGTTCGCCGCGGCGTTCGGGGCGGCCGAGTGGGGCGAAGCCGCGGGGTTATGGCACGACCTGGGGAAATTCTCGCGGGCGTTTCAGGCCTACTTGCGGCATGCCGGCGAAGATGCGGCGCACGCGGCCGACCAGCGTGCGGCGGGACGGGTTGACCATTCCACCGCGGGAGCCATCCACGCGTCGCGCGCATTGTCGGCCCGGGGCCGTCTGCTCGCATATGCCATCGCCGGACACCATGCCGGTCTGCCGGATTGGGAGGTCGCCGATGGCGGGCGCGCCTCGCTATCGGCGAGGCTGACGCAGGGACATTTGCTGGAGAGCGTCCGCGCGGAAAGCCCACCAGTGGATCTCCTCGCGCCGCGTGTGCTGCCGGTACTGCATCAATCGACGGACCTGTCGCTCTTCGTTCGAATGGTCTTCTCCGCCCTCGTCGATGCCGATCGGCTGGACACCGAAGCCTTCCGTAATCCGGAGATCGCCGCCGCGCGAGCCCCCGCGGCGGCGCTGACGACGCTGCTCGAAGGCGCCGAGTACTTCCTGGCGCGGCTCGGCACCGAAGCGCCGGACACAGCGGTCAAGCGCCATCGCCGCAGCCTGCTTGAGGCCTGCCGGCGCGCGGCCGATCAAACGCCAGGCCTCTTCTCGCTGACCGCCCCAACCGGGTTGGGCAAGACGTTTTCGGGCCTCGCATTCTCATTGCGTCACGCGGTTCGTCACGGCCTTCGCCGCGTGATTTATGTCGCACCCTACACCAGCATCACCGAGCAGACCGCTGACGAGTTTCGCAAAGCTTTGGGCCCGGAAGCCGTGCTCGAACACCACAGCAACCTCGACCCCGACGACGAGACGGCGGCCAGCACGGCGCACCGCCTGGCGGCCGAGAACTGGGATGCGAGCGTTATTGTGACAACCGCGGTGCAGTTCTTCGAGAGCCTGTTCACCGCGCATCCCGGGCGCGCGAGAAAGCTGCACCGAATTGCGCGCGCGGCGGTGTTCCTCGATGAGGCCCAGTTGTTGCCGCCAGACTACCTGCGGCCGATTCTGCGATGCCTGCAGGAGTTGATGGCACGCTACGGCACCACTGTCGTGCTTTCCACGGCCACGCAGCCGGCGTTCGACCCCCGGCCCGAGGTGCAACCGGCATTCGCCGGCCTGACAGGACCAGAAGGACGGCGCGAGATCGTGGCGGACCCGGCGGCCCTGCACGAAACCATGCGACGGGTGCGCGTCAATCTGCCGGTGGACCTCAATGCGCGTACCTCGTGGCTTGAGCTGGCGCGCGAGCTCGCCGCGCATCCATGTGTCCTCTGCATTGTCGATCGCCGCGCCGATGCGCGGGAGCTACATGCGACGTTGCCCGAAAGCACGTTGCATCTGTCGGCACTGATGTGTGGCGCGCATCGCTCCCGCGTCATTCGCGAAATACCTGAACGCCGGGCGGGTAGTGAAAGCCTGCGGGTGATCAGCACGCAATTGGTGGAAGCCGGCGTCGATCTGGATTTTCCGGTGGTGTTCCGTGCTCTGGCCGGTCTTGATTCGCTGGCCCAGGCGGCGGGCCGCTGCAATCGCGAGGGGCGGTTGGCGGAAGGCGGCGAGCTGCGCGTCTTCGTGCCACCCAGGGATCCGCCGCGCGGTCATCTTCGACAGGCGGCGGACGTCGCCCGGGTGCTACTGCGTGATCGACCGGACGATCCGTTCTCGCCCGAGATGTTCCGTCAGTACTTTGAAAGGCTCTATTGGCTGAAGGGCGATGCGCTCGATGCCCAGCGCATCTGCACGCTGCTGCCGCCGCAACCACGCGACGGCGGGTTCGCGTTCCGCAGCGCCAGCGGCAGGTTCAGGCTCATACAGGATGACGAGGCATCCGTCCTTGTGCCGTATGGCGAAGCCGGGGTCGCGTTGATCGCCGACTTCCAGAGCGCCATTCGGCTGAATCGGCCCCGATCCGACCTGTATCGCAAGGCGCAGCGTTTCCGCGTCGGCGTTCCGCGCGACCAGCTGCGCCGGCTGGAGGCCGTCGGCATCGTCTTCCCGCTGGATGCCGATCTCTGGGCGGCCGCGAATTTTGCTTATCATTCTGTCTATGGTCTGGATATAATCGCACGAATTTCGCCGGATTCATTAATCCTCTAATGGACTCGTCGTTCCGTATCCACATTTCCGGTCCCTATGCGTGCTTTACCCGGCCGGAGATGAAGGTGGAGCGGGTGTCCTACGACGTCATCACGCCTTCGGCCGCGCGCGGCATCCTCGAAGCTATACTGTGGAAACCGCAGATGCGCTGGATCGTCGAGCGCATCGAGGTGTTGAATCCGATCCACTTCGTCTCGATGCGACGCAACGAGGTCGGCGCACGTGCCACCGCGCCCGATGCAGCGCACATCGAAGGCCGCAAGCCGCCGCCGAGCCTGGATGCCACCCATCCCAGTGTAAGGCAGCAGCGCGCCAGCCTGCTGCTGCGCGATGTTGCCTACGTGGTGCAGGCGCGCACGACGCTGACCGAGCGGGCCGGACCGCAGGACACTCTTGGCAAATACCGCGACATGTTTCTGCGTCGCGCCGAGCGAGGCCAATGGGCACGGCCACCCTGTCTCGGCTGCCGCGAGTTCGCCGCCGATGTCAGCCTGGCCGATGCAGCCACGCCGGCGCCGCTCGCGCTGGATCGCGACCTTGGCTGGATGCTGCTGGATCTGGTGTGGGAGGGCACGCGCGCCAGCCCGCGGTTCTTCCATGCGGAAATGCGACGGGGCGTGATCGAGGTGCCCGAACTGAATGGTGCGGGAGTGGTTGCGTGATTCTCGCTCGACTGGTTGCGCTGTATGACCGGCTGGTC
>DATBKQ010000298.1:0-4326 GCA_036555825.1 Acetobacteraceae bacterium | reverse complement strand
CGCCATCGTACGACACCGTGCCGCAACTCGGCGCAAGCAGTCCCGCGATCAGGTTCAAAATGGTCGATTTGCCGCAGCCGCTCGGCCCGACCAGCGCTATGAACTCGTGGTCCTGAACCGTGAGGTCGATCGGCCGCAGCGCCTCGACGTCGCGGTCACGCGTGATGAAGCGTTTGCCGACGCCGTGCAGGCTGATCCTCGGAGCCAGATCACTCTGCGTCTCATCCCTGGGCATGGCGCCACCGCAGCAGGTGCCGTTCCGCCCACGCCGCCAGCTCGGAGACCGCCAGGCCGAGCAGCATCAGGATAAACAGCGCGGAATAGAGCGATGTCATGTCGAACTGCGATGCGGCATCGCTGAGCAGGAAACCGAGGCCGCGTCGCGCCGCCAGCATCTCGCCGGTGGTGGCGGCGACCAGCGCATAGGGCATCGCCGTCCTGATCCCGCCGATGATCCAGGGCGAGCAGGCCGGGGCCACCACCTTGCGGAACTTCTCCCGCCGGTTCGCGCCCATCAGCTCGATGTGCGCGATCAATTCCCGGTCCACCGAGGTGGCGCCGGCGAAGCTGTTGAAGAACAGCAGGAAGAACACGACGATCGCCACCAGCACGATCTTCGGCAGCATGTCGAGGCCGAAGAACATGATGAACAGCGGCGCGAGCGCGACCAGCGGTACGCTGTAGAACGCCACGACGATCGGCCGCACGATGCCGGCCGCGACCGGCGAACGCCCGAGCACCAACCCCGCCAGCGCGCCGAACGTCACGCCGAAGGCGGTGCCGACGACGACTTCGGCGACCGTGGTGGCGAGGTGCGGATACAGGCTGCCTTGCAGCCATCCGGCAAGCCTGCCTGCGATGAGACCGGGGCGACTGGTCCACGCGCCGGCGGTGCTGTGCCCGATGGCTTCCCAGACGGCCAGCAGGAGCAGCCCGACGGCAAGCTGCCAGAGCACGATCGGATCGAAGCGGCGCGTCATGCTATTGGCCAAGGATTTCGCGGGCGGCCTCGCGCGACAGGTCGGGATAGACCACCTGATCGTAGGTGGCGGTGATCGGCGTCTTTTCCGTGAGGTTCACCATCTTCACCGTCTTGTCCACCTGCGTCTGGGAGATCACCGGGGTGGTCGGCACCGCCTTGATGTAGCTGTCGAACGCCGTGTTGAACTCCGCCTCCGGGGTGTCCTGGAAGAACGGGCGGACCAGCCTGCGCGCTGCCTCCTTGTCGTCGTGCGCGAGCTTCATCGCCCGCGTCAGCGCAAGCACCACGTGCTGCAGCAGCGGACGCCTGGCGGCGAGCGTGGCGCGGCTGGTGGTGATCACCTGATACGGCACGTCGCGGTACTCAGGCAGCTCGCCGGTCATCGGGTCGGCGACGATCTGGCCGATGCCCTTGCTGACCGCCATGTCGGTGAACGGCGACATGAAGGCGAAGCCGTCGGTGCTGCCCGCCTGCATCGCCGCCACCATCGGCGCGCCGATGCCGATCGGCTGCAACTGCACATCGCGCGACGGGTCCATGCCGCGCACCAGCATGATCGTGCGCATGAACTCGTCGGTGCTGGAGCCGGGGGAGGTGATGCCGATGCGCACCCCCTTCACCCGCCTGATCTTCTCGTCGAGCGACATGGTGTCGGTGATGCCGAGCCGTTTGATCGCGTCGTTGGAGAGCACGAGCGCGATGGGGTAGGCGTCGAACGCGGTTGCGATGCCGACGAGCTGCCCGCCGCGGCCGACCGCGTGCATGGTGTGGGCGAAGCCGACCTGGGTGATCTCGGCGCTGCCGCCCATCACCGCGGCGGCCTGCCGGGTGCCCGAGGAGACGTCCACCGATTCCGGCTGCAGGCCTTCCTGCTTATAGAACCCGCCGCCGATGGCGATGTACTGCAGCAGGAAGGACATGCCCTTGCCGGCGAAGGCGATGGTGACCGTCTGCAGGTCCTCGGCCGCGGCGGGACGGAGTGCTGCGATGGCGACCGCCAGCGCGATGGCGGCAAGCTGGATGATGCGGGATCGCATCGCGCCCTCCCCGGTGTTGTTGGTATCAGACTAACCGCGTCGCCGCGCGGGGCAACGGGGAGGAATTGTGAAGTTAGCAGCGTTAACTAACAATCCATTAACCGACTCTCCGTATGCTGGCAAGAGCACATTTCAGCCGCTGCCATCGGGAATTGCACTATGCCGGCCAACGATAGATTGGATGTACCAGGGACGGGACGAAAAAGGCCGGTTCGGGAACGGCACGTCGCCTCACAGCGACGAAACTGATGCAGGATCGACCAGCGCTGGCGGGAGTGGAGACCTTCTACCTCGTATAAGGGCGGTGGTTTACGGCGCCGTCGGCCATCTCTCACCCAGCGAGCGAGCAAAGTACACGGCACACCTCGACCACGGCGGTTTGCTGAAATTGAGCGAAAGCCTGCTGGCATGGAGCAGAGAATCAACCCTGGATCGGGATACCTTCAGGGAACGGTTTCTCGGCGGCGCCGGCAGCGACGAAGCAGTCGATCATCTGCGCAAGGCTGCCGAGGGCGCGGCGAAGGCGACCACCATCGACGAGCAGCGTGATGCCGCCGGCGAGCTGGCCGCAGCCTATCGTTCGGTCGGCCCCGACCGGTGGCCGCGGTTCGTGGCCGCGGCGCATGAACACACGATGGCTGCTGGCGTGTCCTCTGCTGGAGGGGGGAACAAGGAGCCGGTTGTGACCAGGGTTCAGGAGCTGTTGCTCTCCCCGCGAATCCCATTCCTCGCTGAACCTCCAAAAGGTATCATTCCGCGGCTGATGGAGCGCATACCGCGACGGAGCGGTAAGGAGGCGGCGGACAATGTGCCTAGTTGGGCGAGGGGTATCCCACGCAGGGTGGGCGAAACGCCCCGCGACTACGCCAAGCGGTTGATGGACGGCCGCTAGGGGCCTGGGAACTGGGATACAGAAGATACAGGCCCAACCTCCGACTTCAGCCGGATAAGGAAATTCGGTGAGCGTGCGTTTCGTAATCCTAAGGAGAGCGCTCCAGCCAGCCCAGAGACGAAACCCGAAGCGTGACCGTGTCCGACACAGGAGCTAGGCGATGACAACCAAACTGTATGAGCTGTGGCACTTCCAGATCGGCGCAGATGATGAGTTCGATGAGGACGAGAAGATGAAGTCAATCGGCATTTATTCGTCCAAAGGTAACGCCGAGGCCGCAGCCGAGCGGCTCAAAACGCAACCTGGATTTAAGGACTGGCCGGACGGATTTCGCGTCTTCAGGCGCACCCTGGACAAGACATCGTGGGAAGAGGGCTTCATAAATCCTTACGATGATGAAGACTGGCCGCGCCCCTCGAAGGAAGAATGCTAAAGAGACAATGACAGCATGCCCGTTCGGCCGCGAACCCCATCATCAAGTCATTGGCGAATTTGGTCGCGTAGGGAGCGATGACCCAACTACCTCTGGCCGTCATTTCGCGCCAACGCTGGGCTTGCAGCCTCCGTCCCGCCGGACGAACTGGGGCCGCCGCGACGGCCATTATCAGGTGGTTAAGCACACACCCCGCATCCCCGTGGGGCTGACGTTCGAGCTGAAGACGCTGCTTGCGCCGGCGTCCGGCTCCCGATAGTTTTTGGCTTGGTGCAACATCCAACCGACGAGGGCTGCATGAGGGCTTACAATCAGCATCATCCGCGCGGCCCTGTCGGGGCCCTGCGACCGCAAATCGCAGGGCTGGCCAGCGGGCCCGGCTGACGCTTTCGTATCGGACCACCGCCGGCTGGCTCTGAACGCTGTCGAGCCGAAAGACCAATCATGGCTTCCATCAGTCTGCGCGATGTCGGCGTTCTGTCGCCGCATCGGCTGTTCCAGAACCTCAGCCTGATCATCGCCCACGGCGATCGGGTCGGCCTGATCGCCGGCAACGGCGGCGGCAAGACGACGTTGCTGCGATGTCTGGCGGGGATTGCCGAGCCGACCGCCGGCAGCATCGTGCGCTCGCGCGGGATGCGCGTCGGCCATGTCGAACAGGACGTGCCGGCGAGTCTGCTGGGGCTGCCGCTCGCCGAGGCGGTTCGCCGGGCGCTGCCGCCGGGGGAGCGTGGCGCAAGCGAATGGCGTGTCGGAGCGGGGCTCGATGCATTCGGCACACCGCCTGAATTGCACGACCGTCCGCTGCGTGAACTCAGCGGCGGCTGGCAGCGATTGGCGCTGATCGCGCGTGCCTGGATCGGCGAGCCCGATGCGCTGCTGCTCGACGAGCCGACCAACCATCTGGATCTGGGCAAGATCCAGATGCTCGAGCGATGGATCGCCGCCCGTCCGGTGCCGATGGCGATCGCCAGCCACGACC
>DATBKQ010000297.1:0-8770 GCA_036555825.1 Acetobacteraceae bacterium | reverse complement strand
CTCGCCGCCGTCGCGTTTCCTGGGCAACGATCGCAATCCGGACGACTACGAGCAGGTGATGGACATCGTCGATGTCTGGTTCGAGGCCGGCTCGACCCACGCCTTCGTGCTGGAGGCGCGCAACCTGCCGTGGCCGGCGGATCTCTATCTGGAGGGCTCCGACCAGCACCGCGGCTGGTTCCAGTCATCGCTCCTGGAGGCGGTCGGCACGCGCGGCGCGGCACCGTTCAAGGCGGTGGTGACCGACGGCTTCGTGATGGACGAGCAGGGGCGCAAGATGTCGAAGTCCCTGGGCAACGTCACCGCGCCGCAGGAGGTGGCCGACCGCTACGGCGTCGATATCCTGCGGCTCTGGGTGATGATGTCGGACACCTCGGAGGACCTCCGCATCGGGCCGGAGATCCTGAAGCAGCAGGTCGAGCTGTATCGCCGGCTGCGCAACACGCTGCGCTGGCTGCTGGGCAGCCTCGCCGGCTTCGCCGACGCGGAGCGCGTCGAGTATGCGGCAATGCCGGAGCTGGAGAAGTGGGTGCTGCACCGGCTGATCGAGCTCGATGCGCGCATCCGCGCCGCGGTACAGAGTTACGACTGGACCGGCGTCTATCCGGAGCTGCACAATTTCTGCGCCACCGACCTTTCGGCGTTCTATTTCGATATCCGCAAGGACGCGATTTACTGCGACCGGCCCGACGGCCTGCGCCGCCGGGCGGCGCGCACCGTGCTCGACCACCTGCATCGCTGCCTGACCACCTGGCTCGCGCCGGTGCTGTGCTTCACTGCCGAGGAGGCGTGGTGCGCGCGCTTCGGCGAGGCGGACAGCGTGCACCTGCAACTGTTCCCGGACCTGCCGGCGGCGTGGCGCGACTCGGCACTCGCCGCGCGGTGGGAGACCATCCGCGCGATCCGGCGCCGCATCACGGTGCCGATCGAGGAAGCGCGGCGCGCCAACACGCTGGGCTCGTCGCTGCAGGCCGCCGTCGTGCTGCCGCTGAGCCCGGAGCACGAACTGCTGCTGACCGAGGAGCAATGGGCGGAAATCGCCATCGTCTCGAACGTGACCATCGCCGCCGATCCCGAGGAACCGCTGGCCGCGATCAGCCCCGCGCCGGGCAACAAATGCGCGCGCTGCTGGCGTGTGCTGCCGGAGGTCGGCGCGCAGCAGGCCCACCCGGCGCTGTGCCTGCGGTGCGTCGATGCGGTGGAGTCGGGGCTGGTATGCCGCGCCTAGAGCGTGATGACCGGAGGCGGAGTCGCCGCAGGTCTGAATCACGCGATAATACAAAGAGTCGGAGCGGGATGAGTGCATCCTTCCGCGCTCATCACGCTCTAGCGGAAATTCACGCTGACTGCGAACGCGGCGCCTCGCCCAGTGTCATTGCGAGTGTCATTGCGAGGAGCAAAGCGACGAAGCAATCTCGGTCGGGATTGCTTCGCTGCGCTCGCAATGACACTCGGGCAGTGTGTTCGGGTGTACCTGCTCCGGCGGCCGAATGAGCCGGAACCAGCTTACCCTGCTCGGGCTGCTTGCTGCCCTGGCAGTGCTCGGCGCCGATCAGGCGAGCAAGTGGTGGGTGCTCGACGTGATCCATCTGCCCGAGATCGGCCAGGTCGTACTGCTCCCGGTACTGAACTTCACCATGGTCTGGAACCGCGGCGTCACCTTCGGCCTGCTGACCGGTTTCGGCGACTGGAGCTACCTGCTGCTCGCCGCCGTCGCCCTCGGCGTTGTCGCGGCACTCGTGGTCTGGCTCCGCCGCGCCGAATCGCGGCTGGTGGCGGTCGCGCTAGGCGCCATCGTCGGCGGCGCGGTCAGCAACGTCATTGACCGGCTGCGGTTCGGCGCCGTGGTTGATTTCATCCACGCCCACATCGGCGGCTGGTCCTGGTATGTGTTCAACTTGGCCGACGCGGCCATCGTCTGCGGCGTCGCCGCCCTGGTCATCGACAGCTTGCTGCCGCGCGCCAGGCGGGCCGGATAGGCCGCACGACGTCCTTGCGACACCTGGCAATCTATGGCTAGAAAATCCGCGATGCCGACCGCCACCAGACACCTCGCCAGCGCCATGGCGCTGGCCGTCGCCGCCGCGCCGTTGACCGGTTGCAGCGGCGAACAGTTCGGCCGCACCTTCGGGTTCATCCACGACGCGCCCGACGAATTCACCGTGACCACGCGCGCGCCGCTGGCCATGCCGACCAACTTCAACCTGCCGCCGCCGGTGCCGGGCGCCAACCGGCCGCAGGAGCAGTCCGAGCGTGCCAAGGCCGAACTGGCGCTGGTGCCGCAGATGGCACTCGGCGGCGAGCCTGCCGCCAACAGCGCCGGACAACAGGCGCTGATTCAGGCGGCGGGTCCGCCGGCGCCCCCGGCGATCCGCACCGAGGTGGACCAGGAGGCGAAGCGCGACCAGCCGACGCAGAGCATCGCCGACCGGCTGATGTTCTGGCGCAAGCCGCAGAAGCCAGGCATCGTCGTCGATCCGCAGAAAGAGGCGCAGCGCCTGCGCGAGAACGCCGCACTGGGACAGAACCAGGATACCGGCGAGACCCCGATCGTGCAGCCCAAGCAGCGAGCGTGGCTGGAAGGCATCTTCTGAGCAGCGCAACCGATCGCACTGCGTGATCGCATGATGGCGCCGCACGTCGTCCAGGTGGGCTCCGCGCCGGCGTTCATTGGCCATGGCAGCGACGACCTGATCTGCGGCTGCGGCGGGTCCGTGCTGATCCAGAACTATCGATCGGCCGATTTCATCGACATTCGCATCCGCTGCGCCCGCTGCCGAGGCGTTACCGCCACACCTGGCCTCGGGGACGGCGAGATCCTGCCGCGTTCCGCCACACCTGTCGCACCCGCCGGGATTGCGGCGGTCAGCGCCTCCCGCGTGCCGCCAGGAGCTGTACTCGTCTGCCAGCAGGCCATGGAGCGCCGGTACCGGCAGACCCAGCCGCGGGCCGTGCGCGACGAGCCGATCCTGCTGACCCGCGGGATGCTCGAAGCCGCCGCATCCGAATACAACAGGCTGATCGGCGGCCGGCTTGCGGACCACGCGGCGGCCTCGGCGCCCGCCCTGGGCGACGACCACGGCCTCTATCCGCTCGCCTGGGCCGTGCTGCGATTGCGGGAGCGGATCGGCAGGCCCGGATGGAGTTGGCTGCACCAGGACGATGACGCGATGGCGGCGATGTATATCGCCGCCATGCATCATCTGATGCAGTGCTGGGGGCAGCAGCCGCTGCTGGGCAGGCTCGCCGCTCCGTTGCGCCAACCGGGGCGGTTCCTGCGGACCGTTGCGGGGTTCGCCCTGGCGAAGCTGATGTTCGACTCCGGCAACAGGGTGTCGTTCGAGCTGTCGGGCAGCGATGTCGATCTGCGGCTTGTCACCGCGAACGGCGCTTCGCTGTCAGTCGCACTGCTCGCGCCGGAGAGACTGCAATGGCGCGAGCGGGAGCGGCGCGGTCTGGATGTGTTGCGGCATGCGATCGTCGACGCCATGGCGATCGCGCAGCCGCGGGTCAATCGGGGCACGCCCGGGATTGTCGTACTCGTCGCGTCGATCCTGCAGCCTGACTTCGACCAGATGGTGGTGGACGCGATCCACGCTGCCTTTCGGTCGGTGGGACGGCGGCATCGCGGTGTCGCGGCGATCGCCGTCCTGATGCCGAAGGTTCTGCCGGCGGGCCTGCCCGACCGCCTCGGGTTCGGCTATGCGTTCTACCCAATCCCCAATCCCAACTTCGCCGGCAACAACCCGGTCCGCCTACACTCCGCGCCCTGAGTCGAGGCAACTTCAAACCCACGTGCGGCGCGGCCTTTTCACTTCCGCATCGCTGCCGCGGAGCCAGATGGTCGGCATGTCGAACACCGTCTCGCCGCTTGCGGGAACCGACCCCGCGGAACTGAAGGCCGCCGCCAGCGCGGCCGGATTGCGCTATGTCAGTGACCGCGTGCCTGGCATTCACCGGATCCGAATGGCGCGAGGCTTCGGTTATCGCCACCCCGACGGCAGCGACGTGACGGACGAGGAGACGCTGGCGCGCATCCGCAAGCTGGCGATTCCACCGGCCTATGAAAATGTATGGATCTGCCCGCGGCCGAACGGCCACCTGCAGGCAGTCGGCCGGGATGCCCGGGGCCGCAAGCAGTACCGCTACCATCCGCGATGGCGCGAAGTGCGCGACGCGGGCAAGTACGGCAAGCTCGTGGTGTTCGGGAAGGTGCTGCCGAGGATACGCGCGCGCGTCGATGAGGATCTGTCGCGCCGCGGGCTGCCGCGCGAGAAGGTGCTGGCGGCGATCGTGCGGCTGCTGGAAACGACGATGATGCGAATTGGCAACGAAGAATACGCCAAGACCAACCGGAGCTATGGGCTGACCACGCTGCGCAACCGACATGTGAAGTTGGACGGCGCCAGCCGCATCCGCCTGGATTTTCGCGGCAAGCGCGGCACCGAGTATCACATCGACCTGCGCAGCAAGCGGCTGGCAGCAATCGTGCGCCGCTGTCAGGACCTGCCGGGGCAGGAACTGTTCCAGTATCTCGACGAGGAGGGGGCGCCGCGGACTGTTACGTCAGACGACGTGAACGAGTACCTGCGCGCGATCAGCGGCGAGGAGATCACTGCGAAGGACTTCCGCACCTGGGCGGCGACCAAGCTTGCCGCGCTGGCGCTGCAGGAGCTGGAGGCGTTCGACACACAGACGGCGGCGAAGAAGAACGTGGTGCAGGCGGTGGAAGCGGTTTCGAAGCTGTTGGGTAATACGCCGGCGATCTGCCGCAAGTGCTACATCCATCCGGCGATCCTGAACGGCTATCTGGACGGGTCGCTGCGCCAGGCACTGAAGCGGCGGGCGGATGCGAAGCTCGCCAACCCGGATGTCGGTCTAAAGGCGGAGGAGGTGGCGGTGATGTCGTTCCTCAGCCGGACCTTGGCGCGGGAGGGTGGCGACGGGCATCGGAATGGCGCGCCGAAACGCGCGGCGTAGCACCAGGCTGTGGATGTCTCGCGGGCGCCGCGCAGCAGGATACACAAGCCTCACCACAAGACACGGAGCGACTGCGGCCAACGGATCGCCGGGCTCGACCGACACGCGGTATGGACCCGCACCGCGCTTTGCCCCAGGGTTTCCGCGCAGTTCGCCCGGGAGACCGCTATGAGCCATCGTCCCACCATGTATGGCACGCGCCACGCCGTTTCGGCGGGTCACTATCTGGCCGCATCCGCGGCGTTCTCGGTCCTGGAGGCCGGCGGCAACGCGATCGATGCCGGCTGCGCGGCGGGCATGGCGCTGGGGGTGTTGCAGCCCGATTTGGTCAACGTCGCCGGCGTGGCGCCGATCATGATCCGGCTGGCGAACGGCGATGTGGAGAGCATCGCCGGTCTGGGGTGGTGGCCGAAGCGGCTTCCTGCCGATCTGTTCATGCGCGAGCACGGCGGCAAGATCCCCGATGGCGTACTGCGCACCGTGGTGCCCGCGGCCCCAGATGCCTGGATCACCGCGCTCGCACGCCACGGCACGATGCGCTTTGCTGACGTCGCGTCTTATGCGATCCGCTATGCCGCGGAGGGTTTCGCGGTCTATCCGCTGCTGGCGACGTCAATCGCGGCGCACGAGCACGAGTATCGGCGCTGGCCGTCGAACACCGCGATCTTCCTGCCGAACAACCGGCTGCCGAGGAGTGGTGAGAAATTCGTCCAGAGCGATCTGGCCCGCACGCTGCAGTACATGGCGGATCAGGACCGCGCCGCGGGGTCGGACCGGACGGCGGGGCTCCGGGCGGCGCACGATGCGTTCTACCGCGGCGACATCGCGCGCGCGATCGTCCGGTTCCAGGAGCAGCAGGGCGGCTACTTGTCGCTCGACGACCTGGGCGAGTACCACTCGCGCATCGAGCCGGTGGTGCGGCGGAGCTGGCGCGGCCACGAGGTGATCACCTGCGGTCCGTGGTGCCAGGGGCCGGCGCTGCTCGAGGCGCTGGCCCTGTTGGAGCGGGTCGGCATCGCCGGCCTGGCGCACAACTCGGCCACCTACCTGCACCGCATCGCCGAGTGCGTGAACCTGGCGATGGCCGATCGCGAGTATTTCTTCGGCGATCCGGCCTTTGTCGAGGTACCGATCGATCATCTGCTCGATCCCGCCACCATCGCCCGCCGTGCCGCCGCAGTGCGTGAGGACCGGGCGTTCGGCGCGATGCCGGCGCCGCTCGACCACCCGGCAACGACACCGCCCGGCAGTCCGGCCGAGCTGCCGAAGGTGGAGGCGGACACCTCCTATTGCTGCGTGGTCGATCGCTGGGGCAACGCGTTCAGCGCCACGCCTTCGGACGGCAGCGGCAACGTCCCCGTGGTGGCGGGATTGGGCATCACGCCGTCCGGCCGCGGCTCGCAGAGCCGGCCCGATCCCTCTCATCCGGCCGGCGTGGCACCCGGCAAGCGCCCGCGGCTGACGCCCAACCCGGCGATGGTGGTGACCGCGGAGGGCGGGGTGATGCCGTTCGGCACGCCGGGCGGCGACGTGCAGACCCAGGCAATGCTGCAGGTGCTGCTGAACATCTTCCAGCACGGCATGGAGGTGCAGGACGCGATCGAGGCGCCGCGCATCGCCAGCTATTCGTTCCCCTCGTCGTTCGCGCCGTTCGAGTATTTCCCGGGACGGCTCGCGGCGGAGGCGCGGATCGATCCGGCGGTGCGAGCGGAGCTCGCGTCGCGTGGGCACGAGGTGAAGGCGTGGCCGGAGTGGACCTGGCTCGCCGGGTCGGTCGAGGCGGTGCTGACGGATCCGCCGTCCGGACTGATCGCCGCCGGTGCCGATCCGCGCCGGCCGGCCTATGCGATCGCGATCTGAGGGGGCAACCGCAGAGGGTGACACCATGAGCACGCGCCAATCCGCCTTTGCCCGGCTGGCCGCGCTGGCGGCGCGGCCGGACGGCAGGCACATCACGCCACGGTTCGCCGCCGATCCCGAACGCGCGCACCGGTTCAGCGCGAACCTCAACGACCTGACGCTCGACTATTCGAAGTCCGCCATCGACCCCGAGGCGCGCGACGCGCTGTTCTCGCTGGCCGAGGCGGCCGATCTGGAAGGCTTCCGCCGCCGGCTGTTCGCCGGCGAGATGGTGAACGCTACCGAGCAGCGCGCGGCCATGCACATGGCGCTGCGCTCGCCGGCGGATGCCGGCCTGAAGGCCGCGCTCGCAAGCGGCATCGACGATGCATCCAGGCTTGCCGCGACCGAGCGCGACCGGATGCGGCGCTTCGTGACCGCGATCCATGAGGGCAGTCAGCGCGGCGCCACCGGCGAGCGGCTGACCACGGTGGTGAATATCGGCATCGGCGGCTCGGACCTGGGCCCGCGCGTCGCGACCGAGGCGCTGACCATCGGCCGCGACGACGCACGAATGGCGGCGCGGTTCCTATCCAATGTCGATGGCCATGCGTTCCAGGAGGTGACGAAGGACCTGGACCCGGGGCGAACCCTGTTCCTGGTGGCCTCCAAGACCTTCACGACGCTGGAAACCCAGACCAACGCGCGGGCTGCGCGGGCCTGGATCGCGGGCCATCTGGGCGAGGCGGCGGTCGGACATCACTTCGCGGCACTGTCCACCAACCTCAACGCGGTGGCCGAATTCGGCATCGCGCCCGAGCGCACCTTCGGCTTCCGTGACTGGGTCGGCGGCCGCTACTCGCTGTGGTCGCCGGTCGGACTGGTGATCCCGCTCGCGGTCGGGTGGGAGAAGTTCCAGGCGCTGCTGGACGGGGCCTGGGCGATGGATTGCCACTTCCGCGACGCGCCGCTCCGGCAGAACCTGCCGGTGCTGCTGGGCCTCGTGGGGGTGTGGAACGTCAATGTGCTGGGCTGCGCGACGCAGTGCATCCTGGCCTACGACGACCGGCTGCGGCGCCTGCCGGCGCATCTCCAGCAACTGGAGATGGAGAGCAACGGCAAGCACGTGACCCTTGCCGGCGCGCCGGTCGGCTGGGACACCTGCCCGATCCTGTTCGGCGAACCGGGCACCAACGCGCAGCACAGCTTCATGCAACTGGTGCACCAGGGGACGCGGCCGGTCCCGGTGGACTTCATCCTGGCCGCCAATCCCGACCACGACCGGGCGGAGGCGCACCGGGCGCTGGCGGCCAGCGCGTTCGCCCAGGCCGAGGCGCTGCTGCGCGGGCGACCCGAGGCGGAAATACGAGCGGAGATGGCGGCGCACGGCACGCCCGCAGCGGAGATCGACAGGGTGGCGCCGCACCGGGTCTGCGTCGGCGAGCGCCCGTCCAACACGATCCTGTTCGCCCGTCTGGATGCGTTCAGCCTGGGGCGGCTGATCGCCCTGTACGAGCACAAGGTGGCGGTGCAGGGCTGCGTCTGGGACATCGACAGCTTCGACCAATGGGGGGTGGAGCTGGGCAAGGAGCTGGCTGGCAGCATCATCCCCGAGCTGGAGCCGGGCGTGGTGCCGGGGGCGCATGACTCCTCCACCACCGGGCTGATCGCCCGGTTCCGCGCGCTGCGCGGGGAGGCCTGACAGCAAAGATTTTCACCACAAAGGACGTGGAGGGCCACGGAGCGCCGCAAAGGTTCCGCGATGCGGCGCGGCAACCGGCGCGCAGCGCCTGAGAAGCTTCTCCGTGTCTCTCCGTGGCCCTCGGTGTCCTCGGTGTTGAAGTAGAGCCGAGCGAACGGCACGGCGGCGGGTGTGGGTCGCCATAAGCGGTTGCTTCCGGCTGAGACAGACTTGGCACATAGTGCGCCGAGCGATGTCTGCGATTCGCAT
>DATBKQ010000296.1:0-10433 GCA_036555825.1 Acetobacteraceae bacterium | reverse complement strand
GATGAGATTCTTGCGCGTACCCGAAATCCAGAATGGCGTGCCTAGCTTCGCTATTGCGCCGGCGACTTATGGTTGCGACGCCCCTCCCCCGGCCCCCTCCCGCAAGGCGAGGGGGGACTTTTTTGGTACGCAGAATCATTGCATCCCCTCGGCGTAGTGGCAGGCGGCAAAGTGTGCTGGGCCGACAGCGCGCAGGTGAGGAGTTTCGGCAGTGCAGCGGGCATCGGCGCGCGGGCAGCGATTGGCGAAACGGCAGCCGGGGCCATATTCGGCGGGCGTCGGCACGCGGCCTTCGATCGAGGCGAGCGGGGACTTGGGGACGTCCGAGATGCGCGGGATGGAGGCCAGCAGCAGCGCGGTATAGGGATGGCGGGGCGTGGCGAAGATCGCCTCCGCCGGACCGGACTCCGCGATGCGGCCGGCGTACATCACGGCGACGCGGTCGGCGATATCCGCCACCACGCCCATGTCGTGGGTGATCAGCACGACCGCGGTCTGCCGTTCGACGGCGATACGCCGCAGCAGGTCGAGAATCTGCGCCTGGATGGTGACATCGAGCGCCGTGGTGGGCTCGTCCGCGATCAGGATGGTGGGGCGCGAGATCAGCGCGCAGGCAATCATGACGCGCTGACACATGCCGCCGGACAGTTCGAACGGACGCTGGTCGATGCGGCGTTCCGGATCGGATATGCCGACATCCTCCAGCATCCGGCGTACCGCGGGGCGCGCGCGCGACAGTGGCTGGCGCAGCGCCTCGGCGATCTGTGTGCCGATGGTTGCGAGCGGGTCGAGCGCGGCCTGCGGCTCCTGAAAAATCATCGATATGCGCCTGCCGCGTATCGCCTGCATGGCGCGCTCGGGGACGTCGGTGATGTTGTCCGCACCCAGGCGGATGGTGCCGTCGGTGCGACGGATCGCCGGCGGCAGCAGGCGCATGATGGCCTGCGCGGTGATCGATTTTCCGCAGCCGCTTTCGCCGACGATGGCCATGACCTCGCCCTGGCTGACCGAAAAGCTGACCCCATCGACGGCAATTGCGTCGCCGATGGCAAGCGTCAGGTTCTCGACACTCAGCGCCGGTGCGCTCATCGGACGCGAGACCTTGGGTCGAGACGGTCGCGCAGCCAGTCGCCCAGCAGGTTCACGCACAGCACCAGGACGAACAGCGCCACGCCGGGGAACACGGTGAGCCACCAGGCACGCTGAACGTATTGCCGGCCGGCGGCCATGATGCTGCCCCAGGACGGATAGGGCGGCTGGACGCCCAGGCCGAGGAACGACAGGCCGGCCTCGAACAGGATCATCAGTCCGAATTCGCTGGTCGCGACCACCATCAGCGGGCCGGCGATGTTGGGAAGGATGTGGCGGAGCAGGATGCGCACCGGTCCGCTGCCGGCGAGTTCGGCCGCACGTATATACGGCAGCGTCGCGATCTGCAGCGTCTGCGCGTAGGCCACGCGTGTGTAGCGGGGCCAGCGCGTGAGGCCGAGCACCAGCACGAGAGTCAGAAAGCCTGGCCCCAGCACGGCGACCGTGAGCACGGCGAGCAGGATGGCGGGAATGCTGAGCATCGCATCGACGAAGCGCATCGTCAGAATGCCTGCCCAGCCGCCGAACCAGCCGGCGATCAGGCCGAGCGCGGTGCCGACCAGCAGCGAGACCGAGACCGAGAGGGCGGCGACCAGCAGCGAGGCGCGCGCGCCGTACAGGATGCGCGCCAGCAGGTCGCGACCGAGATCATCGGTGCCTAGCAGATAGCTGGCGGTCGCGGTGGTCGTGCCGGGCGGACGCAGGCGGAGCAGCAGTGATTGACGCAGCGGGTCGTTGTGGGCGAGCAGGTCGGCGCCGACCGCGGCGAAGATGTAGGCCGCGAGCAGCGCCAGGATGACGATGATCCCGGGCGAGAGCCTGCCGGTCATCGTTCGAGCCGGATGCGAGGATCGATCACCGCATAGGCGATGTCAGCCAGTAGATTCAAAGCGATATACACGATGGAAACGAACAGCACCACGGCCTGGACGACGAGGAAGTCACGCGCGGCGATGGACTGGATGGCAAGCTGGCCGATGCCCGGCCAGGCAAAGACGGTTTCCACGATGACCGCGCCGGCGAGCAGGTTGCCGACTTCCAGCGCCGCGATGGTGACCACGGGGATCGACGCGTTGCGCAGCACGTGGCGGAGCACGGCCGCGCGAAGCGACAATCCGCGGGCGCGAGCGGCGGTGACGTAGTCGCGCGACAACTCGTCCAGCACGGCAATGCGTGTCATGCGCGCGAAGGTGGACATGGTGAGCGCGCCGAGTGCGATGGACGGCATGACCAGCGACTGCAGCGAGTCGGCGCCCGAGGTGGGCAGCCAGCCGAGTGCCACACCGAACAGCAGGATCAGCAGGATGCCTGACCAGAAGGTGGGCAGGCTCTGGCCGGTCAGGACGAAGCCCGCCAGTGCGCGCTCCAGCGTGCTGCCGCGCCACACCGCCATGGCGACGCCGACGGGGATGCCGATGCCGAGTGCGACCAGCAGCGCACCGGCGGCGAGCGCGAGCGTGTAGGGAATGCGTTCGGCGACGATGCCGGCGACGCCGGCACGCTGCACCAGGCTCTCGCCGAAATCCAGGTGCGAAAGGTCGGAGAGATACGCCCCGTATTGCACCAGCAGCGGGCGGTCGAAGCCGAGTTCATGGCGCAGTTGCGCGATCTGCTCGGCGGTCGCGCCTTCGGGAACCAGCAGCAGCGTGGGATCGCCGGAAAGCCGCATGATGAAGAAGACGATGGTCAGCACGCCGAACGCGGCGACGATCGCCTGGCCGACACGGCCGGCGAGGTGGCGAATCATCCCCCGATGATCACGGCTGCCACCGCATGTCCATGATGAAGAACGCCTCGTTGGCGGTCGGCGTCCATTTCAGTTCCTTGCGGGCGAGATAGATCGCGTAATCCTGGAACAGGCCGATGGCGGGAACCTCCTCGCGCAGGATCTGGAAGGCGCGGCGGTAGTGCTCCAGGCGCTTCGCTTCGTCGAGAGTGGTTCGCGCCGCATCGACCTCGGCATCGAACGCCGGGTTGTTCATCTTCGACCAGATCGAGCCTGACCGGAACAGCGGAAAGATCACGCCGTCGGCGTCCTGGCAGGCACAGGACCAGCGGCCCTGGCTGAGCGAGCCGGCTTCCTCCGGCGTGCCCTGGCGGCGGCGCAGATAGGTCGGCTGGTCGGTCATGGAGATTTCGACCTTCAGGCCGACATCGCCGAGCATCTGCTGCACCGCCTCGTTGAGCCGGCGGTCGTAGGAGGGCGAGGTGATGAAGGTCAGCGCCGCGCCCTCGGCGCCGGCCTGCTTGATAAGGGCGCGGGCGCGGGCGGGGTCGTACGGCCAAGGCGGAACATCGGTGACATAGCCGAAATCGGCCGGGCTCAGTACGATGTTGACTGGCCTGGCATAACCCTGCTGCAGCGCGGATATGATGGTGTCGCGGTCGATCGCCATGGCGATCGCCTGTCGGACGCGCCTGTCCTTCGTCGGCGTCGCGAGCGTGTTGATGAACAGGTAGGCGACGCGCTCGGTGGCGACGGGCAGAAGCTGCAGCGATTTCTCGCCTTTCACCGACTCGGCGTCATCGGGCGACAGGCCGCGGGTGATGTCGGCGCGGCCGGTGCGCAGGTCGGCGATGCGGGTCGGGCCGTCGGGCACCGCGCGAAAGGTCACGCTGCGGAACGGCGGCTTGCCGCGCCAGTAGCCGTCGACGGCATCGAGCACCGATTGCACGCCGCGCTGCCAGGAGCGCAGGCGGTACGGGCCGCTGCCCATCGGCTCCTGGTTGAATTTTTGATCCCCGACCTTTTCCACGTAGGCCTTCGGCACGATGGAGAGCTTGACCAGTTGGGCCAACAGCACCGGGTAAGGCGTCTTGGTGTGCAGCGTCACCTGGGCGGGGCCGGTGACATCCGCCGAGACGATCTGGTCGAACTGCGAAAGCTGCGGGCTCTTGAATGCCGGATTGATGATGCGGCGCACCGAGAAGGCGACATCCTCGGGCGTAAGAGGGCTGCCGTCCTGGAAGTGAATGTCCGAACGCAGGTCGAACACGATGGTCGTGTCGTCGGTATAGTGCCAGGCAATGGCGACCTGCGGGACGATCTTGCCGCTGACGTCGCGGGTCAGCAGGTTGTCGAAGATGTTGCGATAGACCGTGTAGCTCTCGGTGTCCCATTGCAGATGCGGGTCCATGGTCGCGACATCGCCGGGGAGATCGACGGTTAGCGCATCCTTCGATTGCGCCGCGGCGTGCGCGGCCGCGAAGGCGACAACGAGGGCGAGGAGGAAGCGACGGATCATTGGCCCCACCCCATGTCCATCAGGAAGAAGGCCTCGTTCGGCGTCGGCTGGAACCGCACTTCCTTGCGGGCGGCGAACATCATCACGTCCTGGTACAACGGCACCGCGGGAATGTCGGTGTGCAGCGTCTCCAGCACCTTGCGATAGAGCCCCAGGCGCTCGGCGGGATCCAGCGAGTTGCGTGCTTTTTCCAGTTCGGCATCCACCGACGGGTTGCGGTATTTCGCCCATTGGCTGGAGGAGTGGAACAACGGGAACAACACGCCGTCCGCGTCCTCGCAGCCGCACGACCAGCGGAAGAAGCTGACATCCCCTGCTTCGTCCGGCCGCCCCTGGCGCAGGCGCAGATAGGTGGGGCCGTCGGTCATGGAGATCTGCGCGTCCAGCCCGACCTCGGCGAGCATCTGCTGCAGCGCCTGCACCACCCGCTGATCGAAGAACGGCCCGGTGGGGAAGGTCAGCTTCGTTCCCGGGGCGATGCCGGCTTCCTTCAACAGGGCCTTGGCCGCCGCCGGGTCGTAGTCGTAGCTCGGCAGACCGTCCGCCCAACCGAAATTGGCCGGCGTGATCGGCTCGTTGACCACCCGTGCATATCCCTTCAGCAGCGCCTCGACGATCAGGTTGCGATCGATCGCGTGGGCGATCGCGCGGCGCAGCCGCACATCCTTGGTGGGCCCGGTCAAGGCGTTCAACATCAGCAGGGCCACTCGCTCGACCGGCGAGAACAGCACCTTGACGTGCGCATCGCCCTTCAGGCTGTCGGCGGTGTCGGTCAGGGTCACGCGCACGATGTCGGCACGCCCCGTTCGCACGTCGGCGATGCGGGTTTCCTCGTTCGGCACCGGGCGCATCTCGACGCGGGGGAACGGTGGGGTGCCGCGCCAATAAGACGGGTTGGCGGTCAGTTCCACCTTCACGCCGCGGGCGAAGCTGACCAAACGATATGGGCCGCTGCCGACCGGATGCTGGTTGAACCCGTCGTTGCCCAGTTTCTCGACCGCGGCACGTGGCACGATCGACAGCTTGGTCAGTTGCGGGAGCAGGACGGGATAAGGACGCTTCGTCGTCACGCGCACCTGGTCGGGCCCCACCACCTCGGCATCGGCGATGGAATCGAACTGGCTGAGCTGGGGGCTCTTGAAGCCTGGATCGGTGATGCGCCTGATGGTGAACACCACGTCGTCGGGCGTGAGGCGGGTGCCGTCCTCGAAGCGGATGTCGTTGCGGATGGTGAAGACGATCTGCGTGTCGGACTGATATGACCACGCGGTGGCGACCTGGGGCACGATCTTTCCGCTGGCGTCGCGGGTCACCAGGTTGTCGAACACGTTGCGATAGACGAAGTAGCTGTCGGGGTCCCATTGCACCTGGGGATCGAGCGAGGCGGGGTTGTTCACCAGGTCCACCACGAACAGATCGCGGCTGGCGAAGCCCGGTGCGGCCGAGGCCGCCAGCAGAAGCGCCGCCGCGATGACGTAACGAAGGATCATTTGGCTGCCCCTGCCGTTTGGGTCCTGTGTCCAACAGTGTGCTGTCGGACACAAGAGGCGACAAGGAGCCTGGCATCAGTCGCTGGCGGCATGTCCGTTGTGTCATTGCGGACGAAGGGAAAACCCGACCGGGATTGCTTCGCCGCTGCGCTCCTCGCAATGACACAGTCGCTGGGCCGTGCTCCGTTCGGCGAAAGCCGCCACGTCGCTCTTTGGTTCGAGTGTCGGGCTCACCCCGCCTTGCGGAAGGTGAGATTGATGCGGCAGCGGCCGGTGGCTGGATGGACGCCGTCATCGAGCGGCTCAACACCATGGAACGCGAGCCGCGTGGGCCCGCCCCAGACCACCACGTCGCCATGCTCGAGGCGGATGCGCCGAGGCCGGTCGTTGCGGCGCATGCCGCCGAACAGGAAAATGGCCGGCAGGCCGAGCGAGATTGAGACGATCGGCGCATTCATGTCGCGCTCGTTGCGGTCCTGGTGCAGCGACAGCCTCGCACCCGGCTCGTAGCGGTTGACCAGGCAGGCATCCGGCGCGAACCCGCGATAGCCGGCGCCTGCCGCCGCATCGCGCGCCAGGCGACGGAACACAGCCGGCATGTCCGGCCATGCGCCGCCGCTCAGCGGATCGAGCGGCTGGTAGCGATAGCCGGCGCGGTCGGTCACCCAGCCGAGCGCGCCGCAGTTGCTCATCGCCACCGACATCGTGTAGCCGCCCGGCGTCACCATGCGACGGAACGGCGCAACGGCGACGACCCGCGCCACGGCGGACAGCAGGTCGCCGGCGCGCGGCACCGCAAATCCACGCAACACCCGGGCGCCCTCGCCGATCGGCACCACCTCGGGGCCGACCGGCAAACCGCTCAGCAGATCAGGCGCGGTCGATCCGCGCGGCATAGCACCCCGGCGCTGCATAGTGCACGTGCAGATAAGCAGTTTCGGTGTCCGCGAACAGACGCTCGATCGCCTGCTCCACCTGCCTCCCGTCGATCAGTTCCCGATCGAGCATCATGCCATCGGCGTCGAACGAGCGAACCGCCAGCATCCGCTTGCGGAGCTGTTCCGGCACCTGGTCGATGGCATCGTACTGCTCCTCGCCTCGCCTTACATAGATGGCGAAGCGCATGCGATAGGGCGAATCGACCGGATGATGCTCGTAGTTGAGCAGCAGCAGCTCGTCGCCGGGCTGCGCGTCGGTCAGGCTGATACGACAGGGATAGTTGGCATCGGCGACGCGGCGCACGGCACCGCGGGCGCGCAGGTCATCGTCCGACAGATCGAACAGCCCGGCGAACGGCGCGGCGGGAAGACCGGTGATACGAAAGCTCATGGTCTTGGCTCCATTTGGTGTGATGCCCGACAAGATAGGAAATCGGTATCGGCCGGCGCCCTCCGCTTGTTGCTTCCTTTCCCGACCCGTGCGGCAGATGGTATGTTCATCTCTGGACGGCATTACTGTTGCCCAATGGCCGCGAGTGCCTCTATCGGTCGCCGACGATCCGATTGGAGGAATTCGATGCATTGTCCCGCCATCGGCCGGCGTTCCCTCTTGATGGCAACGGCGGCCGGAACGATCGCGCCCGGGGCGCACGCGGCGCAGACCACTTTGTTGAACGTCTCATACGACCCGACGCGGGAGCTGTACCGCGACATCAACCGGGCCTTCATCGCGGCCTGGCAGAACAGGACCGGCGAGCGCGTCACCATCAACCAGTCGCACGGTGGATCGGGCGCGCAGGCACGCGCGGTGCTGGACGGCCTGCAGGCGGACGTGGTGACGCTGGCGCTTGCCGCCGATATCGACGCGCTGGCCAGACACGGGCTGCTCGCGGCGGACTGGCAGCAACGGCTGCCCGACAACGCCTCGCCGACCACGAGTACGATCGTGCTGCTGGTGCGCAAGGGCAATCCCAAGGCCATTCACGACTGGCCGGACCTGATCCGGCAGGATGTATCGGTCATCACGCCGAACCCCAAGACCTCGGGTGGCGCGCGCTGGAACTTCCTCGCCGGGCTGGCCTGGGCCAAGGCGCAGCCGAATGCCACTGACGCCTCGGCCGAGCAGTTCATGCGCGCGCTGTTCCGTCGCGTACCGGTGCTGGACACCGGCGCGCGTGGTGCCACGAACAGCTTCGTCCAGCGCGGTCTGGGCGACGTGCTGATCGCCTGGGAGAACGAGGCGTGGCTTGCCCGCAAGCAATTCGGCGCCGACGAATTCGCCATCGTTCATCCCTCGGTCAGCATCCTGGCCGAACCCCCGGTCGCGGTGGTCGACAGCATCGTGGACAAGAAGGGCACGCGTGCGGTAGCGGATGCATATCTGCAGTTCCTCTACACGCAGGAGGCCCAGGAGATCGCCGCGAAGAACTATTACCGGCCGCGCGAGAGGGCGGTGGCGACGCAGTATGCCGAACGCTACCCGTCGCTGAAGCTCGCCACCATCCAGGATTTTGGCGGCTGGAGCAGCGCACAGGCGACATATTTCGCCGATGGCGGCATGTTCGACCGGATCTATCTGCCAGGGCGTTGATGCGGATCGCGGAACGGTCTGCGCTGCCAGGCTTTGCCGCGACGTTCGGCGTGACGCTGCTCTGGCTGTCGCTGATCGTGCTGATCCCGCTGGCGGCATTGGTGCTGCGGCCATGGGAACTCGGCCTGCTCGGCTTCTGGCGCTCGGTAACCGAGCCGCGCGTTCTCGCCGCGCTGCGTCTGAGCTTTGGCACGGCCGCGGTCGCTGCCGCGGTGAACGTGCCGTTCGGCATGCTCATCGCCTGGGTGATGGTCCGCTACCGTTTCCCTGGCCGGAACCTGGCGGACTCGTTGATCGACATGCCGCTGGCGCTGCCGACGGCGGTGGCCGGCATCTCGCTGACCGCGCTGTTCGCGTCGAACGGCTGGATCGGCGCTCTGCTGACGCCACTGGGCATCAAGGTCGCCTATACGCCACTCGGCATCCTTGTCGCGTTGATCTTCGTCGGCCTTCCGTTCGTGGTGCGCATGTTGGAACCGGTCATCATGGAGCTGCCGCTGGAAGCGGAGGAGGCCGCCGCGACCTTGGGCGCGACGCGCGCGCAGATTATCGGGAGAGTGGTGCTGCCGGCGCTGACACCGGCCCTGCTGGCCGGCTTCGGCGCGGCATTGGCGCGCGGCGTCGGCGAATACGGCTCGGTCATTTTCATCGCCGGCAACATGCCGATGATCAGCGAAATCGCCCCGCTGCTCATCGTGATTCGCCTTGAGCAGCTCGATTACGCCGGCGCCGCCGCGCTGGGCCTGGTGATGCTGGGGGTGTCGTTCATCATTCTGTTGTCGCTCAACCTGCTGCAACGGCGCATGGCCATGCGCGCATGAACCGGGCGACGACGCAGGAGAGCCCGGCCGCCCGCGCCGCGCTGGTGGCTTTGACCATCATCCTGCTGGTCATTCTGTTGCTGCTGCCGTTGGCGGTGGTGTTCTCCCAGGCGCTGAAACAGGGAGTGGATGGCATCGCCGACGCCCTGGGCGAACCCGACTCGATCGCCGCCATCGAGCTGACGCTGCTGGTCGCGGCGGTAACTGTGCCGCTGAATGCGGTGTGCGGTGTTGCCGCGGCGTGGAGCGTGGGCCGCTTCCGTTTTCCCGGCCGCGGCCTGCTGGTGACGCTGATCGAATTGCCGTTCTCGATCTCGCCGGTGATCTCCGGGCTGGTCTGGGTGCTGCTGTTCGGTGCCAATGGCTGGTTTGGTCCGATGCTGGAACGTACGGGAATACGCATCATCTTCGCCATCCCCGGGCTTGTTCTCGCCACCACCTTTGTCACGTTTCCGTTCGTGGCGCGCACGCTCATGCCATTGCTGGAGCAACAAGGCGCGGCCGAGGAGGAAGCGGCGCTGACGCTGGGCGCGAGCGGCTGGCAGGCGTTCTGGCGTGTGACACTGCCGAACATCAGATGGGGCCTGCTGTACGGCGTACTGCTGTGCAATGCCCGCGCCATGGGGGAGTTCGGCGCCGTTGCCGTGGTGTCGGGACACATCCGCGGCCAGACGATGACGATGCCGTTGCAGATCGAGGCGCTGTTCAACGACTACGACTGGGTCGGCGCATTCACCATCGCCGGATTGTTGTCGCTGCTGGCGCTGGCGACGCTTGCGGTCAAGGCGGTGCTGGAGTGGCGTATCGGCGACCGTGGCGGGGCGCTTCTGTGAGCGTCGAGCTGCGCAACCTGCGCAAATCGTTCGGCGGCGTGGCGGCATTGGACGATATAAGCCTGACGATTGCGCGCGGCGAGTTCCTTGCCCTGCTCGGTCCATCGGGCTCGGGGAAGACCACACTGCTGCGCGTGCTGGCCGGACTGGAGTTCGCCGATTCCGGCGACCTGGTCATCGATGGCCGGCCGATGCACGGTGTACCGGCACGCCAACGCGGCATCGGATTTGTGTTCCAGCACTATGCGCTGTTCCGTCACATGACGGTGGCGCGAAACGTCGCATTCGGCATGGACATCCGGCCGCGCAACCGGCGCCGCCCCGCGCGCGAAATCCAGGTTCGTGTGCAGTCGCTGCTCGACCTGATGGAGATCGGTGACCTCGCCCGGCGGTATCCGGAGCAGATTTCCGGCGGGCAGCGTCAGC
>DATBKQ010000295.1:0-5339 GCA_036555825.1 Acetobacteraceae bacterium | reverse complement strand
GTGAGCCGGATGTTGTGGTCGAGCGAACTGGCTCCAGGGCGCGATCGGGTCGGCCTGTTCGCCAAGTTCACCCCGCCCACGGTCGCCGGTGGCAAGCTGTTCGTCGCCACCTATGGTAACAGCGAGCCGCTACAGACCTATGCCAACGCCGACCGGCCGGCGCGGTTTCCCGCCGATTACTATGTTGCGGTCTATGGCGTACTTCCCGCGGCGCCGCCTTCCCAACGGGTGGTCGACAAGGACACCGACGATGTCGCATTGGTGCGCGCGGCGAGCGGACCGCTCACGCTCGATACCGGGACCTGCAAGGCGGCCGGCTCAGCGTCGATCGATTGCACCGACGCGCTTGCCGCCGCGGTTGGGCGTCCCAGCCTGTATCGGGTCGTCCTTTCGACCAATCAGGATATCGGCTCGTGTGCGCTCCTCCGGGTGACCGTCGCGGCCAAGGACGACGGACTGCGAAACGCGGCAGGCATCGGCTTCTGGAGCAGCCAATCGCTTGCCGGCAATCAGGCGGCGGAGGATTCAGGTCGCTTCGTGCCGAAAGCGGAACTCGCCACCGTCGGCAACGGAACGCTGAAGAACGGCGCCTCGGCGACGTTGGTGGAGTTCGTCGGAGTGGCGAACTGCCAGACGAGCGGTTCCGCCGACGTCGCGCGGTTGTTCAAGCCGTATATGGAATTCGATCCGGGCGACGGCACCATCCATCGGAACTGGGATTTCGCGCCGAATTACGCGATCAGCCGCGAGTTGCCCGGCATCGATCGAACCGGCGACGTGCTTCGATAGCAGTCACCCGACCAGCCTGCGGGCGATCGCGATCACCCGGTGCGCCTCGCTCCACAGGTTGAAGCCGTCGAGCGCGTCGAGCGGCGCCCACACCGCCTCGGTGACGTCGGTCGCGGCGACCGGATCGCCCCCGACCCAGCGGGTCGCGAAGTCGATGATGGTGTAGTGGAAGCGCACCCGCCCGGTCTCGTCGCGGCGGATGTTGTCCACCGTGGCGGCGAAGTGCAGTTCGCCGGCATCCAGACCGGTCTCCTCCAACAGCTCGCGCCGCGCCGCCTGCTCGGCGGTTTCGCCCACTTCCTGCGCGCCGCCAGGCAACGTCCAGGAGCCGATGTTGGGCGGCTTGCCGCGGCGGACCAGCAGCACGCTGTCGTCCTTGATGACCACGATCCCGATGCCGACAATGGGCCGAGTGGGGTATTCGCGATCGCTCATACGTGGCCGCTCATATGTGGTTTCGGGATGCCGGACCGGGCGTCAACAGGGTCGGTGTATACCCAAGGCCGCCTGGATGTGCGATCTCTACGTCGAGCTAATAGATCAGCGCAGGAAGCCATGGCCTGAGATTCTCGCTCCGTGCCGGGGACGTACTCCAATCCGATTTTCACGAGATCGTCGATTGATGTGGTTTCAGTCAAGCTCTCACGATAAAATTCTTCGAGCCTGTTCAGAAGAACTCGCTGGGGCTGCAAGCGGTGTTGCTGACAAAAGAGGTCAATCGGATCGGTAAAGTGCTGAAATACGCAGTCAAAGTCTTGCATATACAGCTTGCAGAGTTCCTGCAGCATTTTCATCATCGAGTCCCGAGTCGGGGGGCTTGAAAGTGTGAATAACTCGGTCCCCCTGAGCCTGGCGATGGCCTGTTCCAAGCTGTCGGACAGAACCAGATCAAGAGCGCGATGGTTTGATGGTACAGCGCCCGTCATGGCGTTGGAACCATCGGCTGACCGTTCGATCATGAGGCACGGTTACCCGAGCACGGGCGGCCCGCCAACAGCTGATGCTTGGGCCGCTCTTTCGGAGATGACCAACCCTTCCCGATCAAAGGCGCTCACCAGAACCATGCAGATGCGATTTGCAAGTTCAGCAATCACGGCACTGTCCGGATTCGAGACCTTCGGACCATTCAGTAACCGACAGGATGCTACAAATCCGGCATATTTGAAACTTGTCACCGATCTTAGAATTTGCCGAAAACCACCCTCATCTGCTTCCGTGCCACGAATAGCATAGTAAACGCTGGTTAACACTCACTAACTACGACGGAAGGCGGTGGCGACGTTAGCAGGTTGCGTTCTTCACATGCAGACCTTGCGCTGAAAGTCCCGCCGAGCAAGTGACCAGGAGCACTATCATTCCTCAGCTGTTTCGCTTCCGCCAACCTGATTAACCCAGGCCTGTGCCGGTCCTCATGCCGCTATTCGGTAGGTTTCCCATCGAGCCTTGGGTAATAGACATGGCCGATGTTGTATCTGATCGAATGATTGTTCCAGGAGTCAAGCTGGAAGAACACAGAAGACACGCTTGGCACTGCTATGACGATCGTCTGCGGATCCGGCACTTGGATCGTGGTTGGTGGCAGGGGATACGATCCAGGATCGTACTTGAACAGCAAGGTCCGTCCGCGGCCTCTATCGGCGAACCCATACACACTTACCGATTCATCTTTTGCGATTGTGTCGCAGTTGATGTCCTCAACTTGAAATCTGAGTCCAGCGACGGAAATCGATGAAACTTGGGTGCTAATACAGGCGCCCATGCCGAACAGCACCCGGAGTATCCACATCACGGTAGCGATAAATATCAGGAGAGGCAACAATAAAAGTGCTGCCGGGCCGCTCCAATTGTACAATCGTTTGGCGGATTTTTTCACTGGCTGCGCTGCTTTTGGGGGGCCGCGCCGTAAGCGCCGCTGCTCCCGACCTGGTAGCCCGTCCGTATGAATTCGGCCGTTCGCGGATCGAGACCATATGGCTTGTCAGGCGATGCATTGCGTGAGAACAAGGACGCAAAACTGCCGGCGATCGTCAGTGCTTCATCCAACGAAAGCCCTGCCTGTTGACAGAAGAGACCCACGTTGAAGTCCGATACATCTCGAAACTGCCGCAGCTGGACAAAGCCCGTGATGTGGTTTCCTCTGCGCTGGTAATCGAATACGCCTCCATGCCCGAGATAGGTGCCCATGCTTACCATAAACCCAATGTAGGCATCCGTGGCGGCCACTGGGTCGTCCTTCAGCGTCATAAATGCTCGGCCGGTCTGGCGCCCGGCAGCCGCAACAGGCGCAAGATCGGCCACGGGCGACATCAATCGACCGGTGGCGGAGTATGGATCGGGTACGGTTGAGCCGTTTGGCAGGATGACTGCCACTCCTGGGTCGGACGGCGGTGAGCTTACGTCGGCAATTCCTGGCTGTCGCTCTCGCGCCGTGTCGGACACAATATGGATTGGCTGAGGTTCGCTGCCCGCCACAAGGAGCGGGTCACTGGTAACAGCGCTGATCGAGTCAGTGGGGAGTTGCAACGGCGATACTCTCGCTTTTGGCCGGATCGCGGATGCCCCCGAACTTGCCGCATGTGTGTAGTCCCAATCGGCCGGATCTATAGCCAGAGCCTTCACAGCAGCATCGATCGCCTCACGAGACGCGTCGACATACGGCGTCGGGACGGCGGCGCTGAACTTGGCCTGCGCGCTGCGTACCCCTCGCCTCGGTGCCGAGCTACCAGATGGCCCATTGCCGCCAGTGGGATTGACGGCTGGTGCCCAGGGTCCGGCTGCGCTCGCCAACGGGGGACCAGACCATCGCCGATCGTCCAGTGCATTTTCCTGCTGCGCACGCGAATCGACCGTGCGTGATGGGGCAGACAACCTCGCCGCGCGGGACCGCGACTCCAGGGGCGGATCCTGTCGGCCTTTGAATACGGGCGTATTGCGCTCGTCGCTGTCGGGAATGAACACGGCCTGCCCGATATGCTCGTAAGGATAGCCCGGCAGCGTCCCACCCGGTGGCACCCAAACAGCCCGGATCATCACTGGGTTGGGGCCGACAGCCTGGATGATGTCGCCCATGGCAACGTCCGCTCCGTCCGGGACGAACACCGCGCGGAGTTTCAGCGTGTTATGGCCGAAAGGGAGTGTCGGGTCATCGGACAACGGGCTGCCCAACCTCTTAACGCATCAGTTATTCATACTAACCCAATCAGGTCGCGATGGCAACCCTGTTTCGGGTGCTTTCAGAGTCCGATCGGCCTGACTGGAGGGCGGAGCATCAGCGCCGCCTGTCCATCACGCCGGGCTTGGTCCTTGGTTCTGGCCTGACCAGGCGATCATTGCTTCGGTGGTTCGGCCGGCGTGGCGGGCTTGTCCGCACCCGCACCCGCACCCGCGCCAGCGCTTGACGTGGAAGGCGGCGCCTTCAAATCGTCGAGCGACGGCACCAGCGCCTTCTCCTTCCAGGAGCCGAGTTGGTACGTCCAGCCGGCCAGCCGCGCGTTCAACTTGTCGGCCTCGTCCTTGCTCTTGTCGCTGCCGCTCGCCGCGAAGCGCGCCCAGATGTCCTTGTCGCCCTTGAACACCGTGGCGGTCACCGCCATGCCGTCGGTGGTCGTGTAGACCGACTGCCCGATCTTGTCGCCCACCGGCTCCTTGTCGGTCTGCACGTCCTGGAAGGTCAGCAGCTCCAGGGCGCGGTCCACGTCATCCACCTTGTAGTCGTCCAGCGGCGGGTGATCGGCCGGCTCCTTCAGCGCGAGCTTCTGCCCGTCGCGCCCGAAGTCCAGCTTCTGCTCGCCGCGTTCCACATCCACCGACGCGATGCGCGCATGGTCGATGTTCATGATGTCGCGCTCGAGCCAGAGCTGCGGATCGGCATCGACCTGCAGGCTGCCCTCGGCCAGCCAGGTCTGATTGTCGTCGGGCCGCCGCACATAGACCTGCTCGGGCACGTTGCCCTGCGTCCGCACGCGGCGATGGCCGACGATCAGCATCACGATGGGCTTGCCCGCCCCGTCAAGCACGCGCAGCAGGTTCGAGGTCGCTGCCTTCTCGGTGGGGTCTTCCAGACCGAGACGGCTGAACTGCGCGGGATCGGTGGTACGCGGCTCCACCAGACGCAGCTCGGTCAACGCTGTCAGCATGCCGCGCAGCTTGCTCGGCTGCACCACGTAGCCGCCACGGTCGGCCAGGCCCCAGGTGTCGCCGTGCTTGGCGATCGTGGTGGTCTTGTCCTGGTGGACGATCTCGATCCGTGCCGCGTCCTGCAGCTTCGCCGCGAGGTCGGGGAACATCAGCCTGCCGCCGCTGTACGACTGCTGCTCGCCGGGCTCCTCGCGCGTGCCGAAATACCAGCCGCCGCCGATAGCGAGGATGCCGATGACGACCAGGGCAATCAATGTGCGCGGTTTCATGCGCGGGCCCTGGCGCGGCGGCGATTGCGGGCAATCCCCAGCACGATGGCGACCATCGCCACCAGCACCGGCACCAGCACGATGTTGAACACGCGTAGCTCGGTCTCGAGCCGGGAGATGTCGCGGTTGAGGTCGTATTGCACC
>DATBKQ010000294.1:0-6129 GCA_036555825.1 Acetobacteraceae bacterium | reverse complement strand
GGGCGTCTCGGAAGCGTTACCGTGCTCCCGCGCGCGATGCGCCTCAGCGCATGCTGTCCGGCAGGACGTCCCAGACGACGCGGGTGTAGCCGAGGTCTTTCGCCATTTGCTCGACCCAGACCTTCACTTCGGCGACGCTGGATCCGAGGTGAACGTCGGGGATTTCCCGCGCATCGGGGCTTTGCGGATTGATCTCGCCGCTGTACTCGGCCTGGAACAGGCCCGCATCGACCTCGCGAAGGCTGGCGTGGAATTCGCCCAGCGGGCGCTTTTTCGCAAATACCATGGCCGGCTCCATTGCAGCCGGCGTGCAACGCGGCGAACCGCGGCCGCGTTGCGTAACCGCGGAACTCTGTGATTGGCACACGGGCTTTTGCGCGAGACCCGCCAGAACGGCGTCCCGGGCGGGTTGTTTGTTCTGTCACGCGATTCAGACCTCCGGCGATTCCGCCTTCGGTCATCGCGCTCCAGGCCATCGCCCAACTTGCGAACGAGGACAGAAAATGGCGACGAAGACGATCAACGACCTGATGCTGGTGTTCATGCAGGACGTTTACTATGCCGAGCGACAGATCCTGAAGGCGCTGCCCAAGATGGCGAAGGCCACGAACAACGAGCAACTGAAGAACGCGCTGATGCACCATCGCGACGAGACGCAGGGCCAGGTGGAGCGTCTGCAGAAGGCGTTCGAGGCGCTGGGCAAGCGAGCGCGCGGCCAGACCTGCGAGGCGATCAATGGCCTGATCGAGGAAGGCGAGGAGGTGATCGAGGAAATGCCCGAAGGTCCGGTGCGCGATGCCGGCATCCTGGCCAGCGCCCAGGCGGTCGAGCACTACGAGATGGCGCGCTACGGCACGATTATCGCCTGGGCAAAGGCGATCGGCGCGGAAGACGTGGCGAAGCTGATGCACGAGACCCTGGAGGAAGAGAAGAAGGCCGATGCGCTGCTGAACGACCTGGCGAAGCGCGGCATCAATCAGGAAGCCATCCGACAGGCGGCCTGAGGGCGCGGAGCGGGGCGTCGGCGGCTCCCCGCCGATGCCCCTGCTGGGATGGAGGACATCGATGGCGAAACAAACCGGCGCCCGGCGGAAGACCGTCGGGCGGGTGATGCACGAATGGAAGCACGGCGAGCTGGAAAGCAGCCGCGGCGGCAGGGTTAAGAGTCGCCGCCAGGCGGTGGCGATCGCGCTCAGCGAGGCGGGAGCGTCCAACCAGCAATCGACGCGGCAGAACCGCCGGCAGTACTCCCGCACCAAATCGAAGGAACGGCGAGGCGAGACGGCGCAGCAACGGAAGGAAGGGCGCGCGGCGATCGGCTCGACCTCCAACTCGTCGCGGCGCGGCCGGCGCTCCGGGGGTCCGACTCGGGCGCAGCTCTATCGGCAGGCGATGCGGCGGAAGATTCCGGGGCGGTCGCGAATGAATAAGGCACAACTCGTGCGCGCATTGCGTCGGTAGCTCGATACCGCAACAGGTACGGCATCGTACGCCAAATACGACTTTCGGAGGATACTTGCGCCCATTCTCATCCATTCGTATGAGATAAAGGTTGATTGTAGCGCACGGTCACCGTCCAATGCGGCAACGGGTGGGGCCGACCGGGGTCGAGAATGGGTGACGACAGCTTCCAACGCGCAGTGCAGCGGGCGAGACGGGCCTATTCGCCCATCGACTGGACCACCATTGCTCCGCGCGAACGAACCGACGCGATCTATCGAGAACTCCGGCGGATCGACGCGGATCGCGCCGCCCGGCAGACCGAGCCGAAACAATCGGCCGAGCGCCGGGACATGCGGGAGCAGGCCTGACCCGATCGCGCGCGGTGCCGGGTGAGGGATTTGAACCCCCGACCTTCGGTTTACAAAACCGCTGCACTACCGCTGTGCTAACCCGGCAGCCTGTCTCCTCATAGCCGCTTCGCGGTGCATGCGGCAAATGCCTCTCGGCGGGCAGTGTCAACGCCTGACACCGGCTCATCCATCCATCACGACGGCTTGTGATGGAGCGCGAACGTGCTTTTGAACCCTGGCGCAGCGGTTTGCTGCCTATAAGAGTCTGAGCGTTGACGAGTTTCCGGGTTTCGGTCGCGGGTCCGCGGTGCGAAGGCGCGAGACCCGAGAGTGCCCTTTGCCGAGGCCATTGATGCGATCTGTGCACGACAGCAACCGGCGTGCGAGTGAACGCCGTTTGACCGCGGGTCCGTGCCCCGGGTCGCCGGCCCATGGCGGGCGGCAGTCATTCTTGTGAATCTGTTAACCTTGGATCGACCCCCAATAGCCGAAGTTCCGTTGGCACGCCGGCTGGCTCGCCGGGTTGTACCACCGGGTATTCGCCGGAAGCTCGGTGGATTGCTTTGGTCGTGGCACACCTCCCGCTCACCTGACCGCATTTACCTACAGCAAGCGCTGCTGCCTTGGATCGCCGGCCGCGGCGGGGCCGTATTGCTGGTCGGCTGCAGACGCTACACGGCCCGCGACCCGGAATTCCTGCAGCAGAATGGCATCGAATGCTGGACTCTCGACATTGATTTCGCGGCCACCCGGTGGGGCGCCCCGGGCCGCCATGTGATCGGCGCCATCGAGGAGGCTCGTTCGCTGTTCGCACCGGAAACCTTCGACACCGTCGTTCTGAGCGGGGTTTTCGGTTTTGGCCTTGATCAGATCGCTGCACAAGATACCGCAATCGCCGCGTGTGCATCGATTTTGAAGCCAAACGGGGTCCTTGCGCTGGGTTGGAACGTCGATCGCGTAGCGGATCCTTCTCGGTTGCCGAGCGTTGCCCAATGCTTCAGACGTTGCGAGCAAGCGGAGTTTGCAAGAAGAGTTACCTTCAAGGGCAGCACACATGTATTCGATATCTATGCCCTTGTACGCACAGCCGGTTGTCCCTCCAGCACCGATTGCGGGTCGGCACTCGATCAGTCGCAGGACGCGTCTGGGACAAACTGCTCGCCCGCTGGCACCGTCACTCCTGGTCCCGTACAACGCGACGCCGGCGCATGATTTCAGGCATCGATGAGAAATTCCGGACCATTGCAACCGGCGCCGATGGCGATCGCGCTGGCCGAGGCGCGGGCCGCGGCGCGGCGCGGCGAGGTCCCGGTCGGCGCGGTTGTGCTGGACGGCGCCGGCGCGGTGCTGGCGCGCGCCGGCAATGAGGTCGAAGCACGGCACGACGCCTCGGCGCATGCCGAGTTGTTGGCGCTGCGCGCCGCCGCCGCGGCACGGCGAGCGGCTCGCCTGCCGGACTGCGAACTCGTCGTGACCTTGGAGCCTTGCCCGATGTGCGCGCAGGCGGCGAGCCTCTTCCGCGTGCGCCGGCTGGTGTTCGGCGCCTACGACCCGAAGGGCGGCGGCGTCGAGCATGGTGCCCGGGTGTTCGAAGCGTCATCGTGCCTGTGGCGTCCCGAGGTGATCGGCGGGGTGCGCGACGCGGAGGCATCGGCCCTGCTGCGTGAGTTCTTCGCCGAGAAACGGTAAGGCAGTCGCACATGGAGGATACACGCGGCGCACGCAGACTGTGGCTGACGGTACTAGCCGCCTTTGCCGGGCCGGCGATATCCGTCAGGGCGGCAGACCTGCCGCCGCGCAGCCTCTACGCGGTGAACGAGTCGCCGGAGGATCGAGGCTCCATTTCGGTCTACGACATCGATGCCGGTCATCGGCTGGTGAAGACCATCCATACGGTCACGGATGTGGAAGACGTCCGGGGCGTCGCGGGCAGTGCCTCCACCGGCAGGCTCTACGTCACCTACCGCGACAGGTCGGGCAACGCATTGCTGTATTGCCTGGATCTCTACCAGGACACGGTGCTTTGGAACAGGAAGATCCCGCCCGGCGTCGACCGGTTGGCCAATGATCCAGGCGGGCAATTGTTGTACGTTCCGACCGGGGAAGGCGAAACCGCCGACTACATCCAGGTGCTCGATGCGAAGACCGGCGATCTCGTCAGGAAAGTGTATTTCTCCAGCCGGTCGCATGACGCGCAGTATCCCTTGGCCGGCCCGCTGTTCCAGGAAACCAAGGCCGACGACGGCAGCGGCAACTACCTGTACATGATCGACCCTCGGAGCTATGCGGTGTCGCGCATCGGTCCTTATCTTGGCATCCTCGGACCTTACGCCGTCGATGGCTCCAGCACCTACGTGGTCAATGACGTCACCGCGCTCTGGGGAATGCAGGTGGCCGATCTGAAGACCGGACGGATCGTCACCGCGGAGCTTCCGGAGCATCCGCGGCGCCGTGCCGGCCTGATGCACGGCATCGGCTGGACCCCTGACCAGAGGGAGGTGTGGCAGAGCGGCGAAGGTGGCGATCCCCACGTCTATGTCTGGAACATGCAGGACCCGATGGCGCCAATCCTCCAGGCCGCCCTGCCATTGCGCAGCGGTCATGGGTCCCACTGGCTGACCTTCAGTATCCAAGGCGACTACGCCTATGTCGCGCCGAACAAGAACAGCAGCGACGGAACCGAGGTCTTCGCCGTCGCGAGCCACAGCTCCGCCGGCCTGATCGGTGCATCCGAGGACATGCTGGAGGTCGACTTCGCCGACGGGAAGATCACCCGGACGGGCGATCAATACGGCATCGGCCGCAGGCGCTGAGCTGCGTTGGATATTGTCACCGCGCGTGATGACCAGAGGCGGAACCTTCGGAGCCCCCGAAGTTCGTCGCACTTCGCGACGAATGAGGGGATCGGCAGGCCGCTGAAACAAATAAACAGTGTCCCGGCTCCGCTATCTGGCCACGATAAGGGATTTCGGTCAACAGCGACGGAAAGCGCATCGCGAAAGACCAGGGTAAGGCCGCTGGCAGAGGTGCGTCGCAGCAAGCGGTTGAGCAGAGGAAACATCACTTCGCACCCGCCACAGCCATTTTGCAGAGATTGACGGACACAACTGAAGAACGGCCCTTTGGCTAGATGTGATGCGGATTGGATCGGAACACTTGCCGCCACAAAGGGCGCCTGGGCCAATATCCCACCCAAATGTAATCGAAACGAGCCGATCTGCTTCAGTCCGTGTCTTGACCGTGCTCGGAACTTGGTCGAGCGCTTCTTCATGGCACGCCGACGACGATTTATAATTATACCTGGCCTCCCCGGTGGCGATCCATATGCGACGGCTTTGCCCTCTCGGGCGCGCCTGTGCCGTTCGTCCGGTTCTATTTCAACACGGAGGAAGCCGAGGGCCACTGAGCGCCACGGAGAAAGATGGATAGGCGCTACGCGCCGGACGACGGAACGGTACGCACAAACCGCCCCTGTGCGGGAGTTTCTCATCGGTCGTGGCACCCTGCCAGTGAACCGGCCCAACCCGACGCGCAAGAACCGTGCTCCTGGCCGCCACCTTCGTCTGGTGGACGCAATTGAGTCCGGAGCCTAGCCCAGCGCACGCCAGCCGATATCCTGCCGGCAGAACCCCTCGGGCCAGTCCAGCAGCCGCACCGCCGCATACGCCGTGCCGCGCGCCGCCCGCAGGTCCGCACCGGTGGCGCACACGTTCAGCACCCGCCCGCCGGCCGCGCGCAACCGCCCCCCGGCATCGGCCTCGGTCCCGGCATGGAAGATCAGCGCATCCGGCACCGAAGCTGCCCGCTCCAGCCCGCGGATTTCGCTGCCCCGCTCCGGCGCTGCGGGATAGCCCCGCGCTGCCAGCACCACCGCGATGCTCGCCACGTCTCGCCAGCGCAGGTCGAAGTTCGCCAGCTCGCCGTCGTACGCCGCCTGCAGCGCCGGCAGCAGGTCCGACATCAGCCGGGGCAGCAGTGCCTGGCATTCCGGGTCGCCGAGCCGCACGTTGAATTCGATCAGCTTCGCCCCTTCGGCGGTCAGCATCAGCCCGGCGTACAGCACGCCGCGGAACGGGGTTCCGCGCCGCGCCATTTCGGCGAGCGCCGGCCGGATGATCCCGTCCATGGCCGCATCCTGTGCGGCCTGCGGGAACGACGGGGTCGGCGAATAGGCCCCCATGCCGCCGGTGTTCGGCCCAGTCTCCCCCTCGCCCACCCGCTTGTGGTCCTGCGCCGCGCCCAGTGGCAGCGCCGTGCTGCCGTCGCACAACGCGAACAGCGACACCTCCTCGCCTTCCAGGCACTCCTCGATGACCACCGAAATGCCCGCCTCGCC
>DATBKQ010000293.1:0-5843 GCA_036555825.1 Acetobacteraceae bacterium | reverse complement strand
CAGCACTGTCCAGGCTGCCGTGCGCACCAGGATGGAGGTCCAGAACGGAAGCAGGACGAGCACGATCAGCCGTGCGGCGGTCGGGCCCGACAGGTTCGCCACCAACCAGGCGAGGGGAAAGGCAAGCACAAGCGTGATCAGCGTGACGGCCGCGGCTATCGCAAAGGTCCGCGCGAAGATGGTGCGATAGATCGCCTGCTCCGGCGGCACGGGCTCGATGCTGCCGTCCGCCGTCCAGCGCAGGTCCATGGCTGCGAGCAGGTAGCTGGTCGTGAACGGATGCACGCCATTCCTGATCGCTGACCAGGTCTCGCTCTCGCCCCAGAACGGGTCCAGCGCGATCAGTTCGTCGCGCGTCATGCGCTTCTCGGGCGACAGGCCGCGCGCGGTACGCAGCACGTGGCTGCGCGCCGCGGGTAACAGGTTGTTCAGGTCCTTGGCCAAGCTGTACAGCGAGTCGTTCCGCTTCGCCGCGAGCAGGTCCTCGGAGAAGGCGGCGAACACCGCGTCATCTGGCACGCGCTGGCCCGGCGACCCGAGTGCCGCCGCCGTTCGCGGCAGCGCATCGTGCATTGTCGGGTCGTACACGGCGCGGGCCAGCAGCGCGGCAATTGGCAGGCAGAAGCTGAGCAGCAGCAACACGAGCAGCGGCGCAACCAGCAGCATCGCGGTGGCGCGCTGACCACGCGTCGTGCGCCGTACGGCCGCCGCGAGACCAAGGTCCGCCGCGGCCAGTGTGGCGCTGGCAGTCAACCCGCTACTTCGCCAGCCACTCGTTGAAGCGCTTCGTCAGGTCCTGCCCGTAATCGGCCCAGAACTCCATGTCCATCGGCAGCGCCTCCTTCATGTGATCGGGCGCGGTCGGCAGCTTGGGCAGGACCTCCGGCGGCACATACTTGACAGCATCCTTCACCACCGGCCCGTATGGAATGAACTGGCCGAGCCGCGCGTTGTTCTCGGGCTGCGCGACGTAGGAGAGATATTCATAGGCAAGCTCGAGATGGGGCGAGCCCTTGGGAATCGAGATCATGTCGTATTCGATGATCTGGTTCGCCCAGACGATCCTGAATGGCGCATGCTCATGGTCGATCGGGTTCTGGATCCTGCCGTTCCAGGCGGTGGTCATCACCACCTCGCGTGAGGCGAGTAACTGCGGCGGCTGCGCGCCGGCCTGCCACCAGACGATGTCCTTCTTGATCGTGTCGAGCCTGGCGAAGGCGCGGGCCACGCCCTGCGGCGTGGCAAGCACCTTGTACACCTGGTCAACCGGCACGCCATCGGCCTCCAGCGCCCATTCCAGATTGTTGGACGCGATCTTCTGCATGCCGCGCTTTCCCGGCCACCGCTTCGTGTCGAACAGCGCAAGCACCGAGGCCGGCGGATCGCTCTTCACCACGTCGGTGTTGTAGGCGAGCACGTCGCCGTAGACGTCCAGCCCCATGCCGCAATCGCGCGCGGCCCCGGGCAGGAAGCTGTCGCGCGGCGCGATCCTGCCCCAGTCGAGCTTCACCAGGATCCCGGAATCGCAGGCCGCCAGCACCTGCGCCGTATCGACGGTGACCACGTCGTCGGTGACGTTGTGTGCCTGCACCATTGCCTGCACGCGCGCCATGCCCGCCGAGGTTTCTTCCTCGTTGAACCTGATGCCCATCTTCTGCGCGAAGGGTGTGTACCAGGCGTTGTGCTGCGCCTGCTGCCAGGCGCCGCCCGCCGACGAAATGGTGAATTGATCCTCGGCGCCGGCCGGCGAGGCCGCGACCGCGGCCAGTGTGAATGCGGCCAGGCCCAGGCACACCAGCGATTTCATCGTTTGCCTCCGTTGTTATTGCTCCAGCTTGCCTGTTGCAGTGCCCGCTCCGTCGCCGCGGACGCGGGGAAGGCACGACAGTCCGCCATCTTCCATGCCAGGGAAATCGAGGCGCCCGCGGCCACTTCGGTAGTCGCGGGAATTTTCACCGTCATCGTGTGGCCATGGCCGATATCGGTGAGCAGCCGCTGATGGTCGCCGAGATAGATGCGGCTGGTCACCACCGCGTGGCACATGTTCTCGGCGGCATCGGAGCCGGAAGCAAAATGGATCGCCTCAGGCCGCACAGCGATGAGCACAGGGTTACCTTGTTCAAGTCTGCCGATCGGCGTCGCCATGACACGCAGTGCATCGCCGATGGCGACGCGCGCGCTGCCGCCGGCGATAGCCTCGACGACGCCGGGCAGCATATTGTTCTCACCGATGAAGCCGGCGACGAAGGCGTCGCATGGCTGGTTATACAGCAGGTCCGGCGTGCCTTGCTGCACCACCTGTCCGTCGTGGAACACGGCAATCCGATCGGACATTGTCAACGCCTCACTCTGGTCGTGCGTGACGTAGATCACCGTGAGCCCAAGCCGCTCGTGCAATAGCTTGATCTCGATCTGCATCTGCTCTCGCAACTTCTTGTCGAGCGCGCCGAGCGGCTCGTCCATCAGCACAAGACTCGGCTCGAACACCAGCGCGCGCGCGAGCGCGATGCGCTGCTGCTGACCGCCGGATAGCTGCGAGGGGCGGCGATCCGCCATTGCCTCGAGCCGCACCATCGCCAGCGCACGCCGCACGCGCCTGGCAATCTCGGCGCGCCGCATCCGGCGCACGCTGAGCGGAAAGGCGACGTTCTCTCCCACCGTCATGTGCGGGAACAGCGCATAGTTCTGGAACACCATGCCGATGTTCCGCGCATATGGCGGCAGCCGGTCCACCGATTGGCCGCCGAGCAGAATCTTGCCGCGCGTCGGCCGTTCGAAGCCCGCGAGCATATTCAGCGTCGTCGTCTTGCCGGAGCCGGAAGGGCCAAGCAGGGTCAGGAATTCGCCCTGCGCCACATCAAGCGTGAGGTCCTGCACCGCGAGCACACGGCCGTCATAGCTCTTCTCGACCCCGATGAATTCGACGAGCGGCTCGATGTTCCTGACCTGCGCCGGCGTCGCGTCCAATGGCCGCTGCTCCCCTTCGGCCAGCCGATCTTGCCAAGCAGTACCCGTGGCCGCAACCATGGAGGAAGAGCCGTGCGCCCGACATGCAGCAAGTCCAGGCTGCCTCCGATCCCAATCGAGGGTACCATTTCGTTGCTCAATCCTTGCGCTCGATGTTCTCCGAAAGATCATCCCGCTTTTGCAGTCATGCAGGTAACAGTTATCGACCTGTTGCAAGTATTGATTCGGGGTCTCGCCATTACCGCGTAATGACCAGAGACGGATTGGTCGAGGTCTGAATCTCGCTGCTCAACCAATGAGAAGTAAAGCACGGTGAGGTCGACCTGACCTCGCCCTGCTTAGCGCGACCGCCTCGGTCGGGCCGCCGGCTTGCTCTGGGCCAACCGCCAGCGTCCTTCGGCGATCGCCGCGCGGTTGGCGATCTGCGCGGGGCGCTGGCCCGCGAGCACGGCGACGATGTCGTCGCGGACCGCGGGGAAGACGCGGTAGTACTGATGGCTCTCGACGTCCTGTGCCACATCAATGACGTCGCTAACGTCGATCGCGCTCACCTTGTCGCTGATCGTGCCCATGTTGTCGGGGCCATCGGCACCGAGCCGCGGCCCATTGAATTTTGTCTGGGCGCTGAGGGTGCTCAGCACCCAATCGCGCTGGGTGTGGTACACGGTAATGGCGCGGCCGAGACGCGGCAGCGGCTGGAATTTGCGGAGATCGTCGAAGGCATCGTCGTCCTCGTCGGCCGCGGCGAGGACAATCTGGTCGAAGGTGCGCCGAACGATGACCGGGTTTGCCGCCGTCCGATCCACGAAGGTCATCGGCCGGATCGAGCTCTGATCGTCGCCGGCCTGCAGCGGCGTTTCAGGCAAAGCGAGCAAGGCCTGCAAGCCATGGCGCAGTGCGAAATTCCCCATGCTGTGGCACAGCAGGTGGATCGGCTGTCGGCAGCGCTGGTCCTCGGGCAGCGAGTCAACGTAATCGTGCAGGATGCGCATGGTTCGCGCCATGGCGGGGCCGGAGGCAGCCGCGGTTCCCCGGTCATGGACATAATCAACGTAGGGCAACGGCACCGGTCCGACCGAACCGCGCGAAGGCCACGTGAAGGCGAAGACGTTCGCATCCAGGCCATAGAATGCCAGGATCCACCCGGCCCGCTCGATCGCGCTCTCGAAGCTGTTGCTGAAGCCGTGCACGATCACGAGCGTCGGACGATTGCCTTCCTGCATGCCAACCCGAAGCGCATCGAAGATCGTCCGGCTGCCGAATTTCGGGACGAAGCCAACGGACCCCGACAATACCTCGTCGGCGACGGTCAGCGAGCCCTGGACCAACGACGCCTTCTTCGTCCTGAGCTCCACATCGACCTCCGCTGCGCCGAAGCGGACAGCGAGGCCGCTGACCGGGCCGAGTTCCGCCCCGAAATCGATGATCCGCCCGCCACCGGCTTCGGCGATCGGCTGTCGGTTGGTGCCAAAGTACACGGTCACCCGCGGCATCGCGCATCCTCCCCGTGATTATTGCCGCGTCTCAGAGGACGCTTTCGTCCGCAGCAGGCTCGGGCTTGCGCCATCGCGCGCGAGCCTCCGGCAATGCTCAAGGTTGTTGCGGTCGATCAATCTCCATTCCGTGATAACGAAGAACTTGAGCCTGCACGCAAAACTTGCGCAAAATGTAACGGCGAAGTTGCGGTATGTAACGACAAGTTTCGTCGCAAATGTAACAGCAAGTTTCAGGGGAAGCCAGTTCCGTCGGCAGGATCCGCCAATCCGGCGCTGCCGAGGAGAAGAAGAAGGTGGTCAACCAACGTTGACAGGCTTGTGGCACCTAGCTGGTGCCGTCCGCTTGCGCTGCCAAAAACCACTCGGGAGGAGAGAAATGTCAGATACACCGTTTGGACCAGGCACCGATGCCGTCGGGCTGCCGGTCGTCGAAGGCGACACCGCGTCCGCGACCAGTGGCGCGTCCGCCGCGGGCTTCGATTTCGGCTCGATCTTCGGCCAGGTGAAGGACTGGCTGGTGAAGAACGATGACAAGATCATCCAGGTGGTCGTGCCGTGGCTGAAGAAACAGGTCCAGCAGGCAGCGGGGCTGGACTCCACGGACATGCCGCTCTCGACCCCGATCACCGCCCTGGTGCGGCCGAGCCAGGTGGCGCGGCTCTCGCCGGCGGTGAGGAAGCTGACCAAGGGCGACCTGCTCGCACTCGGCGGCTGGGGCGTGGCACGCAAGCTGCCGCGTGACCTCGGGCTGACGGCGAAGGACATCCAGACCATCCGCGACGTGTTCACGCCGCAGCTCACCTCGCCCACCCCGTTCGACGACGAGCCGGACGCCTGGAGCATCTCTTGCTGCTCCTGCACGCCCTGCTGCTGTGCGGCGGCGGTCACTCAGCCGGTTCGCGCCTTGGCCTGAACCGCCGCGGGTTCAGCCAGCGCATCAAGAATGGCAGGTCAGGTCAAGCGGCCCAGACATGGGTCCGGGCGGCGGCGCGCGACCGGCAAGGCCGAAGAGCGCCGCGGTCATTCCGAGCAATCGCAGGAGGAGGCCAGAATGTCGGATCAATGGAAGTCACAGGCATCGGGCAGCAGCGCGGCTGCGAGCCCCTTCGCCCCCGACAGCCCCAGCGGCCTTACGGGTGATGCCTTCGACATCGGCTCGATCTTCGGCCAGGTGAAGGACTGGCTGGTGAAGAACGATGACAAGATCATCCAGGTGGTCGTGCCGTGGCTGAAGAAGCAGGTCCAGAAGGCGTCGGGGCTGGACTCCACGGACATGCCGCTCTCGACCCCGATCACCGCCCTGGTGCGGCCGAGCCAGGTGGCGCGGCTCTCGCCGGCGGTGAGGAAGCTGACCAAGGGCGACCTGCTCGCACTCGGCGG
>DATBKQ010000292.1:0-5552 GCA_036555825.1 Acetobacteraceae bacterium | reverse complement strand
GCTGTCGCTCGTCCGCCGCTTTGGCCTGGTGATCGCTGTCGCGGGCCTGGGATTGATGGGTGCGCCGGCCGCTCGAGCCGACTGGCATGGCGGCGGGCATGGCGGTGCGGGTTGGCACGGCGGCTGGCACGGGGGCGGCTGGGGCTGGCATGGCGGCGCGGGTTGGCACGGCGGCTGGCACGGGGGCGGCTGGGGCTGGCACGGCGGGTGTTGCTGGCGCGGCGGGGTGTTCATCGGTGTGCCGCCGGTATACGTGCCGCCGCCGGTGTATTATCCGCCCTATTATCCACCCGCGTATTACGCCCCGTATCCCTACGGGTACTGATCCGGGCCGGGGCTGAAACCCGGCACTGTCCCAGATGAGTCTTCGCATCGGCGCTGGTTTGCGAGCGCCGCTGCTTGCCAGCCGGGTCGCGGGGGCGGAAGGTGACGGCGGCTCGAAACAGCGCCGTGGGAGGGAACAGCCATGCGCTACAACCGGATATCCGCTGACTGCCATCTCGACATGCCGTGGATGCCGCCGGCCCTGTTCACCGAGAACGCATCGCGCGAGCTGAAGGACCGCATGCCGTATGTGACCGATGGTCCCGACGGCCCGATGTGGGTGACGAAGAACGGTGCCAATTTCGGGCTGAAGAACGGCGTGGGCCCGAGCGGCGCCAAGCTGGTGCCGGGACAGAACCGCCGGGTGGACATCATGGCGGAGACCGGCCTGTTCGAGGACGGCAAGAAGGACATCCGCCGCGTCAGCGACCCGCATCTGCGCGCCAAGGACATGGACCGCGACGGCGTCGATGCCGAGGTGATCTTCGGCATCCTGGGGTCTGCGTCGAAGCTGCGGGACCATGAGGCCGCGGCCGAGATGTTCAGGATCTACAACGATTGGCTGAAGGACTTCTGCAGCCACTATCCCGATCGCCACATCGGCCTGGCCTGCATTCCCTATGGCAACATCGATTGGGCGGTGCAGGAAGTCTATCGCTGCGCGAAGATGGGGCTGCGCGGCATCGAGGTGTCGTGCTCCTGGGACATGGAGCCGATGTGGCACCCGTGCTGGGAGCCGCTGTGGAAAGCGGTGGACGATGTGCAGTTGCCGCTGCACTTCCATACCTTCCCCACCACGCCGCCGCGGGCGCGCGAGCAGACCGATCCGCATATCCGCCGCGCCGCGATGTTCACCGGGGTTTCGGCGTTCCAGATGGGCCTGATCCATATCCTCGCGGCGATGATGGGCGCCGGCGTGTTCGAGCGCTATCCGCGTCTCAGGGTGTCATTCGGCGAGAGCGGGATCGGCTGGATCCCGTATGCGCTCGACCGCATGGACTTCGAGTTCGAGGATCGCTTTCGCGACCTGATGAAGCTGAAACCGTCGGAGTACTGGCAGCGCCAGTGCAAGGCGACCTTCCAGTTCGACCCGATCGGGCCGAAGCTGCTGAATGTCAACAACCTGATGACGGTGGACACGCTGATGTGGGGCTCGGATTACCCGCATACCGACGGCATCTGGCCGGAGTCATCGAAGTATATCGACGAGCAGTTCCAGGGCCTGTCGGCCGAGGATGTACGCAAGATCACCTGCGACAACGCCGCCAAGTTCTACAATCTGACCAACTGACTGCCCGTCCCTGCGAGGCGGTTGCACCGCCTTCGCATGACTGCGTCGCGCGGAACGCGGTGCGGCGGGCACTGGTGGAAGGCGATATGCGCCGTCATAGTGGACGGTAGCAGTAGGGTATCGCGAATGACCGCCGCCGTGGCAAGGATTTGCGCCGGCCGGGTCCACTACGCGTGGATCGCGCTCGTTGTCGCCTTCACCATCACGCTGGGCGCGGTCGGCGTGCGTGCGGCGCCCGGCGTGCTGATCGTTCCGCTAGAGCAGGCGTTCGGCTGGAGCATCGGCACGATCTCGGCGGCGATCTCGCTGAACATCCTGCTGCTGGGCGCCACACAGCCGTTCATCACCGGGCTGATGGAAACCCTCGGCTTGCGGCGCACCATTCTGCTGTGTCTGTTGCTGCTGCTGGCCGGCACCGGGCTTTCCACGTTCATCACCGCCTCGTGGCAACTGTTCTTTACCTGGGGACTGCTGGTCGGCATCGGCTCCAGCGCCGGAGCGGTCGGCATGGCCGCGGCGGTGGCGAACCGCTGGTTCGTCGCGCATCGGGGCCTGGCGATGGGGCTCTTGAGCGCGGGGAACGCGGCTGGGCAGTTGGTTTTCCTGCCGCTGCTCGGCCGGCTGTCGCAGGATTACGGCTGGCAGAGCGTCTCGATCACCGTCTCCGTGACGATTGCGGCACTGATACCGCTCGCCATGCTGCTGCTGCCGGAGACGCCCGCCGCCATCGGGCTCGCGCCGCTTGGCGCGACGGTCGAGGCGGCCGTGCCGTCACGCGGCGGCAACCCGTTCGCCGTCGCGCTCGAAGGACTGGCCCGCGGTGTCCGCTCGCTGGACTTCTGGCTGCTGGCGCTCAGCTTCGGCATCTGCGGCTTCTCCACCAACGGCCTGATCGGCACGCACCTGATCGCCTTCTGCGTCGATCATGGCTACTCGCAATTCGCGGGCGCGGGCATCCTTGCGTCGCTCGGCGTGTTCAGCCTGATCGGCTCGACGGTCTCCGGGTGGCTGACCGACCGCTACAATCCTCGCCTGCTGCTGTTCTGGATTTTCGGGCTGCGCGGTCTGTCGCTGATGGTGCTGCCGTATACCAGCTTCGACAGCGTCAGCCTGACGATCTTCGCGGTGTTCTATGGGCTGGACTGGATCGCGGTGATGCCGCCGATGTTCGCGCTGGTGAACGAGGTGTTCGGCAGGAAGGCGGCGCCGGTGATCATGTCCTGGATCTTCGCCACGCACCAGATCGGCGGCGCCATGGCGGCGGTCGGCGCCGGCGTCGTCCGTACCTGGACCGGCAGTTATCTGCTGGCGTTCCTCGCGAGCGGGCTGGCGTGCCTGATGGCGGCGATGCTGGTGCTGCGCATCGCCCGCGTGCGGCCGGCGCTGTCGGGGGCGTGAAGTCAAGCCTGAGGTGACATCGCCACTGCTTTAGCTTTTCCTGTTGGGCGCGTGATTCAGACCTCTGGGCGATTTCACCTCCGGTCGTCACGCGCTAGGCTCATCCGGTGAAGCAACGGTAAGGCGACCGCGATGGAGTTCGGCATCTTCCATGAATTCCCGTCCCTGCCCGGCCGGCCGCACGCCGCGGCGTTTGCGCAGTCCTTCGAGCTGGTCGATGGCGCCGAGCGGTGGGGACTGGATGCGATGTGGCTGGGCGAGCTGCATTTCGATCCGGCGCGCTCGGTGCTGTCGGCGCCGCTCTGCGTTGCCAGCGCGATCGCGGCGCGCACACAGCGGATGCGGATCGGGCTCGCGGTGCAGGTGCTGCCGCTCTGTCACCCGCTGCGCCTGGCCGAAGAGGCCGCGACGGTGGACCAGATCAGCAACGGGCGGCTGATCTTCGGCGTGGGCCGCAGCGGTGTCGCGCGCACCTACGAGGCGTATGGCGTGCCCTATGGTGAAAGCCGCGAGCGTTTTGCCGAGGTGCTGGACATCGTGCGCAAGGCGTGGACGCAGGACCGGATCTCGTACCAGGGCAGGTATCACCGCTTCGACGAGGTCGTGGTGGTGCCGAAGCCGCTGCAGCAGCCGACACCGCCGATTCGCGTCGCGGCGACCAGTGCCGATACATTTGTATCCATCGGCCGGCAGGGACTGCCGATCTTCGTCGCCGTGCGCTATGAGACCGCGGCGGAGATCGCGCCGCACATCGCCGCATACCGCGCGGCGCTGGCGGAATCCGGCGCGACTGGTGGCGGGGTGTTCCTGCGTGTTCCGGCGTATATCGCCTCGTCGGATGCACAGGCACGCAGCGAGGCCGAGCCGAGCCTGATCCACTTCTATCGGCAACAGGCGGCGCTGCTCGCGGATTCGGCGAAGCGCGCCGGTGTCGATGGTGCCGACCGGCGCGCCAGGACAGCGCAGCGGCTGGAGCGCATGACGTATGAGGAGGCGCTGAAGGGCACGGTGCTGATCGGCTCTCCGGGATCGGTCGCCGAGCGCCTGGAGCAACTGCGGCAGGAACTGGGCCTGGACGGCGTGCTGATGGAACTGAACTGCGGCGGCAGGATCCCGCACCAGAATGTCATGGCCGCGCTCCGTCTGCTCTGCCAGGAGGTGATGCCGAAATTCCACTGATCCCGATCATGACGATGACACGGCGGCATTATGCCATGACAGGGCCGAGCTGACTTTGATAGTGATCCGGCGGACAGAATCCCGGATGACAGGCGATGGCCATAGTCCTGATCAGGTTCGACGGCGGCGTGGTTCCGGTGGTCAGGGGTGCGATTCCGGCCGACCCTGACACGCCGATCAGCAATCCGGTGCGGACAGGCTTCAAGACCAATCGCCCGTTCATGGTGGAAGAGGACCAGTACTGCTTTGGCCTGGAAACCTCGCTGCCGCACACACCGCTGTGGCAGATTGTTCAGGCGGTGGAGGGTGTGCTGGCGGAAATCACTTTTCGGATGAAACGATGAGAGCCGCGCTGGGCCTGCTCGCTGCACTCGGTCTGCTGTGCGCCTGCGGAACAACGCCTACCGAGTATCCTCTCGCGCCCGGTCAGGCCAACCTGGTGCAGCCGCCGCTCGAGCTGGGCCCCGGGCGTCCGTTCGTGGCGATGACCTTTTCCGGCGGTGGCTCGCGCGCCGCGGCGCTCGCGGCAGCCGTGGTCAAGCGGCTGAACGGCCTTCACTACGTTGCCGACGATGGGGCGCATGCGCTGTCCGAGGACATCGCGGTGGTTTCCTCGGTATCCGGCGGCAGCGTCTATGCCGCCGACCTGGGCCTCAACGGTCCAGGCCACGCGGAAAGCTTCATGCAGCGCGTGCAGGACTATGACGGCATCGGCTGGCTCGCCCATCGTTTTCTCAACCCGGTCATCTGGCTGTCGCTGCAGCTCGAGAACCAGACGCGCATCGCGGTGTTGCAGGAGATGATCGAGGACCTGTTGCAGACGCATGCGACCATGGCGGCGCTGAACCAGCCTGGGAAGCAACTGACGCTGCTCAATGCCACCGACATGGTGGCCGGCCAGGTGTTCACCTTCGACCGCCAGACACTGGACGATGTCTGCATGGATTACGACCGAGTGCCGGTCAGCCTTGGCGTCGCGGCGTCGGCGGCGTTTCCGTTCGCCTTCACCCCCGTGCTGCTGCACGATGATTCGTATCTGTCGCCGTCCTGCCCGGGGCAGCGCGATCCTGCCCTGCCCTATCTTGCAAGCCTGCAAAGTCCGGCCGGACGTTATGCCAACCTGGAGAACTTCCGCATCGCGCGCTACCGCCAGTCGCTGCGCAACGAGGTGGCGGTGGTGCAAGGCACGGGCGAGGAGGTTCCGCCCTATCGGATGCCAGTCTATCTGCGCCTGGTCGATGGCGGTGTGGCGGACAACTCGGGTCTGACCGCGCTGCGCCGCGCATTGCTGAACGCGGGTGCCCCGGCGGATCTCGGCCGGCTCACCGCCAGCGGCAAGCTGCGCCAACTCGTGGTCATT
>DATBKQ010000291.1:0-7867 GCA_036555825.1 Acetobacteraceae bacterium | reverse complement strand
AGGAGGCGCTGTCCGCCGACCATTTTCGCGCCGTTGGCTGTCCCACCGACCTGCCGGTGGTGGGTATGCCGCCTGACGGCATATTCCGCTACAACAACCGGACCGGCCAGCCCAAGGTGGATTACGCGGCGCAGGAACGCGAGGTGCTGGAAATGGCGGAGCGGCTGCTGCGGGAGAACCCTGACGTTGGCGCCATCGTCTCCGAATGTACCAATCTGCCGCCCTACTCCGCGAAGATCGAACGGACATTCGGCGTGCCGGTGTTCGACATCGTCGGCTTCGTCGAATGGTTCCATGGCGGGCTGAAGCCACGGCAATACAACAATGAGGGGAGCTGAGCATGCAGAGGCGTCGAGCATTGGGAGCCGTTGCGGTCGGAGCCGTGGCAGTGGCGGCACCGGTCAAGGCACAGACACCGTCTGGCCAGGAATCGACGTTCGACCGGGTGCGCCGGGCCGGCGTGCTGCGCATCGCGGCGCTGCCGGGGGAGTTGCCGTTCTTTCGCAAGGACCTTGCCACCGGCGAATGGTCCGGGGCGGCGATCGACATGGCGAAGAGCATCGCCTCTGCGCTCAATTCCAAGCTGGAATATGTCGAGTCGACCTACGGAAATTCAGTGCTCGACCTGCAGGCCAACAAGATAGACTTGGCCTTCGCGCTCAATCCGACGCCGCAGCGCGCGCTGGCGATCGGCTTTACCCGCGCCTACTACCACCACCCGTTCGGGTATGTGGCGCGGCGCGGGTTCGCGGCGCGTAGCTGGGACGACCTGAACCGGCCCGACGTGCGAGTGGTCTCGCTGATCGGTTCGCTATCGGATGTGCTGTTGGCGCGGTATGCGCCGAAGGCACAGGTCATCGGCGCCAAGGCGGGCGACGATGCCATTCTGCTGATGCAGGCGGGACGCGCCGACTGCATCATCTATGCGTTGATCCAGGCACTCGGCGTCTCCGCCAAGGCGCCGATGCTGGACCAGGTGACTTTGCTGGAAGGCCCTTTCGTAGCCTTGCCCAGCGCGATGGGGGTGCAGACCGAGCCGGACCGCCGCTGGCGCGACTTTCTCGATAGCTGGACGGACTACAATACCGGCACGCGCCAGCTCGGCACCTGGATGCGTCAATCGCTGGTCAACATGGGGGTGAACCCTGCGAACATACCCGCCAATGCTGACCTTTGACATTAGTTACATTAGTAACAAGCAACAGTAAAGGCAAACCGCACGGTCCCGGTCACGGCGGCGTGCGGCAAGAAGTCGTGAAGCGCATGACCTGCTCGTGAACGATGCACGTTGAGATTGTAGCCGTTCACGCGATTAAGATTGCCTTAACATATATCGCAGCAAAAACTTATCCATCAGCCAGCCGGAGCAAAATGCAGGTTTTGTTCGCGACCAGCGAGTTCGCCGATTTTGCGAAAGCTGGCGGACTCGGCGACGTCTCGGCAGGGCTGCCACGCGCCTTGAGATGCCGCGGTATCGATGCGCGTGTGTTGCTGCCGGCGTATCCCGAGGTGATCGCCAAGGCGGACGACATAACCATCGCGGCGCATCTGCCCGGCCGGGCCGGAATCGAGCCGTGCTGCATTGGCCTGACCCGCACGGACGACGGGCTGCCGCTGTACCTGGTGCTTGAACCATCGCTGTATCAGCGCACAGGAACGCCTTACGCGGCACCCGAAGGGCATGACTGGCCGGACAACGATGTGCGCTTTGCACGCCTGTCGCTCGCCGCGGCGGAAATCGCCGCCGACACCGCCGGAATGGACTGGGTTCCGGATGTGCTGCACGTCAACGACTGGCCAGGAGGGATGGCGCCCGCCTACCTGCGCTGGGAGGGCGCGCACGTCCCGACGATACTCACCATCCACAACATCGCCTACCAAGGCCTGTGCGATCGCGACCGGATGCAAACGCTGGGCATTCCCGAGAGCGCGTTCGGCATCAACGGCGTGGAGTTCCACGATCGCATATCGTTCCTCAAGGCCGGGCTGTTCTACGCGGACCACATCTCCACCGTGAGCCCGACCTATGCCCGCGAGATCACAACCGAGGCGTTGGGCGGCGGCCTGCATGGGCTGACCAGCGGCATCGCGGCCCAGGGGCGGCTGTCCGGCATCGTCAACGGCATCGACGAAAGCTGGGACCCGAGCCACGACCCGCACTTGCCGCACCATTTCGAGGCCGATGACCTCTCCGGCAAGCAGGCGAATGCCGAGCTGGTGCGTACCGGGCTGTGCCTGCGGCATTGCGACGGGCCGCTGTTCGGCGTGGTATCGCGGCTGGTGCACCAGAAGGGACTGGACATCGTCGCGGAGACGGCGCGCGACATCGTGCATGAAGGCGGCCAGATCGCCATTCTCGGCCTGGGAGATCCGGATACCGAACACATGCTCAGCCGTCTGGCGCGCAGCCATCGCGACAACATCGGCCTGCTGATCGGCTTCAACGAGCCGATGGCGCGCCGCATCGTCGCGGCGAGCGACTTCTGCCTGATGCCGTCGCGGTTCGAGCCGTGCGGGCTGACCCAGATGCAGGCACAGCGCTACGGCACGCTGCCGATCGCGCACCGGACTGGCGGGTTGGCCGACACGATCCAGGATGGCGAGACCGGCTTCCTGTTCACCGAGTTGTCGGGCGGCGGGCTGTTCGGTGCCTGCCGCCGCGCCTTCGAAGCGTATGACGATCCCGATGTGCTGAACGAGATGCGCCAGGCGGCGATGGCGCGCAGCTTTCCGTGGTCCGGCGCGGCGGCGGAATACGAGCTGTTGTATGCCAAGCTGATCGGGCATCGGCTACCGCCGGTGATCGCGTCGCCGGCGCGGCGTCGGGCACGGCGGCCAACGGCGGAACTGCCGGCGGCGGCCTAAGCAGCCTGAGCGCGACACTTGCGGGTCGGCCGGGGGTGGCGGGATGATCCCCCGTCAATCGGGAGGGAACCGCCATGAGCACCACGACGCAGCCCGCCAGCAGCCCCTACCTGCCGGTCCGCGACGACTGGCTGGCGCGACGGACCGAGGCGATCCTGGAACCCGACCTGCCGATCGTCGATCCGCACCATCACCTGTGGGAACGGCCGGGTTGGGTCTACATGCTGGACGATCTGCTCGCTGATACCAACAGCGGTCACAACATCGTCGCCACCGTGTTCGTGCAATGCCGCTCGATGCACCGCGCCTCCGGCCCCGAGGAGCTCAAGCCGGTCGGCGAGACCGAGTTCGTCAATGGCGTCGCGGCGATGAGCGCGTCCGGCAACTACGGCAAGGCCAAGGTGTGCGCCGGCATCGTCGGACACGCCGACCTGCGGCTGGGCGAGCGCGTGCGGCCGGTGCTGGAGGCGCATATCCGCGCCGGCGGCGGACGCTTCCGGGGCATCCGGCACATCACCGCCTGGGATGCCGACCCGGCGCTGATGAACCCGGCCTATGCGCCGCCGCCCGGCCTGATGGCGGATGCGACGTTCCGCCAGGGCTTTGCCTGCCTGGCACCGCTGAACCTGACCTTCGACGCCTGGCTGTACCATCCGCAGATCGATGAGCTGACGGCCCTGGCGCAGGCGTTCCCGGAGACGCGTATCTGCCTGAACCACGTCGGTGGTCCGCTGGGCATTGGCAAGTACGCGGGCAAGCGCGACGAGGTGTTCCACACATGGTCGGCGTCGATCCGCGCGCTGGCGCAATGCCCGAACGTGTTCGTGAAGCTGGGCGGCATGGCGATGCGGATCAACGGTTTCGATTTCCATGAGAAGGCGGACCCGCCTTCATCGGAAACCCTGGCCGCCGCGTGGAAGCCGTATGTCGAGACCTGCATCGCGGCGTTCGGTGCATGGCGCTGCATGTTCGAGAGCAATTTCCCGGTGGACAAGGGTTCCTACGCCTACGCGCCGTTCTGGAATGCCTGCAAGCTTCTGGCGCGCGGGGCCAGTGCCGGCGAGAAGACCGACCTGTTCAGCGCCTCGGCCGCGCAGTTCTATCGTCTGGAGATCTGATCGTGCGCACCGTAAGAATCGGCGACGTCACCGTCACAAGCATCATCGAGCGCGATGGTCCTTGGCGGCGGCCCGAGGACATGTTCCCCGCCTATGACCCCGATCTCGGCCGACGCTACCTGGCCGAGATGGACCCGGAGGTCTATGACGCGGCGTCCAACCGCATGGTGATCACCTATCAGACCTTCGTGGTGCGCACGCCGCATCACACGATCCTGGTGGACACCTGCACCGGGGAGGACAAGGGTTATCCGGCGCCGATGGACTTCCCCAAGCAGCCCTGGCTGGACGGCCTCAAGGCCGAGGGCCTGGCGTTCGACGACATCGATTACGTGTTCTGCACGCATCTGCACATCGACCATTGCGGCTGGAACACCGTGCTGCGCGACGGGCGCTGGGTGCCGACCTTTCCCAAGGCGAAGTACGTGTTCCACAAGAAGGAATACGCCGCGTGGGAGGCGGCGACGGCGCGCGGCGAGCAGCCGCCCGGCAATGTCTGGCGCTTCAACTGCGAACCGATTGTCGCGGCGGGCCAGGCGCTGCTGGTGGATGACGACTATACGCTCGACGATACGGTTTGGCTGACGCCGACGCCGGGACATTCGCCCTGCCATTGCTGCGTCAACATCAGCTCGGGCGGGCAGCGTGCGTCGGTCACCGGCGACATGATGCATCACGCGCTGCAATGCCGCGAGCCGGACTGGTCCACCATCTTCGATTGGGATGCGAAGCAGGCGGCCGCCTCGCGGCGCAGGTTCCTGAACGAGGTCGCGGACACCGGCACGCTGATCCTGCCGATCCATTTCCCCTCGCCGACGGTGGGGCGGGTGACGGCGGATGGCGAGCGTTTCAGGTACGCCTTCGTGCGATAAGGATGCGGGGATGCGAACCTATCACTATGACCATGTTCACCTACGCAGTCCCGACCCCGACGCGACCGCGCGCTTCTTCGAGACGATGTTCGATGCCGAGGTGACGCGCGGCGTGTACCCGGCGGGCACGCTGTATCCGGGACAGATGCGCGTCACCATGAGGGTCGGCGGGCAGAAGGTGCTGATAGCGCCGACGCACCCGCACGATCCCACCGCCGCCGCGCCGCGCTTTCCGTACTACGGGCTGGAGCACATCGGGCTGACGGTCGATGATGTCGATGCCGCCTGCGAGGAGCTGCGTGCCAAGGGCGCGGAGGTGGTGATCGGTCCATTGACGCGCGATCCGGGCACGCGGCTCGCGTTCATTCGCGGGCCGGAAGGGATCATGGTAGAGCTGGTGCAGAACCGGTAGCACAAGAATGGCCGGCGCGGGGCGGCCACGCGTCGTCATCGTCGGGGCCGGATTCGGCGGCATCACCGCCGCGCGCCGCCTGGCTGGCCGCGGCGTCGACATTCTGCTGATCGATCGGACCAACCACCATGTGTTCCAGCCGCTGCTGTACCAGGTGGCGACCGCGGCGCTCGGTCCGTCCGACATTGCGAGCCCGGTCCGCGCCATGCTGCGGCGCGATCGCGACACCACCGTCATCATGGGCGAAGTGACCGGGGTCGATGCGTCGCGACGCGTGGTGCTGGTCGAGGATACCGGGGAGTTCGGCTACGACTACCTGATCATCGCGACCGGCGCCGCCTATAGCTGGTTCGGCCACGACGATTGGGCGGCGCACGCGACGGTGCTGAAGAGTCTGACCGATGCCGAGACGATCCGCCAGCGCCTGCTGAGCGCGTTCGAACGCGCGGAAAGCCACAATGACCTCGCGGAAGTTGCGCGCCTGCTGACCTTTGTCGTGGTCGGCGGTGGACCGACGGGCGTGGAGCTCGCCGGATCGATTGCGGAACTCGCGCGCTTCACTCTGGTGCGCGACTTCCGCCACATCCGGCCGCAATCCGCTCGCGTGATCCTGTGCGAGGCCGGCCCCCGGCTGCTCGCCGGCTTTCCCGCGAACCTGTCGGCTTATGCCCTGCGCGCGCTTGGTTCGCTGGGCGTCGAGATCAGGCTGCGCCACGCCGTGGAACAGATCGATGCCTGCGGGGTCTCGGCCGGCGGAATGCGGATCGACAGCGCGAATGTGTTCTGGTGCGCGGGCACGGAAGCGCGGCCGGCCGCCGCCTGGCTTGGCGCGGAAGCCGCGCGCAATGGCGCGGTGAAGGTGCGGCCGGATTGCTCGGTGTCCGGCCATGACGAGATCTTCGTTATCGGCGATGTGGCACACCTTGCGGGTGTCGATGGCCGGCCGCTGCCGGGACTTGCCGCCGTTGCCACGCAGCAAGGCAGATACGTCGCGAAGTTGATTGCCGCGCGGGTTGCCGGCCGACGCCCCATAGGTCGCTTCCGTTATCGCAACCTCGGCACGCTCGCGATGATCGGGCGTTCCCGCGCGGTCGCGGATCTTGGCCGCGTCCAGCTTCGGGGTTTTCCTGCCTGGCTGTTCTGGTCATTGGTCCACCTGTTCCTGCTGGCAGGATTTCGCAACCGGCTCGTCGTCTATATCAACTGGTCCTGGGCATGGCTCACCTACGGCCGCGGCGCGCGGCTGATCACCGGCAGACCATGACGCGCTCCGGCCGATCTACATCCGCGCCCAGTCATCCGACTGCTCGAAGGCATGCGCGGCACAATAGATCGCCGGTTCATCGAAATGCCGGCCGACCAGCATCAACGACACCGGCAGCCCGTCCGACATCCCGCATGGGATCGCCATCGCCGGGTGGTGCGTAATGTCGAAAGGCGCGGTGTTGGCGATCATGTTCAGCGCCTTTTCGACGATCTCCTCGCGTGGCGCGTCGGGTGCAGGCAAAGGCGTCGCCTTGATCGGCGTCGTCGGCATCAGCAGCAGATCGTACTGTGCCAGTGCCGCGTCATACGCAGCAGTCAGCCGGCGCGCGACGTTCATCGCCTTGCCGTAGTACCGGCTGCCGTGCTGACGCCGGATGTAGCTGCCCAGCAAGGTAAAGGCCTTGGTGGTTTCGGACATCTCGTTGGCTCGGGCGCGCCAGTTGCGATGGAAGTCCATCAGGCTGGTTACATAAAGATCGGGCCGGCTCACGCCGTATCCGTCGCCGTGCATCATCGTCTGGGTCAGACCTTCGACGCCGATCGGCGTCCAGATCGCCGAGCCGAGCTGATGCATGGGGATGGACACCTCCTGCACGCTCGCACCGAGGCGCCCCAGACGCTGCGCCGCGGCGCGGACCTTGGCGTTCACATCCTCCTGCGCGTTGGCGGCCTGGAAGCCTTCCCTGACGATGCCGATGCGGAGACCGGCAGCGCCGCGTCCGAGCGCCTCGGTGTACGGCTGCACCCGCACATTGTACTGGCGCGGGTCGTAGCCATCGGGACCGGCCAGCACTTCCAGCAGCAGCGCATTGTCGGCGACATTCGCGGTCATCGGACCGGTGTGATCGACGAATATCTCGATCGGCATGATGCCGGTGTACGGCACCAGCCCGTGCGTCGGCTTCATGCCGTAGATGCCGCAGAACGAGGCGGGAATGCGGATCGAGCCGCCCTGATCGCCACCGAGCGCCATGTCCACCTCGCCGGCGGCGACCAGGGCGGCACTGCCGGAGGACGAACCGCCGGCCGAATAGCCGCGCCGGCGCGGATTGTGCACCGCGCCCAGTGCGGACGTGTGGCTGCCGCCGGACAGGCAGAATGACTCGCAGTGCGCCTTGCCGAGGATGGTGCCACCGGCATCGAGGATGCGCGTCACCACCGTCGCATCGACATTTGGGACGTAGCCTTCAAGTGTCGCGGCACCGTTCATCATCGGCACCCCGGCCAGCATGATGTTGTCCTTCAGCACGACGGTGCGGCCCTTCAGCCTGCCCTCGGGCGCGCCGTTCACCGTCGTCTTCACGTACCAGGCGTTGTGCGGGTTCTCCTCCGGC
>DATBKQ010000290.1:0-4895 GCA_036555825.1 Acetobacteraceae bacterium | reverse complement strand
GCCCGGAAGTCGCCGATCACCCCACGCTCGATCAGCGCCTGCATGATGGCGTAGCCCTGCGGATGAGTGAACGCCACCTGGCTGCCGCAGCGTGACGTCTCGCGCGGGGTCAGCAGAGCGAATTCGCTTTCACCCGCCATCAGGGTCATGAACAATTCGGCAAGCGCCAATGACTTCGCGTGGACCGCCGCCACCGGTGCCTCCAGCGCGATGTCGATGCCGGCCTCCATGGCCGCGAGCGACAGGATCGGCGGCGTTCCCACCACCGCGCGCCCGACACCCTCTGCCGGCCGGTACTCGCTTTCGAATGCAAACGGCGCGGCATGGCCAAGCCAGCCGGTCAGCGGCAGTTGCAGCTCCTCCTGCATATGCGCGGCGATATACAGGAATGCCGGGGCGCCCGGCCCGCCGTTCAGGTACTTGTAGCCGCAGCCCACCGCCAGATCGACACCGTCCGTCTCGAGCTGCAATGGCACCGCGCCGGCGGAATGCGACAGATCCCACAGCACCAACACGCCGGCAGCATGCGCGGCCCGGGTCAGCGCCGCCATGTCGTGCATCGCGCCGCTGCGGTAGTCCACGTGGGTCAGCATCAGCACGGCCACACCGTCATCCAGCGCCGCCCCCACATCCGTCGCCTGCCGTACCACGTGTCCAAGCCGTAGATGCGCGGCAAGGCCCTGCGCGATGTAAAGGTCGGTGGGGAAGTTGCCGGCTTCGGTCAGGATCACCCGCCGACCGGGGCGACGTTGCAGCGCGGCTGCCAGCAGCTGGTACAGGTTCACCGATGTGGAATCCGCCACCACCGTCGTGCCCGGCGCCGCACCGATCAGACGTGCGATCTTCTCCCCGATGCGGAACTGCAGATCGATCCAGCCGTGGTCCGTCCAGCTTCGGATCAGCGACTGCCCCCACTGGCGCTCCACCACCTCCATCACGCGCGCCTTAGTCGCGATCGGCAGCGGGCCAAGTGAATTGCCGTCGAGATAGATTACACCTTCGGGCAATACGAACCGGTCGCGAAACCCAGCCAGTTGGTCGCCGCGGTCCAGCGCCGCCGCCTGCTCGCGGGTCAGCTCAATCGTCCTTCTGCAGCACAACACCGGCCATCGTGCCGCCATCCACAACCAGTGTGTGGCCGGTGACGAAGTTGCCGGCCGGCGAGGCCAGGAATACCGCGGCGCCGGCGATCTCGTCGGGTTCCCCGATCCGCTGCAACGGGTTGTCGCGCGTGGTCTTGCGATAGCGCACCGGGTCCTCCCACAGCGCGCGGGCGAAATCCGTGCGCACCAGGCCCGGTGCGATGCAGTTCGCGCGCACGTTCCTCGGTCCCCACTCCACCGCGATGTTGCGCGCCAGTTGCATATCCGCCGCCTTCGAGATCGCGTAGAGCCCGAGCGACGCCGTGCCGCGAAACCCGCCGACGGAGGAGATGATGATGAACGAACCACCGCCACGCTCCGCCATCCGCGGACACACCATGTTCGCCAGCCAGAAGTTGCTGCGCACATTGGCGCCCATGATGCGCTCATAGACTTCGTCGGAAGCGCCAGCCGCAGGACCGAGATAGGGATTGACCGCGGCGTTGCTCACCATGATGTCGATCCCGCCCCACAGCGACACGGTCTGATCCACCAGCTTCCGCAATTCCTCCTTGCGCGCGATATGGCAGGGAATCACCGCCGCCTCCCCGCCCTTGGCGCGGATGCCCGTGGCGACCTGCTCGCACAACTCGGCCTTGCGGCTGGAGATCACCACCCTGGCCCCGTGCTCCGCCATTCGTTCGGCGATCGCCCGGCCGATGCCCTTGCTGGAGCCGGTGACGACGGCGATCTTGCCGGTCAGATCGAACAGCGACGACATTTCCCCGCGTCCTTTGCTGCAAAGCTACCGATCAGTATGCTCGCCCCCTGCAAACGTCAATCGAGCCGGCCATGGAAGTGAAACGAACCACCGTCTATCAACACGCCGACCTCACGCGCCTGCTGCATCCTGCCAGCATCGCGGTGGTCGGCGCCTCGACCCGGGCGGGATCGTTCGGCGAGCGTGTGCTGGTCAATCTGCAGCACTATGGCGGGCGGGTTTATCCGGTGAACGCGCGCTACGAGCGGATCGGCGAACTGCGCTGTTACCCAAGTGTCGCCGCAATTCCGGAGGTGCCGGACTGCGCCGTGGTCGCAGCACCTCGCGAGGCCGTCGAGCAGATCGTGCTGGAATGCGCGGCGGCTGGCGTGGGCGGGGTGATCGTATTCGCCTCGGGTTACGCGGAGACCGGCAAGGACGATCGGGTCGCGCAACAGCACCGGCTTGCCGCGATCGCACGCGAGGCCAACATGCGCATCGTCGGGCCCAATACCATCGGCCTGGTGAACGCACCGCTCGACATGCGTGTGACGTTCATGGACATCACCCCGATCCCGCCGCCGCGCCGGCACGCGATCGGCATGGTGAGCCAGTCCGGCGCTCTCGGCATGGCGCTGGCACAGGCGGTGGTGCGCGGCGTGTCGTTCAGCCACGTGCTCACCTCGGGCAACTCCTGCGATGTGGATATGGCTGACTACATCTCCTACCTGGCGGACGATCCCTCCTGTGCGGCGATCGCCTGCGTGTTCGAAGGCATGGCCGAACCCGAGCGCATGCTGGTCGCGGCGGAACGCGCCTGGCAACGCGACAAGCCGCTGATCGTGTTCAAGATGGCGGTGGGCGAGCAGGGTGCGGCGGCAGCGATGTCGCACACCGGTTCGCTCGCCGGATCGCAGGCGGCCTATCGGGCCGTGTTCCGCCGGGCCGGCGCGATCCTGGTCGATGACTACGAGGCGTTGTGCGAGACCGCGGCATTCTTCGCCAAGGCACGCGCGCCGAAGGCGCCCGGTGTCGCGGTGGTTGCGGCATCGGGCGGCGCGGCGATCATGGCCGCCGATCGCGCCGAGCAATTCGGCGTACCGTTGCCGCAGCCTTCGGGGCCGGTGCGCGATGTGCTGACCTCGCACATCCCGGAGTTCGGCTCGGCGCGCAACCCGTGCGACGTGACCGCACAGATTCTGGCCAATCCTGAGTCGCTCGCTGCCTGTGCCGATGCGCTGCTTGGCGACCAGGCCTATGGCGCGCTGGTGGTGCCGCAGACCTATGGCTATGCGCCATCCGCGCGACGGATACCGGTTTATGATTCGCTGGCCGCGAAGCACGGCAAGATCGTCTGCCTGGCGTGGCAGAGCGAGTGGCTGGAAGGGCCGGGCGTGAAGGAAACCGAGGAAGCGGAGCATGTGGCATTCTTCCGCTCGATGCCGTCGTGCTTCGCCGCCCTCGCCGCCTGGCATTGGCGAGAGGCGAAGCATGCGGCCGATGCGCCGAAACCGCTGCCGACGCCGGTGGACACGGTTCAGCAGGCACGCGGGCTGCTCGGTGCGGCCGGCGGCCGAACGTTGACCGAGCGAGAGGCAAAGGAGGTGTTGGCGCTGTACGGCGTGCCGGTGGTCGGCGAGCGCGTGGCGCAGAGCGTGGACGCGGCGGTGAATGCCGCGGGCTCGCTCGGTTATCCGGTGGTGCTGAAGGTCGAGTCACCGGACCTGCCGCACAAGACCGAGGCCGGCGTCGTGCGGCTCAACCTGCGCGACGCGGACGAGGTGCGTGCGGCGTACCAGACGATCATGGCACTCGCCAATGCCATCACGCCGCCGCCGCGGATCGCCGGCGTGCTGGTGCAGCGCATGATGCCGCAAGGCGTCGAGATGGTGGTCGGCGCGCGCGTCGATCCGCTGTTCGGTCCGCTGGTGGTGGTCGGGCTGGGCGGAATTCTGGTGGAGCTGCTGAAGGATACCGCACTGTCGCCTGCTCCGCTGACGCATGACGAAGCGCTGGCCCTGCTGTCGGAGCTGAAGGGCACGCGCCTGCTGGATGGTTTCCGCGGCATGCCGCCCGTGGATCGCCATCGACTTGCGCAGGTGATCTGCGCGGTTGCGACATTCGCCGCGGATCATCGCGATGCGGTTGCCGAGCTGGATGTGAACCCGCTGATCTGCACCGGCGACAGCATTGTGGCCGTCGATGCCCTGATCGTGCCGAGATGACTGGGGCCGGCGGCTGATGCGCATCGCCGTCATCGGCGCCGGGATCGTCGGTGTGTCGTGTGCGCTGCACCTGCAGCGCGACGGTCACACGGTCACGTCGATCGACCCGCGCGCTCCGGGCACCGCCACCTCGTTCGGCAATGCCGGCGGCATCGTCACCGGTGCCGTCACGCCGAACAGTACCCCCGCGCTATGGCGCGACATCCCGCGCATGCTGTTCGATCGCGACAGCGCTGTCCGCGTGCGGTGGAGCTATCTGCCACGGATCGCGCCGTGGCTCGTTCGCTTCCTGCTCGCCGGCCGGCACAGCCGGGTGGAGGCCATTGCGGACGCGCTCCAGCCTTTGGTCAGCAAGGCCTACGAAGCACACCGCGAACTGATCGCCCTGTCTGGCGCAGACGGCCTGGTGCGTCCCGCCGGCTGGCTCAAGGTGTTCGAGACAGAGGCTGGGTTCGCGCACACGCAGTACGACCGCGACATCATGGCCGCGCGGGGCGTCGCGTTCGACGTGCTCGGGCCGGATGAGATCCGCCAGCTCGAACCCAGCCTGGCGCACCGCTACGTCAAGGGGTTGTTCCAACCGGACAGCGCCTTCGTCGCCTCTCCACATCGGCTTGTGCTGGCCTACGCGGCACAGTACGAGCGGATGGGTGGCAGCATCGCGCAGGAGCGCGTGCGCCGCGTGCAGCCGACCGAGGGAGGCGTCCGCCTCGATTGCGAACTCGGCTTCCGCAATTTCGACGCGGTGGTGATCGCCGCGGGCGCCTGGTCGAAGGAACTCGCGCGACAGCTCGGCGATCGCGTGCCGCTGGACACCGAGCGCGGCTA